>DASQPA010000063.1:0-10122 GCA_035644215.1 Thermoanaerobaculia bacterium
GCCGGACTCGATGAGCAGCCGCCAGCCGGACGGGGTGGCCTGGACGAAGCTGGCCCCCAGGGCCGCGAGCCGCGCGCCCAGGAGCCGGCCGTCGATCGCCTCCTCCCGGGCCAGCAGCTCGACCCAGGCGCCCACGAGGAGAGGGAGGTAGATCTCCAGCCCGGCGATGTCGAAAGAGAGGGTGGCGAGGGCGGGGAGCACTCCCTCCGCCGCGAGGCCCGGCCGCTTGGCCATGGAGAAGAGAAGGTTGACGACCGCCCGGTGGGAGACCTCTACCCCCTTGGGCCGGCCGGTCGAGCCGGAGGTGTAGAGCACGTAGGCGAGCCCCGCCTCGTCCGTCCACCGCGCGGGCGGATCGGGGCTCGCGGCGGTCCAGGGATCGCGGTCCAGGCAGACGATCCTGGCTTGCGAGCTGGGAAGCCGAGAGAGGAAGGGCTCCTCGGTCACCAGCAGGGTCGGCCGGGCCTCGGCGAGGAGGAGCGCCAGACGCTCGGCCGGGTCGGCGGGATCGAGCGGCACATAGGCGGCGCCGGCCTTGAGGATCGCGAGGAGGGCGACCGCCATCTCCGGCGAGCGCTCCACGGCGAGCCCGATCCGTGCTGCCGGACCGGCCCCCAGCCCCCGGAGGTGATTCGCCAGGCGATTCGAGCGCTCGTCGAGGGTGCCGTAGGTCAAGACCTCGCCGTGGCGGCCTGCCGCCACCCGGTCAGGGATCCGCGCCGCCTGCGCCGTGAACAGCTCCTGAAGGAGAGTCCCGGAGGGGCGCTCGACCGTGGTGGCGTTCCATTCGGAGAGGAGCTGGTGGCACTCTCCGGCGGTCAGCAGCGAAAGCTCGGCGAGCGGTCGCTCCGGCGCCGCCGCCACCCCTTCCAGCAGGCGGCCGAAGTGAGCGAGGAGGCGCTGGACAGTCGTGTGGTCGAAACGGTCGGTCGAAAGCTCGACGCCGCCGGTCAACACGTCCTCCCCGAGATAGAAATGGACGAGAAGGTCGAACTTGGCGGTGCCGTTGTAGACCTCGAAGGGGGTCACCTGGAGATTTCCCCAGCGGCGCTCCCGCCAGGGTACCGGCTGGGCCATGAACATCACCTGGAAGAGCGGATGCCGACCGCTCCGACGCCGCGGCGGAAGCTCCTGGACTACGCGCTCGAACGGCACCTCCTGATTCGCCAGCGCCTCCAGGGTGACCTGCCGAACCTGTTGCAGCAATTCGACGAACGTCGCTTCCGCCGGCCGCACGGTCCGTAGGACCAGAGTGTTGGTAAGGAATCCCACGATCTCTTCAAAATCGAGGCGGTTGCGGCTCGACACCGTCGTGCCGATCGGCAGATCGCTCTCCCCGGTGTAGCGGTGGAGCAACTCGACGAAGACCGCGAGGAGCAGCATGAAGGGCGATGTCCCCTGCCGGCGGCCGAGCTCGCCGAGCGGCGCCAGCCCGCGCACTGGAAAAGCGGCGGCGAGCCGCGCCCCGCGTCCGCTGGGCTCCGAAGGGGAGGGGCGGTCGGCGGGGAGCGAGATCTCCGGCAGCCCGGCCAGCCGGTCACGCCAGAAGGCGAGCTGCGCCGCGACCTCCTCGCTCTCCTGGCGCTCGCGCTGCCAGCGCGCGGAGTCGCGGGCCTGGGCAAGGGGCGGCGGGAGAGGCGAGGGACAGCCGGAGGAGAAGGCCGCATAGAGCCGCCCCAACTCGCGGAGGAGGATCTCGCGGGACGCCGCGTCATAGATCGAGTGATGGATCGAGAGATGGAGCCGGTGGTCGTCCGAAGCGAGACGCACCAGGGTGATCCGCAGGAGCGGCCCCCGCACCAGATCGAAAGGGACCGCGGCCTCCGCGGCGAGCGCCCGCAGCTCCTCCTCCTCCCCTCTCGATACTCCCGAAAGGTCGACCCGATGCACGGCCGGCTGGAGCGCTGAAGCGATGATCGACTCCGGAGCACCCTCGCAAGTGCGATAGGTCGTCCGCAGCGCCTCATGCCGCCGGACCAGCTCCGCCAGGCTCGCCGCCAGAGCGGGGAGGTCGAGCGGACCGCGCAGCCGGAGCCCGATCGACTCGTTATAAGCCGCGCTCCCGGGCGCCAGCTGGTCGAGGAACCAGAGCCCCTCCTCGGCGAAGGAGAGGGGGATGCGGCTCGCCGTCGGTTCCTCGTTCATCATGCAACCACGCGCATAGGTCGATGCGATTATAAGAGGACGGCGCGGGTGGCCTCGTGGCGGCCTCGCGCCTGACAGGTTGGGCATAGCTCGTAGTGGCACCATCCAGGGTCACTCCTCTCGATCCGGGCCTACCTTAAAGGCCCCAGGGCGGAGAAAGCGACACTTTGCGTCCGACAAATTTTTCTGGGCCGCGATGGCTCCCTGAGCGACAGCCTGCGGGCAGTCACCGAATGCACACACGCAATCACCTGCGAACAGGTCACGGTCATCGAATGCACACACCCGGTCACCGGCGAGCAGGGTCGCTGTCATCGGATGCACGCACCCGGTCACTGACGAGCAGGGTGGCGATCATCGGCTGCACGCACACGATCACTGACGAGCAGGGCGCGATCATCGGCTGCAGGCACCCGATCACCGGCGAGCAGGGTCGCGGTCATCGGATACACGCACGCGGTCACCAACGAGCAGGGCGGCGATCGTCGAATGCATGCACGCGATCACTGACGAGCAGGGCGGCGGTCGTCGGATGCAGGTCGCAGACGGCTCGCGCGCCCGGGTGCCGGGTCCGCTGCCCTCTGCAGGCTCACCACCTATCCGGTCCGGCATCACGAACACCCGCCGCGCCAGCTCCGATCTCAGAGTCTCGGCGCGGTAATAGCTCTCCAGGACCGACGGCTTCCAGGTCAGGAGGTCGGGATGGGCGGCGGCGAACTCCTCGAAGGTGTCCGCGGCCGTCCGCGCCATCCGTTCGCGGATCAGCAACAGGTAGGCCCAGGTGATGGTCTCGTGGTAGAGCCCCGGCTTGCCGTGGGCGTGGGCGAAGCGCCTCAAGCCGGTGGCGAAGCGCGCCAGGGCCTCCTCCGGCGGCAGGTCCTTCAGATAGAGCCAGGCCAGCCGCACGTGGTCCCGGTGGTGGAAATCCTCGTTGGAGAGGGCGCAGGCTTCGAAAGCGGTGACGAAATCGCTGTCAGTCAGTGCCGGCATGGCCCGGTGCCTCCTTCAGCCGATGGCTCGCCGTGGCGTCCAGGTCCAGCTGGTAAACCTTCTTCAAATCCGCGATCCGCGCCAGCGACTCCACGCCGAACGGCACCTTGCCGTCGAAGGCGTGGAGCACGATCCCCTCCAGCAGGTCGCCCAGAGAGATCTCGTAGTACTCCGCCAGCGCTTTCAAGACTTTCAACAGACGCTTCTCGATCCGCACGCCGGTCTGCACCCGCTCGACGACGAGCGGATCGGCGGTCTTGGGAGTCTCCATGTCCGCTCCCTCCTTCTCGTACCATGGTACCACGGTAACATAAAATTGCGAAGGGCGGAACTCGGGCGCGATCTCTACGTAGTTCATTCCAGGGTGCCCTTCCGGGCTTCCCCGCCTGACGATAGACCGCGTGATATGATTTTTTCCGTGACCCACCGACCAGCGCCTCCGGTGTTCCAGGGACTCGGACGGACCCTTACCCATGAGTGACGACCGCAAAGGCTGGGGACACACCGTCCTCGGCTGGTTCATCGAGAAGGACGGCACCGAGGCTTCCCTGGAGCCCCTGCCGGCGAGCGACCCCGGCGCCCCCGCGGCGGTGGATGCCGCCAGCACCGCGAGCGCCGATCCCGGGACGGCCGCTCCCACTGCGAGCATCGGCCCCGAGGTCTTCCAGACCCCGCCCCCCGCGCCGGTCGCCGGCAACGTCGACTTCGACGCCGTCTTCGACGCCGCCGGGATCGCCGCCGACGAGCGCGGCCAGGTCGAGCGGGCCAAGGAGCTCCTCGCCAACCTGCCGGCGGAGACTCCCGCAGTGGTCAAAAAACAGATCGTCGCGGCTTCGCTCAAAGCCTTCGGCATTCCCATCGAGCGGATCATCGAGGCCACGGCCCAGGAGATCCAGGCGCTCGAAGGCTACATCCAGACCGGTGCCGCCCAGGCGGAGGGCTTCCGCGCCGAGGCGGAGAAGAAGATCGCCACCTTTGAGCAGGAGATGAAGCGCATCCGCGAAGCGGCGGAGAGCCGCATCCGCGAGCAGCAGGGAGTGGTCGGCGCCTGCAACGCGAAGAAGCTCGAGGTGCAGCAGATCCTCGAATTCTTCGGCCAGGAGACGGTCGCCCAGGTCGTTCGGGATTCTCCGAAGCTCCAGCGACCGCCAGAACCTACGTCTACTTAAGGAAACCAAGCCATGGCAGGAGTCTCATTTTTCGCCCGTCTCGGAAACCTGTGGAAAGGCTTCCTGTCGTTGTGGATCTCGGACATCGAAAAAGAGCACCCGGAGATCGCCTATGAGAACGCGATCAACGGGATGGTCGAGAAGTACACCCGGCTGCGCAACGCGACCGCCGCGATCATCAAGCGCCGCGAGGACATCGACGAGCGCTACAAGCGGGCGACCCGCGATCTGGCACAGACCGAGGCCGAGCTCAATACCGCGGTCGAGACCAGCCAGGACGACCTGGCCGTCGTCCTGATCCAGAAGAAGAACGGCCTGACTGCCGAGCTCGCCGACATGAAGACCGAGCTCGAGACCGCCAACAGCGACGCCGAGTCGGCCAAGTCGTCGCTCCTGACCGTCCAGGGCGAGATCAAGAAGCTCAAGGCCGAGCGCGACACCCAGCTCGCCAAGTTCCAGTCGGCGCAAGCGCGGATCAAGATCCAGGAGCAGCTGGACGGCCTCTCGGTCGATGCCGAGGTGGTCGCCCTGGACAAGGTGCGCGAGCACATCAAGACCACCATCGCCGAGGCCAACCTCGGCAAGGAGCTGGCCGACACCTCGCTCGACTCCCGGCTCGCCGCGCTCAAGGGGCAGGTCGGAGACGTTCAGGCCAAGCAGCAGCTCGCCGAGCTCAAGGCCAAGCGGGCCGCCCAGCAGGCGTCCCAGGGCCAGAAGACCATGTAGACAAGGTCACAGCCCCCACGGGGCTTGCAGCTCAAGTTTAACTTTGGCAACCAGCTCGCTCCTCCGCGGCCCCCGAGGAAACTAGCAGGGCTGTGCGGAGACGAAGGCGGGAGGAACCATGAAGCTGACACCGTTCGCGAAGATCTTCGTCACCCTTATCATCCTTGGAGTCCTGGGCTACGCCTTCTGGCACTACAAGGGAGCGAGCCTCAAGACCTGGGCCACCGGCGACAAGGGGGCCGCCTCGGGCAAGACCGAGGCCGTGGGCAAGGGCGACTTCGACGCCCTGGGCCATGCCCCGCCGGACCCCGAGCGCGGCAAGGGCTCGGAGGGGGTCGCCCCGGCGAGCAACCTCGGCGGCAGCGGCAAGCTCGACCGCCCGCTGGTGGTCGGCATCAACACCTGGGCCGGGCACTCGCCGGGCATCGTGTTCAACAACGGCATGGACCCCAACCCGGGCTCGCAGTTCAAGAAGAAGTACGGGATGGACGTCAAGTTCGTGCTCCTGGAAGACCCCGCGGCCAAGCTCGCGGCGTTCCGCAAGGGCGACATCGACATCATGTGGGACACGGTCGACAACTGGGCGCGCGAGGCCTCGATCCTCGCCGAGCAGAACACCAAGGCCAAGTCGGTCATCATGCAGGACTGGTCGCGCGGCGGTGACGGCATCGTCTCGATCGCCTCGATCAAGTCGATCGAGGATCTCAAGGGCCACAAGATCGCCTGCACCCAGTTCACGCCCTCGCACTTCCTGCTCCTCTACCTGCTCGCCCAGTCCGGGCTCTCCCCCAACGACCGCGCCGCGGTCGAGCAGGGGATCATCTTCACCCAGGACGCGCCGGCCGCCGCCGCCACCTTCAAGGCCAAGCAGGTCGACGCCGCGGTGACCTGGGAGCCCGACCTCTCGGCCGCCGTCGAGGCGCGCGGCGCCGAGGCCCACGTCCTCGTCTCGACCCAGGCGGCGACCAACATCATCGCCGACACCCTGGTCGCCCGGCAGGACCTGATCGACAAAGCCCCCGACACGGTGCGCGACTTCGTCCACGGCTGGCTCGAAGGGATCGACCAGATCAAGAACGACCCGCAGGGCTCCTACGCCCTCGTCGGCAAGGCCTTGAAGCTCGACGCCGACACCGTTTCCGGCATGCTCTCCGGGCTGAAGCTCACTCCCTATGCCGACAACGCGCAGTTCTACGGGCTCTCGGGCGGCAAGGCGCACTTCGAGACCCTGTTCGACACCGCCTTCATCATCTGGCGCAAGAAGGGGCTGGTCACCCGGCCGGTCGAGGCCAGGGACTGGGTGGACACCCGCTTCCTCCAGGCCCTGGCCGCCGCCTATCCCGGCCAGAAGGTCGAGGAGCCGAAGCTCGCCGCCAAGGCGCCTTCGCAGACCGACCGGGCGATCATCAACAAGCAGATTCAGATCCACTTCACTCCGGCCTCGGACGAGATCATGGCCGGCTCCTACATCGTCCTCGACGCCCTGGGCGAGACCATGACCTCCTTCGGCAACACCTATCTCAGGGTCGAGGGGAACACCGACGCGACCGGTACCCAGCGGGCCAACCTGACGCTCTCCGAACGGCGGGCGGCGGCGGTCAAGGACTACATCCTCAAGAACTTCCCCAACATCGAGGCGTCGCGCTTCCAGACCATCGGTCACGGCGCGGCGAACCCGGTGGCCGACAATGCCACCGAAACGGGGCGCCAGCTGAACCGCCGGACGGACATCAAGGTGGTCCTGGCGACGCAATAAACCATGGCGCGCCGCAAATCCAGCCTCTTCGCCCTGCGCGAGCCGCTGCCGCGGTCGACGGCGACGATCATCGGGCTCTTCGCCCCGATCCTCGTCGCCGTCGTCTGGTGCCTCCTGACGTACGGCCATTTCGCGCCGCCCGACTTCCTCCCCTCCCCCACCGAGACGCTGCGCGGCACGCTGCAGCTCTTCCTGCAGTACGACCTCTGGGATGCGATCCTGGTCTCGTCCCGGCGCATCTTCACCGCCTTCCTCCTCGCCTCGGCGGTGGCCCTGCCGCTCGGGGTGCTGATGGGGGCCTTCGAGCCGATCAACCGCTTCTTCGAGCCGATCGTGGCGCCCCTGCGCTACATGCCGATCTCGGCCTTCATCTCGCTTCTCATCCTCTGGTTCGGGATCTATGAGAAGGAGAAGATCGCCTTCCTCTTCCTCGGTGTCTTCGTCTACCTGCTGCCGGTCGTGGTGACGGCGATCCGGACGGTGCCCGAGGAGCTGGTGCAGACCTCGCTCACCCTCGGCGCCTCCCGCTGGCAGGTGATCCGCACCGTGCTCCTGCCCGCGGCGCTCCCCGAGATCTTCGACTCCTTCCGGGTGATGAACGCCATCTCCTGGACCTACGTCATCCTCGCCGAGCAGGTCAATCCGGAGCACGGCCTGGGCTACATGGTCGAGCTCGCCCGCACCCACCAGAAGGCGTCGTGGTCGTTCGCCGGCCTCCTCGTCATCGGCGGCATCGGCCTCTTGACCGACTTCGTCATCCGTTTGCTCTCCGGCGTGTTCTTCCGCTGGCGGGAGACGACGACATGAGCGACCACGAAAAACCCCAGATCCCCCCGGGCACCGGCGAGCCGGGGACCGTCGCCGTCACCCTCCCCAGCAAGCCCCAGGCCGCCACCTACCGCCACGAGCCGGCGGCGGAGACCCCCAAGCTCCGGGTCTCGGGGCTCTGCATCACCTACATCGACCACTCCGGCCGGGCGACCGAGGCGGTGCGCGACGTCTCCTTCGACATCCTGGACAAGCCCGGGGTGGGCGAGATCGTCGTCTTCCTGGGACCCTCGGGCTGCGGCAAGTCGACGATCTTGAAAGCCATCGCCGGCCTCCTCGTCCCCACCCAGGGGGAGATCCTGGTCGAGGGCAAGCCGGTCGAGGACGTCGGCCGCGACCGCGGCATGGTCTTCCAGGCCTACACCTCCTTCGGCTGGCTCAGCGTGCGGGACAACCTGGAGTACGGCCCGCGTCTCCAGGGGGTGCCCAAGGCAGAGCGCCGGGAGCGGGCGGACAAGTATCTGAAATCGGTCGGCCTCGCGGAGTTCGCCGACCGCTACCCCAAGGACCTCTCGGGCGGCATGAAACAGCGGGTGGCGATCGCCCGCACTCTCATCAACCGGCCCAAGATCCTGCTCATGGACGAGCCCTTCGGCGCTCTCGACCCGCAGACCCGCTGGGGGATGCAGAGCCTGCTCCTGGACGTCTCGCGCGACGAGGACAACACCAACCTCTTCGTCACCCACGACGTTTCCGAGGCGGTCTACGTGGCCGACACGGTCTACGTCCTCTCCTCCCGGCCGGCGCGCATCCTCCACAAGGTGGACGTCCCGGCCTTCCCGGTCCACGACGTGGCGCTCAAGTCGGCGCCCGAGTTCCGGGCGGTCGAAAAGCAGCTTCTGGACCTCTTGTATTCTCCGGCCGCCCCGGCGGAGCCCAAGCCCGCGTAGAATCTCCCCATGGAGAGCTCGGGCAGCAAAGGGCGGACCCCGCCGATCCCACAGAACCGGCCGGCCCAGCGCCCCGCGACGGGGAATCGCCCTCCGGCGCCGGCGCCCCCTGCCACCCTGTCCCGGCCGGTCCTGCCGAAGCAGGTCATCACCCCGGACACCGATCTCCTGACCACGGCCCGGGTCACCGCCGAGTGGGCGAAGGACAAGGGCGCTTACTTGAAGATGGCCTTCAAGAATCCCTACAACCTGTCGCTCCTGGCGGGCGGGCTCACCGCCTCGGTCCTGACCCTCAACCCGCTCCTCGCCCTGGCGACTCTGGGATTGGAGGGAATCTGGATGCTCCACGCCCCCGATTCGGGCCTCCTGCGCCGCGCCCTCTGGGACCCCCGGCTCCAGAAGCTGCGCCAGGAGATGGAGGATCGGGAGAGGAGCGCCCGCCTGGCCATCCTCTCCCCCGAGGCGCGCCAGAGGGTGATCGAGCTGGTCGACGGCCAGCGACAGATCCGCCGGCTGGCGGCCCAGAACCCCTCCTTCGCCGGCGAGATGCTGCGCGGCGAGCTCGACAAGACCGACCGTCTGGTCGCCTCCTTCATCGACCTCTCGGTCACCTGCGCCCGCTACGAGGAGTACCTGGGCTCGGTCGACGAGCGCCAGCTGGCGGCCGAGAAGCGGCGGCTGGAACAGGTCTGCGGCGTCACTCCCGGTCCCGCCACGGCCGGCAAGGCCACCGTTCCCGCCTCCCCGCCGGAGCCGGGAGCCCAGGACGACGACCAGCAGACCGGAATCGCGCGCAAGAACCTGGCGATCATCAACAAGCGGATCGAGAAGCTGACCGAGATCCACCGCTACCTGGCGGTGGCACGCGGTCAGCTCGACCTGATCTCGAACTCCTTCCAGTTGATCGCCGACCAGATCGTCACCATGCAGTCGCCGCAGGAGCTCTCCGGCCAGTTGGACGAGCTCCTGGACGGCGTCGAGTCGGTCAAGCAGACCGCCGTCGACACCGAGAAGCTGCTGGCGACGCTGGGAAGCTGAGCGCAAGACCCGAGCGCGCAGATGAGACAGGGGCGACGTTCACTCCTCGAATCCCACTCCGATCCTCACCATGTAGTCGAACTCGCCCGGCCCGCAGGCCCTTTCGAGCGCCGCGAGCACGCGCCTGGTTTTGCCGGGTGTATCCCGCGGACCTGAGACGTAGAAGGGCTTGCCGTCTTTTCCGTACGCCAAAGCCCGATCGGCCAGGGCCGGATCGATACCGGCGAAGATCCGGCATGCCAGGTCATAATCTTGGTGAGGAGGCAGCCCGAACCGGTCAGCATACTCGACGGCGCCTTCGACCAAAGCGCGCACGGTTGCCGGTGAGACTTTTTCGAACGAAGCGCTGGCGTTGAAGCGGCGGAGCTTCTCGTGGTACTCGGAGACGCCGAAGACTCCCAGCGCGATATCCTTGACGCCCAGGCAGAAAATGTCCACGAGAAAAACCACGATGGCGATCTCCCCCGAGGGAAGCTCCCGGGCGATCACGGCGTTGCCGATTCCGAACTCGTCGAGATCTCGCGGCAGCAGGCACTCATAGACCGGAGCCTCCGGCGGTACCGCAGGCAGGCGCACCCGC
>DASQPA010000064.1:0-10913 GCA_035644215.1 Thermoanaerobaculia bacterium
TCTAGTGAACTATTTTTTGTATCCCTTCCTGGGAGTTCTTGTTGGTGGGGCAGGAGGGGGAGCCGTCGGCCTCCTGACGGCCGGGTGGTCCGGTCCAGATCGGGCGGAATGAGCCCTTGGGAGCAAATAGCTCGGGTGAAGCTGCGGACCTGAGAGACCGCTTCCTCAAGCCGAAGAGCTCTGGGGCACCAGAACGACCTCGCACGGATTCTTCCGCCCGCGGATCAGGCGCGGGATACCTGCCTCCAGCTTGAATCCGTCCAAGTCGATTTGCGAACATCCAAGGTCGAAGGCCTTTTGCAGGTCCGTGCCATAGCCGAGAGCGCGATAGAAACTCCGCGAGAAGCTGATCGCCGCTCTGTCGGTAATCCCCGCAGACATTCCGACCACCGCATCGGTGTGCTCAGCTATAGCCTTTGCCTGCCCTTCGGACAGGCAGGCGTTGAGCACGACACAACGAAGGCGGTCTGAGAAGACGCGGAGCAAATTGGACAGGCTTTCCGCCGACACCTCCCTGGCCACGCCCCCCTCGCTCTCCACAAGGATGGCGTTCGAACGGTTGCCGTGACCGCTGAAGTGGACGAGTCGCGGCCGGTGGGCGAGAAGGGTCCGCTGAAGATCGTCGACACTTATGGCGAGGTCCGACGTGAGGAGGATTCGCTCCCGAAGGGGCGCCTCTCGGAGGACGGCCTCCACCTGGTGAAGCTCGCGAGCAATCCCCAGCGCCGTGCTGCCGTCCGGATTGGCTCCCAGGAAGAGGAAGACCGCACCCGGAAAGAGACGCGCGTATACCAGGTCCTGGATCTCCTGCAAGGAAACCTTCGTCCGGGCCTCCCCATGGATCTGTCGGAGAGCAGCAGCTGCAGCGGCGAGAGCTCGCTCGAGATCACCGGCTGCGAGCTCCACTCTTGTCGAGTCCTCTCCGCTACGCCTTTCCCCGGGCAGCGCCTCAGCGAGATTCCGCAGGAGGGACCTCGCCGAGATCGCGCTGTTCCGGAGCAGGTGATCCACGGTTATCGTAACGAAGGAGAGAACTAGCACGAGATCCGGAATCAGCCCGAAACCATCGCCGAGCATCTCGTCACCTTCGAGGTGAGGGTCGGCGAAGTAGGCAGCGGCTAGCTCGTCGAAGTCCTCGATCTCGTCAGGAGCGAGCCGGGTGACGATAGGCTTCGCGAGGTCCCTGACGAGATCTTTCCCCGGTTCGCTGCGTAGAGCCTTGGCGATCCTCATCGATCTCACCTTTCGCCGGCAGTCGCCGGTTCAAGCGGTCGTCCTGGCGTTGGCATTTCCCGCGGCCAGGACTCGGGTCTTCGTCGCCGCCGCCAACTGGGCGAAGGTAAAAACCTCGCCCTTGCCGAGCCCGACGGTGTCTCGGGGCTCGACCGGAGTGGCGACCTGGGGGGTCAGCCGGCGCCCGCTCACGAAGGTGCCGTTGGTCGAGCCCAGGTCGGCGAGCGAAAGCCGGCCGCCCGCGACCCACAGACGGGCGTGGTGGCGCGAGACGCCGTCGCTCTCGACGACGATGTCCCCTTCGCGGCCGAGGACGTAGGTGCCCTCCTCGGCCACGGAGGGGGGCGCGGCGAGGGCTCGTGGCGGCCGGCTCCCGGCCCCGACACCGGCACCGGCCCCGAGCGGCGCCTGGGCGGGGACCGGAAAACCCATCTGTCCCGCGTAGAAGAGCTGCATGAGGCTGTTGGTGCCGCCTGCCGCGCGCATCGCGACCTCCAGCGCCGCATCGTTCTGATAGAAGCCGAGGAGGAAATTGCGGGCCTCTTCGAGGGGGAGATCCCGCCCCTGCTCGCGCTTCACCTGCTCGACCATCTGGGCCGCCACCTGATTGAAGAGGAGACCTTTCTGGACCTGCGCCTCCCAGCCCGCGAGGCGCCCCTTGCCCTCCATCTGCTCGCGCACTTCCGACTGGACGGCCTGCTTGACCTCTTTGTCGTCGGCGTCGACCTCGGTCAGCCAGACCTCCGGGACGGTGAGGCCCCAGCGGCGGGCGGTCTGCTCCAGGCCGCCCCGGATGCGCTCCCGCAGACCGCCCGCCGGCCCGCCGCCGAAAAGGACGCTGTCGATCCGCATCGACTGCACGGTCTCCCGGATCGAGTTCTGCGCCAGGCCGCGGAGGACGATGTTGGCTTCTTCTCCTCCCGCCTTTTGGCCATCCTCACCATCGCGCGAGAAGGGCTGGTAGGTGCCCGGCCCTTGCTCGAAGAGAGCGACGGCGTCGGTGACCGTGACGCGGAGAGTCGTCTTGAAGGAAATCCGCACCCGGTCGGCGGTGTAGTACTGTGCGGGCGGAATGTCCACCTGGCGTTCGCGGCGATAGATCACCACCAGCTCGGTGAGCCAAGGGAACAGCCATGTTAGCCCTTCCTGCCGCACGTCGTTCGTGCGCCGGCCGAGCACCAGCACGATTCCCACGGCGCCCACGGGGACGCGCTTCAAGCCGAGCCCCAGGATGATCAGGGCTCCCAGGGACAACACGACGACGGCAGCGAGCATGGCCGGTACCTCCCTTTCTAGGACGCGATGTAGAGCGGGCTGGACTGGGACTGGTTGGCGCGCCCCTGAGTATCCTCCAGCTGGGCCTCGGCCGAATAGGTACCGTTCGGCGCATTGGAGGGGAGCTCGAACTCCGCGGTCGCATCGACGATCCCACCGCCGTGGGGCACCTTGATCGTCGCGTCCTCGCCGGTCAGGTAGGAGCCCTGGTACTTGATGCCCCGGTAGCAATGGATCTCCAGGGTCTCCTTGGGATCGGGACCGATGACCAGATAGCGGATGTGGAGGGTCGCCTTCTGCCCCGGCTGGACGGTCTGCGGATCGAAGCGAATCTCCTGCACCCGGATCACGTAGCCGTCGCCCGGCTGGTAGTTGACGGCGCGCACCGCTTCGTCGCGGCTGTATTGAACGACGTCTTTGTGGCGCCCGATGAGATAGCCTGCAACCCCACCCACGGCGGCACCGGCCGCGACGCCGCGCGCTACGTTCTGGCCCAGCAACTTGGCCCGGAGCCCTCCGAGGACGCCGCCGACGATCGCTCCCGTCACGGCGCCCTTGCGGGAACGGTTGGCGGTCACCCACTCCTTTATGGATTTCGGCTTTTGATCCTGCGAACCCGCCTGGGACGGGGCCGCAGAGTCGCCTCCGCCGGATGGCTCCTGGGACTGACAGTACGCCGGTGTCCCGGCCAGGGCTGCGAGCCAGATTGTCATGAGGGCCAATGCGGTGAATCGTTTCATTGTCTCTATCCTCCCGTTATCCCTATTGCGGTGGCTTCTTGACCACCGAATCCTGGGTCTTGATCTTTGTCTTGTTGAAGAGATCCTTGAGGGCCTGATCGGCCTGTGCCGCGAGCTCCCGCGCCCGATCGGCGACCGTCTCGGGAACACCGTTCTCGCCGGCCAACTTCGTGGCCATCTGCCTGGCTTCAGGGTAGGACTTCTCGCCGATCAGGCCTTCGATCTGCTGCAGGCGCTGCTGCCACTTCTCCTTCTCGCTCTCCTTGCGAAGGGAGTCCGTTTTCAGCGAAATCTGTGTCGTGGTGATCTCCTCGTCGAGGGCATGCAGGCGGGCGACCTCTTCAATGAGATCGGCGCGGTAGGGAACGGCCGTCTCTTGCAGGCGGCTGAGCCGAGAACGGGCGGCGGTGAACTGCTGCGCCTCGATGTCGGAACGCACGATCTCTATCCCCTGCCGGAGGGTCTCGCGAATCCGGACGAGCTCAAGCTGATGGGTCTGCACGTCGACCATGGCGGGCGACGGACGGGAACGAGGCGGTTCCGAAGGTTGGCGCTCGGCCCGCGGCGCTTCGTGACGGTGCGAAGGTGCCACCGGCTCGGCCGGGGTGAGGACGGCGACCGGCGTCGACCGCAGATTCCCCTCCAGAGGGCGGGAGGACGGCGGCGCGGAGACGCTCTCCGGGCTCACCGAAGGCGACGGTCCCAGAGTCGCGGCGGCAGCCGGCGCCTCGGCCGGAGGCGGCGCGGCGGGCAGCGCGGCGAAGTGGGCGATACCGAAGGCCACGAAGGCAAGAAGGAGAGCGGCGCCAGCCGCCACCCACAGCCGCCGAGCGGCGGGCTTTCGGCCAGCTGCCCCGGGCAGCGGCGGCGGAGACGGACGAGGGAGTACCGGGGCCGGAGCGGGAGACGGGGCCGGCGGCGCCGGAGGGCGCTGGGGGACCGTCGGGGAGGTCGTGAGGTCGGCGCTCCCCGGGGTCATCGCGTCGCGGAGAGCCCGCAGCATCTCGCCGGCGCTCTGGAAGCGATCGTCCGGTCGCTTGGCGAGCGCCCGCAACACTACTCTCGCCACCGCCGGCGGCACTCCCGACTGCAGCGTGGAGAGATCGGGTGGAGTCGCCTCTACCTGGAACTTGCTGACCTCGAACACGCTTTCGGCGTCGAAGGGCGGCGCGCCGTTCAGCATCTCAAAAAAAACGATGGCGGCGCTGTAGATGTCGGTCCGGTGGTCCATCTCGCGCGGCCGGAGGATCTGTTCGGGAGACATGTAGACTGGCGTACCGATCGAGGACTGCGACGCGGTCAGACGCTTGTCGCCGACGAGGAGGGCGATGCCGAAGTCCATGAGCTTCACCCGCCCGTCGGGGGTGAGCAGGATGTTCGACGGCTTGACGTCCCTGTGGATGACCCCTTCGGAGTGGGCGTAGTCGAGAGCCGCGAGCACCTGGGAGAAGATCCCCACCGCCTCGCCCAAGGCGAGACCCCGACCCGCGCGCTCGGCGAGCCAGCTGTCGCAGGAGCGCCCGGTGACCAGCTCCATGACGATGAAAAAGTCGTCCTCGTCCTCGATCAGGTCGAACACCGAGACGATGTTGGGATGCTGCAGGCGCGCCTGGGTCCGCGCCTCGGAGAAAAACCTTTCTTTGAACTCGGGCTGGCGGGTCAGCTCGGGCGCCAGCTCCTTGATCGCCACCTGGCGGCGCAGGTGCTCGTGGGTGCCGCGGTAGACGACCCCCATGCCGCCCCGGCCGACCAACTCGTCGATGCGGTAGGGTCCGACGTGCGTCTTCATGGCTGTTCTCCTGGGGTTTTGTCCGCCGCCCCGCCGTCGGCGCCATGGGCGCGGCGGAAAGCCGCCTGGCGCGCGGCGACGGCGGCGAGGAGTGGCGCGCCGCTCGCGTAACGTCCACGACCGTCGAGCAGTGAGAAGTAGTGCTTGTGGCCGCCGCGCGCCGCGAGGACGAGCGTGTAAGGGCTCTCCCACAGGCCGCCGTCGACCGCGAGCGAGGTGAGCTCAGCCCAGGGAACCGACCACTCGGCGGCACCGTGGCCGGCGCGGTGGAGGGAGATTCCGTCCTTGGACAAGCGCAGCTGCGCCGTCGCCTCTCCGCCGAAGCCCACCCCGGCGGTGGCCGGACGCACCGTGAACACCGAATCGGAGCGCTCGGCTGCCGATGCAGGCTCGGTTTTTCCTGCGGCGGTCGCTGGCGCAGACACGGTCCTCTTCCCGGCGGCCGTAACCGCGGGTGCGGCTTTTTCGGCAGCCGCAGGCGCGGTTTTCCCGGTGGCCGGTGGGGGTGCGCTCGCCAACTTGGCCACCGCCCGGTCCTTGAGGTCGCGGGTGCGCACCACCAGGTCCACCGGCAACCGCGGCTCGAGCAGCAGGCAGTCGGCCTGTTCGACCGCCGCCTCCAACTTGCCGTCGAGCACGAGGTCTGCGATCTGGAGCACCTCGCGGCTCCATTCCTGCAGCTCCGAAGCCGAGGGTGCCGGGGGCTGATCGCCCACCCGCAGCAGACCGGGACGCTCCGCCAGCCGCCGAAACCAAGCGAGAAGGGGCGCCGACGACCGCAGGGCTGCGGCGACGGCGAGCCGGGCGGCGCGGTGGTCGTCTCCCGCGGTGCCGGCAGGCAGGAGGAGCGGACCGAAGAGGAAGAGCTCCGGCGGGTCCTTCTTCGGCGGACCGTCGCCCAGGGCGATGAGCAGGGTGGCGGTCGCCACGGCGGACCGCCCGGAACGCGGCAACGTCACCTGCAGGTCCCACCAGAGGGGCACCACCTCCGGACCCGGCGCGCGGCACACCTCCGTGAACCGGGCAGCGGCCGGGAGGGCGGAGTGGTCGGCGCAGACCACCACGCCGCCGTCCCAGGCCCGTTCGCGCAGGGCCTCCTCGATCTCGCTGCGGTCCTCCGCCGCCAGGGAACGGCCCGGAGCGTCCGCGGCGCGGAGGATCGTGCGGAGCGCGGGAGACTCCGCCTCGGCGCCCCAGCCGGCCGGCACCCCCGGCACACCCGCCAGTGCCGCCAGCGCGAGGACAGCCCACGCCATCATCACCTGCCGGATCCGCCGGCCGCCGGAATTCGTCGTTTGCTCCACGTCCTGTCTCCTTCCTTCCGCTCTCCCGGCTCTACGGCCGGGGATAGGACAAATGCTTCTGCCGCAGCGTGGCGAGCACCGCCTCGCCGGCCGGGCCGCCGGCCTCGGCGAGCTGACAGCTGCGCCGCATCTCCTCCAGCTCATGGCGCGCCCAAAGTCCGTCCTCCGAGTCCTCGGCGAGGGTGGCCGCGAGATCGCGCGCCTCGAGATAGGTCGGATCGGTCAACGCGCAATGGTGATCGAGCACCTTCTCCTCGAAGGCCGACTGCAGTGCCTGAAACCGCGGCCGGAGCCCCGCTCCGCCCGCCTCCATCGGCACGCCGCCGCTCGGGGGCGGGGTCCCTGGCTCTACCGGACCGCCCACCACCAGCCAGCCGCCAAGGAGGGCGAGACCGCCGGCGGTGGCCGCGGCCAGCCACCACTGCGAGCGCAGGAACGGGATCCGGCGGGGCGTCGCGGTGCCGGCCGGCGGCAGGACGGCACCGCGACGGGCACGCCGATATGCGAGGCGCAGCGCTCCGGCATCGGTATAGCGTTCGCCGGGCAGGTGGCGTCTCGCCTTCTCCACCACCGCCATCAGAGCGGCCGCCGGCCGCGGCAGGGCGGCGAGGATTTCGGCGAGCATCTGGCCCAACGCGTAGACATCGGTCGCGCAGGCGAGCGCGCCGCCTTCGACCTGCTCGGGCGCTCCGTAGGGGAGCGAGTAGGCCCGGAGCCCAGGGCCCCCCGCCCGCCGGGCGATCCCGAAATCGATCAGCACCGGTTGCGGGCCGGGGGCGCTCTCGGTGACGAGGACGTTGTCCGGCTTCAAGTCGAGGTGGAGGAAGGGCACCGCACGGTGGTGGAGATAGTCCACCGCGCCCAACATCTGCTCGAAGAGGTCGAGCACCCGCTCGGCGGCCGCGGCGTTCCTCTGCACCCAGGCGTCGAGCGGCACGCCGTCGACTTTCTCCATCAACAGGCAGACCCGCTCCTGGGGGTCGAAGTGGCAGCGCCGGAAGGTCACGATGTTGGGATGCCGCAGCTGCCTCAGAAGCGCCGCCTCCTCGGCGAAGGCGGCGCGCACGGCGGGGAGAGCGCTCATCTCGGCGTTCAGGCGCTTGAGGATCAGCCTCTCGGGGAGAGCGCTCGCCGCGTCCTCGACCTCGAAGATCTCCGAAAAGCCGCCGCCCGAAAGGCGGGCGATGATCCGATAGTCCATGCCGCCGGTCTCCGTCCCAGTCAGAGCACGCCATGGCTGTGCAGGAAGGAGCGGATGTCGTCAGCGCTCACCGCCTTGTTGCCGGCGTTGACCGGCTCCTGCATCAGGATTTCCTGGCCCTGCACGTTGATCGATTTCGCCTGCTGGAACTGCTGCGAGACGATGCCGATGAGCTCGCCTTTGTCGTTAATCACCGCGCCGCCGCTGCTGCCGTGGGTGACCGCGGCGTCGAAGACGACGTAGTTGGCGCCGGTGCTGCCGGTCAGCGGGTGGGTGACCGTGCCGGCGACGAAGGTGGGGGTCACCTCGGTGATGTTCGACAGGTCGGCGCCGAATCCCGACAGATTGCGGACCTGCGCCGGCCGCTCGCCCAAGTTGGCCGGATAGCTGATCACCGCGATGCGGTCGGTAACGTGGACGGCGGCATTCGAGGCGACGATCGGCACCTCGTGCGCCGCCGTCGTCTGGATCTGGACGAGCGCCAAGTCGAACTCGTCCGAGGAGGCGACCAGGGTGGCCTTCAGCGGCTGCTGGCCCGGGAATTGAACCTGCAGTTCGTCGTACTCGGCCTTGGCCGAGCTCTTGCGCTGAAGGACCTCCCAGTCGGCGAACTGCAGCTTCCAGGGCTCGACCACGTGCTTGGCGGTGAGCACCAGCCCGGGCCGGACCAGCACACCCGAACCGGTGACGCCGCCGAAGAGCAGAACTTCGCCCGAGGCGAGCGCCACCCCTTGGTTGTTGGAGGCGACGATCTTGGGCATCTTCACGCGGTAGAGGCAGCGGATGTGCACCGCCGCCGGGCTCACCTTCTTTTCGACGTCCCCCCAGATATTGCCGGCCTGTTGAGTGACCTTTGCGAGCCGGGTCTGTGTCTCGGAGGTCTCCGCCTTGTGCCGGACCTCCTGACGGTGGTTCCAAAAGAGGAAGGCGGTAAGTCCGCCGCCGGCTAAGACCAGCACGGCGAGGAGGCCGGCGGTCAGCCAGACGCCGGTCGAGCGGCGGGTGCTGGCGATCTGGCCGGCGACGGCGTCGCGCTCCTCGCCGCGGGCGCGGTCGATCTCGCGCAGGAGAGTCGCCCGGCCGACCGACTCCTTGCCGGCCGCGGGCGGCGGGGCACCGGCCGGAACCGCCGCCGCCGCCGGAGCGTCCGCCATCTCGAGCACCGCCTGCATCTCCGGACCCTGGCGGGCGAGGCGGATGCGCGAGCCGTCGGCCACCGCGATGCGCTGGAAGGGCGGACAGGGCGCGCCGTTGACGAAGGTGCCGTTCGAGCTGCGCTTGTCCTCGATGTAGAGGCGCCCCTTCTCCAGGCTCAATTCGGCGTGGGTGGTGCTCACGCTGTCGTCGGCCGTGTCGCTGAACTTGACGTCGTTCGTCTCGCCGCGGCCGAGTCGCAACACCTGGCCCTCCTTGATGGCGATGCGCTGGCTGCGGCCAGCGAGCGATCCGTTGAGATGCCTGAGGCTCAGAATCGTCGACACCGTCTCTCCTCCTGCTCGCCTGTGGGTACGAGCGTGTAGCTCATGGAAGGGAAGCGCCGGAAGAAGGCTCGACCGGCTCGATTTGGAGAAAGATCAGCTCCACTCCACCGCAGCGGATACGGTCGCGGTCGCGCAGAGCGACCGTGCCGTTGGTCGGTACCTCCTCGCCGTTGACGAAGGTGCCATTGGTCGACATCCGGTCGGCGAGGAAGAAGCTGGTGCCGCGGTGGAGGAGCAAGGCATGCTCGGCGGATACCTGGAGATCGGCGCCCAGACAGACGTCGCTCGCGCGGTCGCCGCCGATCGTGTTCTTGCCCTGGCGGACGGCGAAAACGGTCCCTCCTGGCCCGAGCGAGGGCGCCGCAAGAACGGCCACCAGGGGCCGGGAGGCCACCGCCGGGGAGGAAATCGGGGCCGCCGGCGCGGCGATCTCGACGGCCGGGGGCAACCCAGCGGGAGAGCTCGCCTTGCCGGCATCCCCCAGGGCACCGGCGAGCATCGTCCGGCGCGGCGCCGCTGACCCCGCCAAGCCCGCCGGCACTGCCTCCAGGCGGGTGGCGCGGCTGCCGCTCGGCACCGTCGGCTGGACCACGGTCGGGTTGTAGGAGGAGGGCGACGGTGGGCCGGCGGCGGCCCCTTCGAGCCGGGTGGAGCGCCCCGGACCGTCTCCGCCCGCCCGCAGGCGGTCACAGTACGGGCAACTGCGCCAGCTGGGATCGATCGGATGCCCAGCGGGGCAGCGCAGGGTCGCCGCCTGCAAGGGAGCGCCGCACATGAGGCAGGCCGGCTCCGCGTCGGGATTCAGGGTACGACAGCTGGCGCATTCGATCACAGGGTCTCTCCTTGGAAGGTCTCGCCGCCGCCCGCCGGGAATGCCTCGACCCGGGTGATGCGCCGGCCTCGTCCCGAGCTCTCGGCGCAGGTCACCCGCAGGTAGCCGACCGTGATGTTGTCCGCGCTGTGCGCCGCCAAGGCGGCGTCGAGAAGCCGTTGGCAGATCTCGGCTGTGGACCCGGAACTCGCCGCGAGGACGACGATCTGGGCGATCTCGTCATCGGGCAGGGCGCCGTGCAGGCCGTCCGACGAGAGCAGGATGAGGTCGCCGGAGTTGAGCGCAAGCGGCACTTGCACCTCGGGCTCCAGAGGTCCGGACTGGCCGATGGCACGCTGGATCACGTTGCTGTCGGGGTGGCCGAACGCCTCCTCTTCGGCGAGCAGCCCGTCGCGCACCATCTGGCCGACCAACGAATGGTCGGAGGTCAAGCGGGTGAACGCCCGCCCACGCAGGAGATAGGCGCGGCTGTCGCCCGCATGGGCCAGGTGGAGCATCGGCTGGCCGGGCTCGCCGGCGGCGACCGCCATCACCGCGGTGGCTCCCATACCCTCGGCGCCGCCGCGTGCGGCCGTGGCGCGCACCGCCTCCTGGGAGGCGGCGAAGGCCTGCCGAAGCCGGTCCTCCCAGGCCAGACTGTCGCCTCCCGGCCGCTGCAGCACCTCGACGGCCACCCGCAAGACGATCTCCGCCGCCTCGCGGCCCGCCGCGTGACCGCCCATTCCATCGACAACGAGGAGCACCCCCTCTCCCGCCTCGCCCTGCCAGGCGGCCGCCGCGTCCTGGTTCTCCTCCCGCACCGGACCGCAGATTGAGACCACGTCCATCTCGATTCGATCCGCCGGGCGGCCGGTCTGCGGCATGAGCGGTGGGTTCATTGGGGTCTCCCAGGGTTCGGGCGGCGGCCGATCCGCCGCCGTTCTCCTAGACACCGGATCGCCGCGAATGTTGAGCCCGGGAGAGCGACCTCCAGGACCCAACAAAACAGCCGCCTTCAGGGTCTCAATAGGACGAAATGCGCGCCGTATGGACCGTCCACGACCGACCCTTGGCCCGGC
>DASQPA010000065.1:0-2703 GCA_035644215.1 Thermoanaerobaculia bacterium
AGGAGCGCCACATGATCCCCTCGCCCAAGGTGGCGACCTACGACCTCCAGCCGGAGATGAGCGCGCGCGAGGTCACCGCCGAGCTGATCCGGCTCCTTGAGGCGAAACCCTACGATTTCGTCCTGGTCAACTACGCCAACCCGGACATGGTCGGACACACAGCGGATCTCCGCGCGACGATCCAGGCGGTCGAAACCGTCGACCGCTGCGTCGGCGATCTGCTCGCCGCCGTGGAGAAGCTCGGCGGCTCGGCGCTCGTCACCAGCGATCATGGGAACGCGGAGAAGCTGCTCGACGCGGAGGGCCGGCCGTTCACCGCGCACACCACGAATCCCGTACCGATCCTCTGGGTTTCGCCGTCGTCCGGCGGGGCGCGGTTGCGGCGGGGCATCCTCGCCGACGTGGCGCCCACGGTTCTCGCTCTCCTGGGGCTCGAGAAGCCTCCGGAGATGACGGGGACGAGCCTGATCGAGAAGCCCTGACTCCTCATGCGAGGTCCCATGCGGGTATTCGTCAGTTGGTCCGGTGAACGGAGCCGAAGGCTGGCGCACGCGCTCCGGGACTGGATTCCCTATGTCCTCCACGCGCTCCGCAAGGAGGACATCTGGTTCTCCGAGGTTGACATCGAACCCGGGAAGCTCTGGGCCCGGGATCTGGGGGACGTGCTGGCCGACACTCGGGTCGGGTTGATCTGTCTCACCCATGAGAACCGGCAGGCTTCCTGGCTCCATTTCGAGGCGGGTGCCCTGGCGAAGCATCTCGATCATGCCAAGGTCATCCCGGTCCTCTACGGGTTGCAGCCGGAAGACCTGGCGGGCAGCCCGCTGGCGCAATTCCAGGCCATCCGGCTGATCCAGGAGGACCTGCTCAAGATGCTGCTCAGCCTGAATTCGGAGCTGGGAGAGGCGAGAGTCGCCGAAGATGTCCTCAAACGGTCTCTCGACCACAACTGGCCGGATCTCGAGACCCGGCTTCGGGAACTCGATCAGCTCAAGATCGATGATATGGATGCCCTGCCGGGGGTGATCGAAGTGTTCTCTCATAGAGGTCTGGCGGAGCCGCACCTCGGCCGAATCGTTCATTTCGAGGAAGGCTTCGAGAGCCATACTCTCTACAACATACTCTGCGATGTCGCCGTCAAGCGCCTGCTGATCTTTGGTAGAAAAAATCGAAAGCTCTTCGACAAAGAACACCGTGATTTCCTGGATTCGCTGCCGCGCCGGATAGCCGAGGGCTTCGATTTCCGGTGCCTCTTCCTCAATCCCAACTCGCCAGAGGCGGTCCTCCATGCGGCCCATGCTGACGATGATTTCCCGGAGCAGTTGGAGGCCTGTGTTCAGAAGGCTCGGGCTGCCTTAGAGCAACGTCATCTCGCGCCGGAGGATCATCTCCGTGTCTACTCCAGCCACCGTACGGTGAACTTGATCATCGCTGATGACGCCGTACTCTTTGCGCAGGTCAAGGTAGGTCCGGACGGGCGCCAGAAGTCCTTGACGAAGTGCGGATTTTCCGTTGTGGACTGCCGTCTCAGCCTGGGCGATGATCTGCTCAGGATTTTTTCCGAAGCGTGGGAAGGTGCTACTCCCCTCGGGGGCTCGGCATAGCCGAGAGGAGGAGAGCGCGCCCACGGACAGGCCGCCAATATTGTAAGAGCGAAGGAGGTCGCGCATGTTCAAATTGGTCCTCCTCAGGCATGGTCAGAGCCTATATAACCTCGAGAACCGATTCACCGGCTGGGCCGACGTGGATCTCACCAACGACGAGGAGGCGCACGCGGCGGCTTGCCTTCTCAAGATTTGTGGGTACACATTCGATGTCGCCTACACGTCTGTCCTCAAACGGGCTATCCGCACTCTAGACGTCGTTTTGGGCGACCTGCAGTTGATGTGGCTTCCAATCCACAAGCATTGGCGCTTGAACGAACGCTTCTATGGCGCCCTTCAGGGATTCAACAAAGCTGAAACCACCGCTAGGTTCGGCCGGGAGCAGGTACTCGGCTGGCGGCGCAGCTACCGCGAGGCGCCGCCCCCATTAACGCCGGATGACGAGCGTTACCCTGGGCACGATCCCCGTTATTCGGAACTGACTCCGGCGGAGCTACCCATGACCGAATCACTCGCGGACACTGTGGCCCGCGTCCTCCCCTATTGGCACGCCGCGATCCTCCCAGAGATCCAGGCCGGCAGACGAGTGCTGATCGTCTCGCACGGCACCAGCCTGCGTGCACTGGTCAAGTCCTTGGACTGTATCTCGGACGAGGCGATCACACATGTCAACATTCCTACCGGTATCCCCCTCGTTTACGAGTTGGGTAAGGATCTGCAGCCGCTCAGGAGCTACTATCTGGGCGATGTCGAAGGCGCCAGGGAGGCCGCCGAAGCCGTAGCGCACCAGGCGCAAAGCGGCTTTTCGAGTAAGTACTTTCAAGAACTCATTTCAGCGCTACATTCGTAGCCGCTCTCCTCAAGTACTTGTCCGAGCGTTCCAACGGCGGCGGCGGTCTCGCTTGCCGCTTCATTGAGCTTGGCGTGCGGGCCTCCGGAGTCGGCCTACGCGCCGCTGCGCAGCTCCAGAGTCTCGCGCTGGTAGCGCATCACCACCCGCGAGCCGTCGGCCAGGAGATAGCCCAGGTCGGGCTCGTGAGCGAGGAGCGCCCGTCCCTGGGGGCTCCGGGCGTCGATCCGGGCGATCGGGGTGGTCGAG
>DASQPA010000066.1:0-7498 GCA_035644215.1 Thermoanaerobaculia bacterium
CCGGCCGCACCTCCCACTCGGCGAGGCGGAAGCCTGGGGACAGGGCGGTCCGTTCCACGATGCGCTCACTCTACACCACCCTTATCCGCCCCTAACCGCTCTGAATGGTCAAATCTTGGGACCAACCAGATTCACCTTGAAGCTCTTGAAGTGTGGATCGGTGGTCAGCACAGGCAGCCCTCGCCGGTGGGCGACGGTCGCGATGACCGCGTCGGTCACTGGAACCGTGATTCCGCGCCGCCGTAGCGCTTGGAGATCCTCACCAGCGTTCTGCCAGTCCTCCCGCACCGTCTCGATGAAGGGCAGGCTAGAGAACAAGGCGGTCAGGTGTTGCCGTTCCTTGTCCGTCTTGATGCCCTGAAGGAGCTCCGTCAGCACAACCCCGGTCACCACGGCTTGGTCGTTCCTTACAAACTCTGCCACAAGCCGGCTGATTTCATCGCTGCCGTACCGAAAAAACTGGATCCAAGCAGAGGTGTCGATGATGACGTTCGCCATCGGCTCAGGCTTCTTCGAGCTCGCTCTCGCGAAGCTGACGCCAGTTGTCCTCGATTTCGAGCCGGCCCTGGAGTGCCAGAAGCTCTTCCTTGCGGCGCAGTCGAATGAACTCCCTAAGCGCGTCCCGCACGGCCTGAGTCTTCGTCGTCGCGTGAGTAAGCCTCATGAGGTCAGCAAAGAGGCCATCTTCAATGTGGATTGTGGTTCGCATACAGGAAGTCGCCTTTCGTCTGCCACATGGTAGCATACGACTTCCTCTTCCCTCTTCCGCTACAATCCCGCCCACATGTGGAAGCGCGGCGATCGACTCACCCACCGCTTGAACCCGGGCCTCGGGCCGGGGAAGGTCGTCGACATCGCCGGCCGTAGCTTGACTGTCGAGTTCCCGGACTCCGGGGAGACCCTGACTCTCGCCGCCGGCGACAGCGCGCTCGTCCCCCTCGTCCTCGAACCGGGGACCCGGGCGCGGCTGGAGGGCACGGGGGAGACGGTGGTCGTCGCCGCGGTGGTCAAACGCTCGGTGCGCCTCGACGACGGCCGGGAGGTGAACGCCGATCAGCTCTGGCCGCTCCCCGCCGCTCCCTCTCCCCTGGAGCGCCTGGAGCGCGGCAGCGTCGACGCCTTTGAGGACTTCGCCAACCGCCTGGACGGCCTGCGCCTCTCCCGCCTGCGCGAGGCGGAGGGGCTGGGCTCTTTCCTCGGCGGCCGCATCCGCCTCTTCCCGCACCAGCTCTACGCTGCCGAGAGCGCCTCGGCCTCCGACCCGGTGCGCTGGCTCCTGGCCGACGAGGTCGGCCTCGGCAAGACGGTCGAGGCCTGCCTGATCCTGAATCGCCTGATCCACACCGGCCGCGCCGGGCGGGTCCTGGTCATCGCCCCCGAGACCCTCACCGTGCAGTGGCTGGGCGAGCTGTGGAGGAAGCACCACCAGGTCTTCGTCCTCCTCGACGAGAAGCGCCTGGCCGACGTGGCGAAGGACCACGGGACGAACTTCAACCCCTTCGACGTCCACCGCCGGGCGATCCTCGGGCTCGACACGCTGATCGCGCGGCCGCAGCTGACCACGCAGGCGGTCGAGGCCGGGATCGACCTCCTGGTGGTCGACGAGGCCCATCACCTGAAGCGCCCGCCCGGCCACCCCGGGAACCCCGCCTACCGCGCCGTCTCGCCCATCGCCGGTCTGGCCCGCAATACCCTCCTCCTCACCGCGACGCCGCTGGAGGACGACGCCCACGGCTTCTTCCGACTGATCGAGCTGCTCCGCCCGGAGGAGTTCCTGGAAGAGAGCATTGAGGAGCGCCTGGCCCGCCGCGCCCCCCTCCCCCCCTGCACCAGCGCCACCCGCCGGTCGGACATCGGCGGCCTGCCGCCCAGGGTCGGGGTGCCGGTCGAGATCGACGATCCGGCCGGTTGGGAGGCGATGCTGCGCCTGGAGGAGCGGGCGCGCGCCGTGCCGGCCGACCACGAAGTGGGGAGACGGAAGAAGGCCGAGATCGTCGAGCGCGCCCTGGCCGCTCCGATCACCGTGACCGGCCTTCTCCATCGCGCCGACGAAGCGACCGCGGCCCTCGCCGAGATCGCCGGCAGCGCCGATCGCGCCGACCCGCGCCTCGCCTGGCTCGTCGAGCAGGCGGCGGTCTGGGCGCGGGAGCGCGAGAAGACGCTCGTCTTCGTCGCCCACAAGGAGAGCCTGGAGCGGGTCAAGGAGGCGCTGGAGCGCCGGGCGCTCTCGCGGGTCGCCCTCTTCCACGAGGGGCTCTCCCCCGAGCGGCGGGACATCGAGGTGGCGCAGTTTCGCCTCCCCACCGGCCCCGCCCTCCTGCTCTCGACCGAGGCCGGCGGCGAGGGGCGCAACTTCGAGTTCTGCCGCCGGCTCGTCCTCTTCGACCTGCCGTGGAGCCCGGCGGTCGTCGAGCAGCGGATCGGCCGGCTCGACCGCATCGGCCGCACCCTGCCGACCGAGATCGTCTACTTCCGCCCACCGGCGGGTCTCGGCCGGGCGGTCGTCTCGCTCTACGAGGCGATCGGCCTCTTCGCCGAGCCGCTGGGCGGCCTGGAGCGCGAGCTGCGCCACGTGGCGCGGGCGATCACCCAGGTGGCGCTCGCCGGGCCGGGCGAGGTCGACCCGGAAGTCTTCGCCGACGTGCTCGCCGAGGCCCAGGAGGCGCGCAGCCGGGTGCAGCAGGCGGCCTACCAGGAGCTTCACCGCGACCCCTACCGGCCGGAGATGGCGACGGGCCTCCTCGCCCGCGTCCCCCCCGACCTCGAATTTCTCACCGAATCGGTCGTCCTCCGCGCCGCCGCCCGCTTCGGCTTCACGATCGCCGAGCAGAGCGGCCGGAGCACCTGGCTGATCGAGCTCGGCGCCGAGTCGCTGATCGATCACCTGCCGGGAGTGCCGCTGGGGTCGGGCTTCCTCGGCACCTTCGACCGCGAGGAGGCGGTCGAGGACGAGGGGCGCGACTTCTTCGCCTCCGGCCACCCTCTGGTCGAGGGCATCCTGGCGGAGCTCGCCGACGGCCCGCGCGGCCGGGTCGCCCTCCTCCAACTCGCCGGCCCGCCAGCCGAGGAGGAGGTCTTCGGCCTGCTCGCCATCTACCGCCGCGGCCCCGGCTGGGAGGCGGTCGCCGTCGACGCCCAGGGCCTCCCCCGCCCCGACCTCGCCGCCCGCTTCACCGCCCCCGGCTTCGTGCCCGAGCCGATCGACGCCCGGAAGTGGACCGGCCAACGCGCCTGGAGGAAGACCCTCCACCGCCTGGCCGCGGCCCTTCCCAAGGGCGAGGAGCCGCACGCGGTGGCGGCGTTCCGGGTGCGGCGGCGGGCGGGGTAGGCAGCGCGCACTATAGTAGGCGCGGCATGTCCGCGATCTACACCCTCGGCCACTCGACCCGTCCCCTCGCGGAGTTTCTCGCCCTTTTGGACGAGAACGGAATCCGGCTCCTGACCGACGTCCGCCGGTACCCGGCCTCCCGCCGGCATCCGCAATTTTCGCGTCCGGCCCTGGAAGCCAGCCTCCAGGCGGCCGGGATCGACTACGTGCACGAGCCCGACCTGGGCGGCCGGCGGGCGACGCGCCCCGACTCCCCCAACACCGCCTGGCGGGTCGCGGCCTTCCGCGGCTATGCCGATCACATGAACACCCCGGAGTTCCAGAGCGCTCTGGCGCGGCTGATCGCCCGGGGTGTCGGTGCCGCCGCCCGCCCCACGGCGATCCTCTGCGCCGAAGCCGTCCCCTGGCGCTGCCACCGCCGCCTGATCGCCGACGCCCTGGTGGCGCGGGACGTCCCCGTGCTGCACATCCTGGGACCGGGGAGGCTCGATCCGCACGCTTTACATCCGGACGCCCGGGTGCTGCCGGACGGCAATCTGGTCTACCCGGCGGGGGGTAGCGAGCAGGGGCGGATCGAGTTCTAGGCGGGCCGGGCGGCCACCGGAGGCCGCGGATCCACCGGCCTCCTGGCCGTTTGAGACACTACGGTCGTCTTTCGAGAGAACCCCGGCGCCGGGGAGACACCGGCGAGTCACCCAGGCCCGCAAGAGGGGTTTGGAGACACTACGAGGGGAGTTGTAGACACAAAACGACCGGCCGTAGACACTACGGCAGGTGCTGGAGACACGAAACTCGTGTCTATAGACATTACGGAGCGGTCTGTAGACACAAGGAAGTCGGCCGGAGACACTAGCGAAGACGTTGTAGACACAAGAAACTCCGCTGGAGACACTAGCGTTGACTTCCCAGTGTCTCCAGCCTGGTCGGTAGTGTCTCCATCCGATTTTCTTATGTCTACGCCGCTCTCGGTAGTGTCTACGCGCGGAAGTTTTGTGACTCCAGCGCCTTCCGTAGCGTCTACAAGCCCGCCGCTGATGTCTCTACGGGCGTCGCTCGTGTCTCCAGACACCCGTCTTGTGTCTATAGCTGCCCTCGTAGTGTCTATAGCCGGTCGTTTTGTGTCTACAACGCCGGCCGTAGTGTCTCCAGGGCCCCTCGTAGTGTCTCCAAACCCCTCCCGCAGGCCGGGATTCCCGGCGCTTGTGTCTCGACGCTCCAGCGGGGCCTCTCCGCACCCGGCCGAAGAAGGCGCAGCTTCGTTACATCCGCCCGTGCGAGGAATGGTTAGAATCGGAAAGCTCGTTCACGCCTTTCGGCGAGACTCTTCGATGGCAGAAAAATACGCCGGGCCGGTGGCCCTGAGGCGCGTCCGCGATCCGACGGGCCCCAGGTTGCCCTGGTGGCTCGCCGCCGGCCTCCTCCTCCTCTTCGTCGCGGTCCTCGGGGGCCGCACCGGCTTCCTGCTCCTTCTGGCGCTCCTGGTCGGGGTCAGCCTGACCTATCGCGTTCTTGCCCTCCGCAACCCGGTGCCGCGCGTCACCCTAACTCCCGGCCGGCTGACTCCGGGTGGGTCGAGCCTCCTGACCTGGAGCTTTCCCAGCGGCGCGGAGCGGCTGGAGGACCTGCGGATCTTCCTCGAAGGCCGCGAGCTGCACGACGTGGATGAAGGCAGCGACTTCGCGATCGAGAGCGCGGCGTTCGATCGGATCGAGGTTCTGGCGCTCCCTCACGCGGCGGTACAGGTCGGCAGCGGCAGTACGCCGATCGCGCTTCCGCGCAGCACCCGCCCCACTCTCTGGCAGCCCGCGCACCGGGTCCTTTGGTACCTCTGCTTCCAGGGCGCGATCCGCTTCTGGCCTCACCTCGATGCGAAGTTCGAGGTCGACGTGGCCACGCCTCCTCCGATACCTCTCCATCCGAGCCTCGTCCGCGCTACGGGAAGGCCGTCGTGAGGGCGTGCCATGCGGAGCGGCGACACGGTAGCGCTCTCCCATCCTTGATAAGATGCCGCTCATGAATCTCCCCTCGTTGATCCTCCCCTTCCTGCGGCGTGAGCTGCGCAGCCTTCGCCTGGAGTTGGAGGCGTACCCTGACGAGCAGCTCCTCTGGGTCCACCCGCCCGGACTGCCGAATGCAGCTGGAACCCTGGCCCTTCACCTGGCCGGCAACCTGCGGCACTACGTCGGCGCCCTCCTCGGTGGCAACGGCTACATCCGGAACCGCGACGAGGAATTCGCCGCGCGCGACGTTCCGCGCGCCGTGCTCCTTGAGCACATCGCGGAGGCGGAGGCAGCCGTCGCATCGACCCTCCCTCTCCTGAGCGAAGCGCAGATGTCGCTGCCGTTTCCCGAGCCGATTCGGGAGCATTCTCTACAGACGGGGGAGCTCCTGCTCCAGCTCGCGGTCCATCTCGCTTATCACCTGGGCCAGGTCAGCTACCACCGTCGCCTCGTCACCGGCGACGTCCAGGGAGTCGGCGCCCTTTCCGCTGCCGAGCTGGTGGCGGCCCGATCCCTTAAAGAGCCCCCGGGCGCCTGACGCTGCCGGGCGATGAGGGGATCGTTGGCCTGTCCAGAATTGGAGGCATCATGGAACGGATCGGGATCGTCGGGGCCGGTGTGGGCGGCCTGCATCTGGCTCTGTACTTGCAGCAGCACGGGGTGCCCGCCCGACTCTATGCGGAGCGCACGCCCGCCGAACAGCGCGTCTCACGCCTGCCCTCCACGCCCGCCCATTTTGGCAAAGTTCGCGCCCGTGAGGCGGCTCTGGGCGTCCATCACTGGGACGTTCCCGAAGCCTGGGCCACGCATGTCATCGTCTCGGTTGGCGGGTCGCAGCCGTTGGGCTTCCGCGGCGAGTTGGACGTGCCCAGCCTCTACGTAGACCATCGTGTGTACGTGGCTGGGCTGCTGGAGGACTATCTTGGGCGCGGAGGACAGGTGAGCTTCGGGTCGGTGTCCGCGGCGGCGGTATCGGGGCTGGCGGCCGAGCATGATTTGGTGGTGGTCGCCGCCGGGCGCGGTGGCCTGGCCGAGCTGTTCCCCGTGGTGCCGGAGCGGTCGCCACTGGACGCGCCCGCGCGCATTCTGTGTGCCGCCCAGTATCGCGGCGTCGCCCCGCCGACCGCATCGCGTCGAACTACGGTCATCCACACCGGGCCTGGGACGACACCTGCACCCCCGAACGCACCGCAGCTCTCCTGCGCTGCTACGTATCGTCTCTCGAATGAGATCATGAGCCTCGGGAGCCTATTTTTGGTACGATGCCCCTCCTGAAGGATCTCCCTAGGGACAGAGATCACCGCTATGTTCTCCGCCAATTCAACAGCCAGGGAGGCCGGCTTCGTCATCACGCTGGCCGATGGCGACCGTGACCTGGACGGCATCCTGTCCCTCCAGAAGGAGAACCTCACGCCGAACCTCCCCGCGGACGTGGCAGGGAGCGAAGGTTTCGTCACCGTCGTCCACACGCGCGAGATCCTCGAACGCATGCACGCGCTCTGGCCGAGCGTCGTCGCCAGAAACGAAGGACAGGTCGTCGGGTACGCGCTCACGATGCCCGTCGAGTGCCGGCATCTCCTACCCGTGCTCGAACCGATGTTCGCGCTGCTGGACACGCTCGAATACCAGAACGCGCCGCTTTCCCGGCAGCGCTACTACGTCATGGGCCAGATCTGCGTGGCGCGCGCGTTCCGCGGCAGGGGTCTGGTCGAGGCGATGTACGCGCACCACGCCGCCTCGTTCGCCGATCGGTTCGATCTCATCCTGACAGAGGTGGCGCGACGCAACCAACGCTCGCTCCGCGCGCACGAACGCGCTGGCTTCGAAGTGCTCGCCGAGTATCGGGACGCGACGGAGGATTGGGTGGTGGTCGGGTTGGATTTTCGGCACTCTAGACGCCGACCATGAAGATCGTCCACACCAGCGACTGGCATATCGGCCGCCGATGACGGCACTACGTCGGCGCCATCCTCGGTGGCAACGGCTACATCCGGAACCGCGACAGGTCGCCTTACGCTCTCACTTGCCTACGGGGGTAGTGCTGCCGCTCTCCCGGCCAAGACCCTCTTTCGGCACCTCGATCCCCAGCGCCGTGGCGAGGTCGATCTGGTGCTCCTGTTCCTGGCGGACGATCTCGCGCAGATCCTCGGCCAGGGCGTACTCGCCCAGG
>DASQPA010000067.1:0-43086 GCA_035644215.1 Thermoanaerobaculia bacterium
CCGGTAAATCGCGCCCGGTCGCAGAGGTTCTCGCGGCCGGAGCGGCAGTAGCGGCAGACGCCGCAGGTCCAGCCGAGCCAGGGCACCCCGACCCGCTGGCCGATCCGGAACCGCCCGCCGGTATCCTCGTCCATCTCTCCAAGAGCGCTGACGGTGCCGACGATCTGGTGGCCGGGGATGAGCGGCAGCTTGGGCTCGGCGAGCTCGCCGTCCAGGATGTGCAGGTCGGTCCGGCAGACGGCGCAGGCGCGGACGTCGAGCCGGATCTGCCCCGGCCCGGGGACGGGATCGGGCAGCTCCTGGAGGCGGAGCGGCTCGCCCTGCCGTTCGAGGACCATCGCTTTCATGGCGGATAGCGTATCCCCTGGGGCGGCTCGGCGTGTACTACAATCCGCCGCGCTATGGCAGAGAATTCGTTCCGAAGCGCGTTCCATCAGGCCGCCCGGGGGTTGGCCGGCGTCCTCGCCCTGGGAGCCCTCCTCCTCGCGGTGCCGGCGGCCCGCGCCCAAGGACAGAGCCCCACCCCGGCCACCCCTCCCGCCACCGCCTCCGCCTCCTCCGACGTCGCCAGCACCGCCCTGGAGATCCCCGGCTCGCCGCAGGCGGGGCCGATCGGAGTGAGCGCGCATTTCCTCCTCTCCGAGGGCTACCTTGTGGCGGTGCCGACGGGGACCGCGGTGCTGCCCGCGAACGGCACCGCGATCGAGGTGCAGCAGGGCTTCATCAACACCTTCTCCCTCTCCGACTCCCTCCTCCCCCTGGTCGACGACCCCAAGCGCGGCCACCGCATCACCCCGGAGGAGATCGTGGCCGGCGCGCCGGCGGGCGGCCGCAAGCTCGACTACCTGGTCGACGGCGAGGTGGCGCGGACCGAGATCACGGCGCGGCGGGGGATCGGCTACGGCGTCGAGCTGGTGGCGGTCCTCCCCGTGCTCCACGTGGGGGGCGGTTTCCTGGACGGCTTCATCGAGGGCTTCCACAAGACCTTCGACATCAAGCGGAGCGACCGTTTCGCCGCCCAGCGCGACCGCTACCTGGTCTACCTCCGCTCGGGCGACCGGCGGGTGGTCCACGAGGTGGAGCCCGGCTGGGGTCTGGGCGACCTGGTGCTGGGGGCCAAGGTGGCGCTGCCGGCCAAGCCCGCCGGCTTCGACCTCGCGGCGCAGGGGCTCTTGAAGCTCCCCACCGGCGACCGCGACAAGCTGTTCAGCTCCGGCAGCGCCGACCTGGGGGTGGAGCTCCTGGGCTCCCGCCCCTTCACCCGCGCCCGGCTCTATTTCACCCTGGGGGCGGTGCGCGAGGGGCGCTGGCAGGACCTGGGAGCCCAGGCGGCGACCGTCCTCTCGGCGAGCGCCGCCTACGAGCACCGCTTCTTCCGCCGCTCGGCGGCAGTGGTCGAGCTCGCCGTCTCGGACAGCCCCTTGAAGGGGTTCGGCAACGCCCAGCTGGCGGAGAAGACCTACATCTTGACCCTCGGCTGGAAACAGGCCCTGGCCCCGACCCGGAGCGTCTACTTCGCCTTCAACGAGAACCTCTTCAACTATGACGGCACGCCGGACTTCGGGTTCTTTTTGGGATTCGTGCAGAGGCTGGGGACCTGACGTTAGCCTGCCGTGGCGGGCGCGGCTGTCTGGACGGCGTCCAGATCGAGGAGGAACAGGTAGTGCGGTCCCGTCTGGGGGGACTCGAACTCCTCGCCCCTGGCCTGCAGGCCGTGCCGCTCGTAGAAGGACCGTGCTGTCGTGCGGCCGTGACACCAGAGCACGCGTCCTCCGGCACGGCCGGCTTCTGAGATGGCCCGCGTCATCAACGTCCCCCCCACGCCGCGACCGCGCTCCTCGCCGACGACGGCCATCCCGCGGAGTCGCCAATCCTCATCCTGCCCCTGCCACGGGCAGGGCTCCCGCGTCAGCGTCGCCACCCCGGTGAGGCGGGTGCCGAAGAAGGCACCGAGGTGGATCGTCGTGGCCTGCTCGTCGCCCGGGTAGACCGTCTCCTCGGCCGGCCGACCCGGCCGCAGCACCGCGCGGCGAATCGCATGCGTCTCTTCAGCCGTAATCCTGCGGATCGTGTGCTCAGGAAGCGTCATCTCTGCCTCCATCAAAACGTCACCTCTCGGAGAGCCGTGCCAGGATCGCCTCCCGGTCGGTGTGCACGAGGAGGACGAGGAGGTCGCCCGACCGCGCCCAGGCGAGGGCGCGCTCGACGGCTTCCACGTCGGAGCCGGCCCGCTCCAGTTTCTCCGGCGGGGCGCCCAGGCGGCGGAGCTCGGCTTCCAAGAGGGCCGGCACCTCGCCGGGCTGCCGGCCGCGCAGCATGGCGGGGAGCTCCTTGAGCACCACCCGGTCGGGCTGGAGGCTCCAGGCGGTGCGGGCGAGCTCGCGGATCGCCGCATCGTCGCGGTCGCCGGCCTGGCCGAGAAGGATCAGGCGGCGCTCGGCCGGAAGGGCGCGGGCGAGCTCTAAGAGAGCGGCGAGGCCGTGCGGGTTGTGGGCGTAGTCGAGGAGGATACGGACGCCGTTCCTCTCGAAGAGGTTGGCGCGGCCGGGATTGTCCTCGGGGGTGGGGGTGAAGCCGGCGAGCCCGGCCGCCATCGCCGGGATGGGGAGCCCGAGGGCCGCGGCGAGACCGATCGCGGCCAGGGCGTTGGCGACGTTGTAGCGGGCGGCGCCGCCGTGGGCGATGGGCACCTCGGCCAGGGTCGTCACCACGTCCCGCCGGCCGCTGCGGGCGAGGACCAGGGTCTCGCCGTCGAGGAGGACGGCCTCCCCGCCGGCCGCGAGATGGGTGGGATCGAGGCTGAACCAGGTGACCGGCGCCGGCCCGGTCCTCCCGGCAAGGGCCGCGCGGGCGAGCTCCGGGTCGTCGGCGTTCAGGATCACCCGGCCGTCGGGAGGGACGGCGCGGGCCACCACCAGCTTGGCCTCGGCGAGGCTCGCGAGGTCGTGGATGCCGTACTCGCCCAGGTGATCGGCGGCGATGTTGGTGACCAGGGCGGCGGTGGCGCGCGCCCCGGGGAGGCCGCGGCGGAGGATGCCGCCGCGGGCGGTTTCGAGCACGGCCAGCTCGACCCGTGGGTCGCGGAGGAGGAGGCGGGCTCCCTCCGGCCCGGAGAAGTCGTCCTTCTCCAGGACCTCGCTCCCCACCTGGACGAGGTCGGTCGAGGTGAGTCCGGCGACGCGGCCGGCCGCCTGGGCCATGGCGGCGGTGAGGCGGACGGTCGTGGTCTTGCCATTGGTGCCGGTGACCAGGGCCATCGGCACGTCGTAGATCTGCCACCAGACGATCGCCTCGGGCGCGGGGAGATCGCCGATCGGGAAGGTCCGGGAGCCGATCCCCAGGCCGACCGTGGCGGCCTCCGCGTCCCAGAGGAAGCTCACCCTGTGCGCCGCGGCGGCGGTCTGGAGGGCGAGGAGGCGTGGGTTGGCCTCGGCCCGGATCAGGCCGGCGAGGCGGGCCACCTCCTCTTCGATCGGGGGCTCGGGCGCTCCGGAGAGAACGGCCGCCGCCGCGGCCCAGGCCGCCTCGTTGACCTCGGTCGCGGCGTAGAGGACGTCGATCGGAGCGGAGAAGGCGAGGCTCGCCCCGCCCGGGAAAGGGCGGACGGCGATCGTCTCCCTCGACCAGCCCAGAGCGTCGAGGAGCCGGCGCGCCCACTCCCGCCAGAGCTCGACGACCGCGGCCTCCCCGGGGCCGAGCGTCACGTCGAGCACGGCGCCCGCCCGGTCGAGGAGCAGGTTGCGGCCGGTGAGGCGCCTGGATTCGAGGATCTGCATGGGTCCGAGGTTCGCGGAGAACTGTGGCCGGCGTGGCCGGAGGAGCAGCCTATCTCAACCTCCCCCCTGTGCTACCATCCCGCCCCGCACTTCGCCGCGCCCAGGCGTCCCGACGGCATCGTCTCGTGGCGAAAGCGTGGGAGGAGATCCGGATGGAAGGACGGCTGATCGCCATCGGCGGCGCCGAGGACAAGACGCGCGAGCGGGTCATTCTGCGTTGCTTCGTGGAGTCGGCCCGCGATGGCGAGAGGGGGGCGGACCTCGTGGTCCTCGCCACCGCTTCGGAGGTGCCGGAGACCGGGTCGCGCTATGCGGCGCTCTTTTCCGAGCTCGGGGCGCGGACGATCGAGGTGCTGCGGATCGCGAACCGTGAGGACGCCCTCGCCGCCGGGCGCGAGGTGCTCGACCACCTGGAGCGGGCGACCGGCCTCTTCCTCACCGGCGGCAGTCAGCTCCGCCTCTCCTCGGCCCTGGGCGGCACCGCGCTCGCCGTCGCCATCCGCCGCCGCCACGCCGAGGGCATGGTGGTGGCCGGGACGAGCGCCGGGGCCTCCCTCCTCTCCGAGCACATGATCGCCCTTGGCGACAGCGGCAGCACCCCGCGCCGCCGCCTCGTCCACTTGGCCAAGGGGCTGGGCCTCGCTCCCGACCTCATCATCGACCAGCACTTCCGGCGCCGCGACCGGCTGGGGCGCCTGCTCACCGCCCTCTCCTACAACCCGGGGCCGCTCGGCATGGGGGTCGACGAGGACACGGCGGCGGTGATCGACCCCGACGGCACGATGCAGATCCTGGGGGCCGGGGGCGTCACGGTGGTCGACGCTTCGCGCATGCGCTTCACCAACAGCCACGCGGTCAACCGCGGCCAGCCGCTCGCCATGCTCGGCCTGCACGTCGACTTCCTCACCACCGGCTGCCGCTACGACCTGAAGCGCCGCATCGGCCTCCCCCCGGAGCCGGCGGCGCGGGCGGCGATCGAGCTTGCCGTGCCAGCCGAATAGGCGGGGACCATTCCTGCCCGCCTCGGTTGCCCACCCCCTCACCCGCGTGCTATGAAGCCCTCCGTGACCTCCAAGGGAGCGGCGCCATGAAGATCCTGGAGACCCGTGTCTACCGCGGCCCGAACCTCTATGCCCTGCGGCCGGTCATCCGTCTGAAGGTCGATCTGGGGGAGCTGGAGGACTATCCGACCCGGAAGCTGCCGGGGTTCAACGAGCGGCTCCTCGCTCTGATCCCCACCCTCGCCGAGCACAGCTGCTCCTACAACGCGCCGGGCGGTTTCGTCCGCCGGCTGACCGAGGACGAGGGGACCTGGCTCGGGCACGTCCTGGAGCACGTGGCGATCGAGCTCCAGTGCCTGGCCGGCACCCGCGTCACCTATGGCAAGACGCGGAGCCACAACCTGCCGCGCGGCCAGTATCACGTCATCTACAGCTTCCTCGAAGAGAGCGTGGGGATCGCGGCGGGGGAGCTCGGCCTGCGTCTCCTCCGCCACCTGCTGCCGCCCGAGCGGGAGGCCCACGACCCCGAGCCGTTCGACTACCCGGTGGAGCTCGAAAGGCTGGTGCGCCTCGCCCAGCGCCGCGCCTTCGGTCCCTCGACCGCCGCCCTGGTGCGCGCCGCCGAGGAGCGCGACATCCCCTGGATCCGCCTGAACGACCGCTCGCTCGTCCAGCTCGGCCACGGCAAGTACCAGCGGCGCATCCAGGCCACGGTGACCAGCGAGACCCGCCACACCGCGGTCGAGATCGCCTCCGACAAGCGGCTCACCAACCAGATCCTCCAGGACCTCGGGCTGCCGGTGCCGCGCCAGGAGCTGGTCTACGACGCGGAGGAGGCGACGGCCGCGGCGCGCCGGCTGGGCTACCCGGTGGTGGTCAAGCCGCTCGACGGCAACCACGGCCGCGGCGTCGCCATCCACCTCACCACCCCGGAGCAGGTCGAGGTCGCCTACGAGAAGGCGCGCGAGGAGGCGCGCACGGTGATCGTCGAGACCTTCCACACCGGCAACGACTACCGCATCCTGGTCGTCAACGGCCGGGTGATGGCGGTCGCCGAGCGGGTGCCGGGGCACGTGGTGGGCGACGGCCGTTCGACCGTCGCCGAGCTCGTCGACGCGGTCAACGCCGATCCGCGGCGCGGCGTCGGGCACGAGAAGGTGCTCACCCGCCTGGAGCTCGACCACCAAGCGGAGCGGCTGCTCGAAGCGGCCGGCCTGGGGACCGACGCGGTTCTCCCGGAGGGCCAGGTCTTCTACCTGCGCTCGACCGGGAACCTGTCGACCGGCGGCACCTCGATCGACAAGACCGACGTCGTCCACTACGACAACCGAATCATGGCCGAGCGGGGGGTCAAGGCCATCGGCCTCGACGTCGGGGGCGTCGACTTCATCTGTCCGGACATCAGCCACAGCCACAAGGAGGTGGGCGGCGCGATCGTCGAGATCAACGCCGCCCCCGGCTTCCGCATGCACACCGCCCCCACCGAGGGGACGCCCCGCGACGTGGCCGGGCCGGTGATCGAGATGCTCTTCCCACGCGGCACCCCCGCCCGCATCCCCATCGCGGCGATCACCGGCACCAACGGCAAGACGACCACCACCCGCATGGTCGGCCACATCCTGAAGCTCTCCGGCCACACCGTGGGGATGGCGACCTCGGACGGGGTCTACATCGACGGCGTCTTAACCGTCGCCGGCGACATGACCGGACCGTGGGCGAGCCACCTGGTGTTGCGCGATCCGACGGTCGACGCGGCGGTCCTGGAGACCGCCCGCGGTGGCATCGTGCGCACCGGCCTGGGATGGCGGAAGTGCAACGTCGGCGCGGTTTTGAACGTCGCCTCCGATCATCTGGGGATGGGCGGGATCGACGATCTGGACGACCTGGCCGAGGTCAAACAGGTGATCGCCGAGGTGGCGCAGGACTTCTGCGTTTTGAACGCCGACGACCCGCGGGTGGCGAAGATGGCCGATCACAGCCCGGGCCAGCCGTTCTACGTCACCCTCGACCGCGCCAACCAGCGGGTGCGCGAGCACATCCGGGGGCGCGGCCGGGCGATGGTTCTGGAGGAGACCCTGAACGGCCGCCAGCTCGTCCTCTACGAGGGGGAGGACTCGATCCCGCTCCTCTTGGCCCGGCAGATCCCGGCGACGGTCGAGGGGCACGCCCTCCACAACGTCCAGAACGCCATGTTCGCCGCCGCCATCGCCCTGGGGATGGGAGTGAGCCTGGAGAACATCCGCCAGGGCCTGCGCACCTTCACCACCGATTTCTTCCAGACCCCGGGGCGGATGAACTTCTACAACGAGCACCCCTTCCGGGTGCTCCTCGACTACGCCCACAACGCCCACGGCATGGAGGCGATGGCGAAGACCATCCGCGGCCTGACCGTCAACGGCCGGCGGATCGGGATCGTCTCCGCCCCCGGCGACCGGCGGGACGACGACATCCGCGACCTGGGCCGCGCCTCCGCGCCAGCCTTCGATCTCGTGCTCCTGCGCGAGGACGACAACCGCCGCGGCCGGGCGCCGGGGGTGGTGGGGGAGCTGCTCCGCGAGGGGCTCGTCGCCGCCGGCTTCCCGGCCGAGCGCATCGCCCCCGAGGTGCTCGACGAGGAGGAGGCGGTCCGGAGGGGTCTGGAGACCGCCCGGCCCGGCGACCTTCTGGTGATCTTCGGCGACAACCTGCCCCGCGACTGGGAGCAAATCGTCAGCTTCGGCCGGCCGGCGGCGAGCGGCGAGGCAGAGGCGGCCGCCCCGCCCCTCTTCGCTCCGGAGACCCGTCCGTGGCAGGAGCCCAGGGTGGCGGCACTCCCTGCCGCTGTAGCGGAGCCGGGGGTAAGGGAGGAGGATTGAGATCAGGGGCCCGAGCATCAGGGCGAGCTATACTGCTTGGTGGAAGTGGTGCACCCCGCAGAGCTGTGACGCCATGAGTTTTAGCGACCTCAACCTCGATCCGGCAGACCAGGCTCTTGTGGATGAGCTGAAGGCGGCCGTCCGGCGGCCTGAATACCACCTTGTGCCAGATCAAGCCTTTGAGAATCTCGAATCGGACCCGCAGATCCCCGACGAGCCGGTCGCCGGATCCCCTGCCTCCAGACGGGAGTTCGTGAATCATCTCAGAGCGAATGCGCAGGACCGTTCGGAGGGCTGTCTTCTTCATGGCCGAGCTTTCTGCCGTGCTCATCAGCGGCGCGGTCAAGAGACGGGGAACGGCATGATTCTTGGTCATGTTCAAGAGCTCAGCAAATTAGCCGATTGGCTTCACGACGCCAGAGAGGATCTATCTCCTAAACAGGTTCAAGATCTTCTGCGAGATCTCGTGAGCTCCAAGGCAGATCCGGCCGTCCGTCTCCAGGAACAGAGAGAAAAGAGTCAAAAACCTACGCTCACGCGTTATCAGATGTGGTCTTTTTTAACCGATGATGGGCGCAGGCCCTTCCAGGCGATATCCCCTCGCCGCGCAGAGCTGTTGAACTTCCTGGGACTCGGGTCCATCCCTCCAGAGGCGGAGGTGGTGTACTGGACTCATTCCTTACCAGCTGGAATGGCAGCCCAAAGACCTACGGTCTGGGATACCGATCTCGACAATCCTTACTGGCGGCCCACAGGTCGGACGGAGCCACTCGACGGTTCGGGGAGTACGAACGGCTTTCCAGAGGTGGTCCACCCCTCGGTTGGAGTGGCAGACCTTATCGACCCCATCGGGAGTGCAGAATCATGAGCCAGATCGCCATGCTTCGGGACCGCACGCTTGAGGCATACCTTCAAGACCTGTTGTACGACCGAGGAGCTGCCGCTGGGGAGATCGATCAGAGGCGTCAGGAGTTGCCGTACCATCCTCTCCTGGCCGAATATCGCCATGGAGACGAGCCGATGAGGGACCGCCTCCGTCGTGCGAGCTTGAACCTGCTCACGGAAACGGCTCATTCACCTTGGCCTCTCGATCCCCTGGGCTATTTGCTCACGTTCCTGGAAGAAGCAGCCATCTCCGATGCAATTGAGCCTCTTAAGTCGGTTGTCAACTCAGGAGCCTGGCTCCACCAGTCAGAAGGTCAACAACGGCAGATGCTGGCACTGCGAACACTCTTAGGGTTGGGATGGCTCGGTGACCCTCAATTCTGGCTCGATCAAGACAAATCCCTGAGCCATGCGTATCCGGCCCTCGCCTTCCGTGGTCTCTTGCAGCACGGGTTGGAGTATGCGTTTTCTCATATGAAGGAACTGGTGCGCAATCCCGCCCAGGCCGACAAGGTCCTCCGTCTTTTTCCTTCCTTGATCCAGAGGTACCCACTGACTGATGTGAAGAGAGAGACCCAACGGGCTCTCGCTGACGTATCTCCTGAGATTCTCTTACGCTTTGAGGAGTGGTTCGAGAGTCGCGGGTATGGTCCTTTTAGCGAGGAGGCTCGGGAGGCCCAGCGGGAGATGGCCAAGACTGCCGACTTGAGTCGAGAGCTGGTGCGGCTGGCGGCCGACCTCCACGCCCACGCCTCAGCGCTGAACGCGATGGAAGAGGATCTTCAGGCTCAAGCTCTCGCGGAGTTAGTACGAACCGAAGAGGAGGCTGCGAAGGCAGTGTTAGCTTCGTACCATGAGCTTGGCGCATCTCTCGAATCGATACTGCGGAAGGCCAGCTGAGAGCCTATCGGAAACTCACCCCCAGGGCACGACACCCGGGGTGCCGTGGCTGCAGATGGCCTTGAGCGTCGCCGCGAGCTCGGCGTAGAAGTCAGCCCGGTGGGCGGCGGTCTCGCCGCCCAGCCGCTCCTCCAGCACGATGTCGTCCAGGGCGAGGAGACCGGCGAAGCGGCCGTCCGCGTCGAGCACCGGCAGGCGCCGCAGCTCCCGCCGGCGCATGGTCTCCAGAGCCGACTCGATCACCTCGTCCTCCCGGCAGGTCACGATGCCCTGGCTCATCATCTGGCCCACCCGGATCTCCGACGGCCGCTGATCGCTGGTCGCGACCGCCAGGCAGACGTCGCGGTCGGTCAAGACCCCCAGCACCCGCCGGTCGTCGTCGACCACCGTCACCATGCCGCACGCGGCGCCGCCCATGATCTGGCCGACGGCCGCCAGGTGGGTCGCCGGGCTGCAGGTACGGGCATGCCGATTCATGATCTCCAGGACCTTCATGAAACCCCCTCCTTACCGCCCGCCGCGCCGAGCGACCTGCCGACCGTCAGTGGACCTGGTCACCCTCTGAACGGGTATAGATGGCCTTGAGTGTCCGCACGACGTCCAGGTAGAACGGCCCGGTGAAGTCGTCGCCCCGCACCGACCGGGTTTCGAGCACGATGTCGTCGAGCGACAGGATGCCCTTCAAGTGCCCCTCCGAATCGACCACCGGCAGCCGGCGCACGCCGTTCTCGCGCATCCGCCGTAGCGCCTCCTCGATCGGGTGCTCGGGATGGCAGGTGCGGGCCATGCCGCTCATCACCTGCCGCACCGGCACCAGGGACGGCTTGCTGTCCGTCGAGGTGAGCGCCAGGCAGATGTCGCGGTCGGTGATCACCCCGACCACCCGGCGGTCCGCCTCGACGACCGGCAGCACGCCGCAGTCCACTTCGGTCATGGTGCGTCCTGCCGCCGCCAGGCTGCTCTCGGGAGTGGTGAACCGGGCCTCGCGCTTCATGACGTCCTGAACTCTCATGCAGGACCTCCTTTTAAAGCTCCACCTAAAAGATACCACAATCCTCGGCAACCTGCGCCGGGACGAGGGGTAGGAGGCCCACGCCGAGGGGTAGGCCTTACCGGTACCGCACCCCGTGCTTGATCACCAGGTCGACGTTCGACAGCAGATCGACGTGCCGCAGCACGTCGCCGCGCACGGCGATGACGTCTGCGTACTTCCCTGCAGCGATCGTGCCCACCTCCTTGTCGACCTTCATGAAGACCGCCGGCCAGAAGGTGGCGGCGCGGAGGGCGTCCATGGCGGGGACGCCAAAGGTGTGCACCCAGGCGTCGATCTCGCGCCAGGTCGAGTCACTGTGGAAGTTCATCGGCACTCCGCTGTCGGTGCCGACCAGGAGGATCACCCCGGAGTCGCGCAGCTGCTGGAACTTGCGGGCGAGGGTCGGCTGGCGCTTGGGGACGAGCTGGAAGTAGGCGACGCGGTCGATCTGGGCGAGCGACTGGCGGATGTCCGCCACGATCTCTTTGGGCAGCCCGACCTGCCAGCGCGGATCGTCGATCCGCTCCGGGAACTCGTCGCGGGTGTACTGGAAGAGGAGGAGCGGCGCGATCGTCGGGGTCCAGTAGAGGGTGTTGGCCCGGCTCTTCATCAGGTCGTAGACGTCCGCCGGGTACTCGGGGGCGCTGCCCAGGCCGGTGTGCTCGAAGCAGTCGACCCCGGCCGCGATACCGCGCCGGATCTCCTCCGGCCGGTGGGCATGGGCGACGACCGGGAGCTTCTGCTTGTGCGCCTCGTCGACCACCGCCTTGACCTCGTCCATCGCCATCTGGTCCTGGTCGATGAGCTTGATCACGTCGACCTTGGCCGCCGCGAGCTTCCGCACCTTGGCGCGGGCGTCCTCGACACCGTGGATGCCCCAGCGGTAGGCCTCGGTGCCGGGATAGGGCTCGTGCTGGAGGAAAGGACCGGAGACGTAGAGGGTGGGGCCGGGAATCTCGCCCTTCCGGACCGCCTCGCGCACGGCCAGGATGTCGTCCAAGGGGGCGCCCAGATCGCGGGCGGAGGTCACCCCGGCCAGGAGGAGCTGCTTGGCCGCCGCCGGCATGATGGTGCCGCGGAACTGGGGCGGGTAGGTCTTGTCCCAGTGGTCGTAGTCGGCATGGCCGACGATCATCAGGTGGACGTGCATGTCCCACAGCCCAGGGAGGACGCTCATCCCCTCGGTCGAGATCACCTCCGCCCCGGGAGGCACCGCCAGCTCGCCCACCCGGCCGACCGCCTGGATGCGCTCGCCTTCTAAAAGGACGACGCTGTTCTCAATCGGCCGGCCGCCATAGCCGTCGATCAGCCGGCCGCCGACCAGGGCGGTGAGCTTGGCTCCGGAGGGGACAGGCTGCGAGATGGCGTTGGGGGCCGGAACCGCGGCCAGGGAGACGAGGACGAGGGCCAGGGCGCCCGAGAGCGCGATTGTGTTCCGTCGCATGAGGAATGCCTCCTGGCCGCGAGTATCGCAGAGAGACGAGTGATGGGGGAGGGGCCCATCAGAGATCAAGAGCCAAGATCAGGATCAAGGCTGGCGACGGGCACCACGCGCACAGCGGAAGCCAACGTCCATGCTCCCGCGCTCGGGCACCTCCTGTTCCCGGTCCGCGGAGCGCAAGTCCCCGGACGGGTAGTAGAAGGCGCCCCCCCGCAGCACGCGATATTCACCTTTTTCCGGGCCGGCAGGGTCGACCTGGGCCGTGCTCGGGTAGCGGCCAGACCAGTCGTTCACCCATTCCCAAACGTTGCCGTGCATGTCATGGAGATGCCAGAGGTTCGGCTTCTTCGTGCCAACCGGGTGCGGCGTTCTGCCAGAGTTATTGTCGTACCATGCGTATTCGTCGAGCTTCTTCGCATCGTCGCCGAAGGACCAGGCGGTCTGGCTGCCGGCGCGCGCCGCGTATTCCCATTCCGCCTCGGTAGGAAGCCGGCCACCGAAGTGCTCGCAGGCCGCCTTCGCCTCGGTCCAGCTGACCTTCGTCGCGGGCAGGTTGGCCTCGCCCATGTGGTCTGGACGAAAGCGGCGGTACTGCTCATTGGTGATCTCGGTCTTGCCAATCCAGAGCTCGCTCAGCGAGACCGGATGCGCCGGTTTCTCCTGAGGAAAGGCTCGCGGGTCGTTCGCGGCCGAGCCCATCGTGAAGGTCCCGGCGCAGAGGTGGATGTAGGGGATGCCGTTCTCGGTGCTCTCGTCTCCCGGAACGCACGGCGCCTCCTTCGGCGTCGTCGGCGTCGTCGGCTTGGTGGCGCGCGGCACGGCCGGTTGGGAGATGGCGTTCCGGGCCGGGACGGCGGCCAGGGAGAGCAGGACGGAGACCAGGGCGCCCGAGAGCGCGACCGCGTTTCGCCGCATGAGGGGGATGCCTCCTGGACGGGGAGTATCGCAGAGGGGGCCGTCAGCTGGTAGGGGAGGTCCCCCATAGGCGCTGCCGTACCGAGTACGCGGTAAGGCGTGTCCGCGGAAGGATGTGGCATCGCCCGGATGGAATCGCCGCGGCCAACGCCCCCCACGGGTGGGGGCGCTACGCCCACAGCATGAGATTTCTCCATGCGTGATGCTGTCCAGCAGGTGTTCCGGTACCTCCGGAAGCGTTTCGGCTGCTCCGGAAGTCGTTCGGGAACCTCCGGAAGCGTTTCGGCTGCTCCGGAAAGCGTCCCGGACCCCCGGAAAGCGTTCCGGTGCTCCGAGAAGTGTTCCGGTGCTCCGGAAGTAGTTCCGGTTAAAGTTCTGGTGTCAGACTGGCCGGCTCCTCCAGGATTGCGAGGAGAGCCTGGGCACAGTAGAGTCGATCCCGTCTCGCATCGCCCACCTGGGTCAGGATCCCGGCGGCCTCCAAACGTCCGACGGCACGCTGGGCGGTCGTGTAGACGACGCCCAGCCGATCGGCGACGCGGCGGATCGTCCAGAACGGGTTCTCCGCCAGGAGGTCGACCAGAGCCGCGACCCTGCCCGAGGAGTCCGAGCCGGTGTCCCGCCAAGCGGCGAGGAGGGTCTCCACACGCTCGATCCGACGGACCGCGTCCTCGGCCTGGCGCGCCACGCCGGAGAGGAAATACTGGACCCACTCCTCCCATTCGCCCCGGACGCTGACCCCGCGGAGGCGATCGTAGTACTCCTGCCGTGTGGCTTCGAAGAAGGCGCTCAAGTAGAGCAGAGGGGAGGGGAGGAGCGAACGCTCGACGAAAGCGAGGACGATCAGGAGCCGGCCCACCCGCCCGTTGCCGTCCAGGAACGGATGGATCGCCTCGAACTGGTAATGGGCGAGAGCGATCTGGACGAGGGGAGGGAGGGTCCCGTCGTGGAGGAAGCTCTCCCAGGAGGAGAGGGCCTCCAGCATCTCGACGGGAGGCGGTGGAACATAGGAGGCTTCCTCCGGACGGCTCCCCGCGGGGCCGATCCAGTTCTGGGACCGCCGGAACTCCCCGAGCGTGGCCTGACCGCCCCGCACGCCGGCCATCAGCCGGGCATGGAGCTCGCGGACGAGGCGCAGCGAGAGGGGCAGCTCCCGGAGCCGGGCGATGCCGTACTCCAGGGCGACGACGTAGTTGGCGACCTCCCGTAGATCGGCCGGGCTGCGGTCGACGGCGGCGCCGGCTTCGGCGGCGAGCAACTCGCCGAGAGTCGCCTGTGTACCCTCGATGCGACTCGACAGGACGGCCTCGCGACGCAGAAAGGGACGGATCAAGAGGTGAGGGTTGGGGAGCCACCCCCCCTGGCCGGCCAGCTTCCCGAGCGCCCGGTCCGCGTCGGAGAGCGTCCGCAGCAGGCCAGGCGTCCAGACCAACTCCGGGGGGAGGGGGTCCGGCAGGAACGCGGGGTAACCTTCCGGGCTGCGGAGGCTCCTACCCGGGGCACGCGGTCGTGGTGGCACGCTTCACCTCTTTGCGGCGGCGAAAACAAGAGGAGGGCTTGTTTTCGGAAATCGCCTCTGGCGAAAATAGCACCCGAGCGACACCGGGGTCCAGCGCGATGTTTGCCGGCAGTCGCGGCGGTCGCGGCGCCGGCCCTCAGGCCGCCGCCGCCGTCCTCTCCAGGCGACGCTCGAAGGCCGGACCTGACGCCTCGCGCGACCGTGCGGCCTGACTCAGTCTTCCAACGCCGCGCGAGGCTCGACGCGCGCGGCTGAGGCGGCGGGAATCAGGCTTGCCGCAATAGTTGCCGTGGCGATAACGACAACGGACCCCGTCAGGGTGATGGGATCAAAAGGCGACACGTCAAACAGCAACGGTCGCATTCCCAGCCCCGCGACCGCGGTCAGCGCGAAACCGAGCGCGATGCCAACGCCGGTCAAGCCCAGGCACTCACCCAGGATCAGCTGCAGTATTTCGCGCGGTCCCGCGCCGAGTGCGCGGCGCACGCCAAACTCCTGCCTGCGCTGCTGCGCGCTGTAGCCGATGACACCGTAGATGCCAACGATCGTCAGCAAGAGCGCGACGACGCCGAAGGCGGCCATGAAGCGAGTGGCGAATCGCGCGTTCGATGCGCTCGTCGCCACGAGGTCTTCGATCGTTCGGACATGCGCAATGGGGATCGTCGGATCGGCGGCGGCCATCGCGCGCTGGACCTCTGTGAGCAACGCGGACGTTTCGAGGTTCGAACGAATGACGAATTGCATGGTGCCGAATGTCAGATACGGATTCTGCGTGTACGGGACGATCATTTCGGGCCGCGGCGTCTCGGTCAGAGTGTAGCGTTTCATATTTGCGACCACGCCGATGACCGTCATCCACGGCCATCCCGTCTGCTCCGCGGGCCTTCCGACGCGGATGCGTCTTCCGATCGCATTCTTGCCCGGCCACAGCCACCTGGCCATCGATTCGTTGACGATCACGACCGGCAGGCCCCCGGTACGATCGACCGACGAGAAATCACGACCCGTGATGATCGACGTTCCCAGCGCACGAATCATGTCCGCACTTGCGACGCTGAACTGAGCGATGGGTGAGATCGCATCCGGTTGCAATGCCGGCAGCTCGCCTTCGGGCGTGAAAACGGTCGCTTGTTGCGCGCCGCTCAGCGGCAGAGGTTTTCCGATGCCGGCGGCGGTCACGCCCGGGAGCGCGCGAATGTTGTCAAGCGCCGCACTCAGGAACTGAACGGCCGCCGCATGCTCCATCCCCGTGCCGAACGGACGTTCCGGATAGCCGATCGGCGGAAGCGACACTTCGAACGTCACGCCGTGAACGGCATCGAATCCCAGGTTCGCGTTCAGCTGGTGCGAGAGGCTGCGAACCAGCAGTCCCGCGCTGGTCACGAGTACGAGCGAGCCTGCGAGCTCACCTACGACCAGCACGCGACGAGCCTTGAGCGAGATTCCCCGGAGTCCGGCCCCGCGCCCGCCGCTGCGGAGCGTGTCCATCAACTGCACGCGGCTGCCGAGGCGCATGGGAACGATGCTCACCATGATCGCGGCGAGAACAATGGCTCCGAGTGCCGCAAACGCGGACTGCGTGTCGAACGTCAGCTCCGAAGCCCGGGGGAGGTAATCCGCGGCATATGTGCGCAACAGCTTCATCCCCGCGACTCCCGCCGCGAGCCCCGCCGCGCCGCCGCCGGTAACGAGCAGCAGGACATCGGTCAGCACTTCACCGGCAAGCCGGCGAGTTGAGCCGCCGAGCGCTGCACGAATCGCGAGCTCGCGGCGCCGCGCATGCAACTGCGCGAGCAGGAGTTGCGCGGTGTTCACGCACGCAATGGCAAGGACGAGCACCACGCCCGCCAGCAAACTGATGAGCATCGGCTCCACACCGCCGACCAGCTGTTCGCGCAGAGGAACGAGCAACTCATCAGGCCGCGAATTCTTGATGACGGGCACCGAACGCCTCACCACGCCCATCACGCGATCCATGTCCTGACGTGCCGCGAGGTGTGTCGTGCCGGCGCGGAGACGCCCGACGATGGCGAGGTCGGTGATGCCACCCGTCGGCGGTTTCAGCGGCACCCATACGTCCGGCATCGCAGCGAATTGGAAATCGCCCGGCATCTCTGATCCGCGTGGAAATGCGAATCCGCGGGCAGCGACGCCGATGACCGTGTACGGCTCGGCGTTCAGGGTGAGCACCCGGCCAATGATGTGCGGATCAGCACCGAACCGACGGCGCCACGCCGCGTCGCTCAATATCGCGACGTGATCGCTTCCCGGCGTCTCGTTGGCGCGTTCAAAGAAACGGCCGATTTCCGGCGCGACGCCAAGGGTTTGGAAGAATTCTCCCGTCGCCTGGACGCCATCGAGGCGTTCGGGATGGGTCGCGTCGCCGAGGTTGTAGGACGCTCCACGAAATGCCGCGATCGAATCGAACGCCTGGGTATTGTCGCGAATGATGCTGAAAACGGCCCCGTGGGTCGGTTGCTCCCGAAACCCGAGATTGGCGTCGGGATAGTATCCCCAGATCATCTCCAAGCGGTCCGGCTGCCCGTAGGGAAGGCGCTTGAGCAGGATCGTGGAGACCAAGCTCATCATGAGCGCACATGCGCCAATGCCGATCGTGAGCGTGAGTACGCTCGTGATCGTGAACACCGGTGCGCGCCGGAGCCGGCGTGCGGCGTGGTGAAGATTGCGAGCCACGTTGCCCACGAGGAACCACTCTAGCAGGCCGGGCCAACGCCGGGCAATGGGCTCGTTTGACCCCGCACGCCGGCCATCAGCCGGGCATGGAGCTCGCGGACGAGGCGCAGCGAGAGCGGCATCTCCCGGAGCCGCGCGATGCCGTACTCCAGGGCGACGACGTAGTTGGCGACCTCCCGTAGATCGGCCAGGCTGCGGTCGACGGCGGTCGACGACTTCGGGGGCTCCAGGGCCGGCGATGATCTCGCCGTTGGTCACCCAGGGCTCCGACCGCGGTCCCCACCCCACCGGAGGGTCCGTGCCGCCTCGCGGGGTAGGGGCCCAAATAAATGAAACCCGGGGAGGTCCCCGGGTTTCTTAACCACCTCTCGCTACAAGAGAAAAACGACAAAACAGAACTTCAGAGTAAAGTACTCTCTCCTCTCCCCTCGACAACAACAGGACTTCAAGCAAAATAAGAACTACAAACAAACTCATACCGGGTAGGCCCATGCTGCCTTCAAGCCCTCCCCGCTTCCCCCCCGGGCGCGGGGTCCCCGTTGATCGAGTTGGAGTGTAGGGGGGGAGGGTCTCAAGAGTCCTCAGAGATCGGCTCAGGATTCCTCAAAAAAGATCAAAGCTGGGGGGAGGCAGCCGGGGCCGGCCTGAGGTACAATCCCTCGCAGGTTCCCCCTCCAGGCTTGGAGGCCTCTTCCAGAGTCGCGTCGGGCTGGCAAGAGCTCCTGGTCAGCCCGCGGAACCCCGATGCATGAACGGGTCCAGAAACGATAGATCGCTCTATGAGTTTGACGGCTTCCGGGCAGACCCCGTAAGGCGTCGTCTCTCGCGGGCCGGCGAGTCTATCGCGCTCACCCCCAAGGCGTTCTCCATCCTCCTCGCCCTCCTGGAGCGGCGGGGCCAGGTGGTGCCGAAAGAGGATCTCATCCAGCAGATCTGGCCCGACACCTTCGTGACCGAGGCCAATCTCACCCAGAACATCTCCTCGCTGCGCAAGGCCCTGGGGGAGCGGGCCAACGACCCCCGCTTCGTCGTCACCATCCCCGGCCAGGGGTACTCTTTCGTGGCGGACGTGGTGGAGATCCCCCGGGAGGCGACCGCCGAGATGCCGATGCCGGTCCTCGTCGCGGCGCCGGCGGCGGCCCCCCCGGCGATCGCCGGGGACCCGCCCCTGGCCTCCTCCGCCGCCCTCGCCGTCGAATCGTCCCTTTTGGAGGGCACCCTGCGGGAGCCGGAGGCGCCGGAGACCTCCATGGTTTCGGCCCGTCCCCGGCCCCGGCCGATGGTCCTCCTGGAGAACACGCTCGCCCTCGGCCCGTCGGCACCGGAGACGGCCATGGTCTCGGCCTGGCGCCGGCGCCGTCCGGCGATCCTCGCCCTCGGCCTGGTCCTCCTCCTGGCGGTCACCACCTTCTTCCTCTATTTCTATCGGTCGACGTCCGGGTCGCCGATGAGCGTTGTCCCCGCCTCCCGTGCCGACCGCACGTCGGTCGCCGTCCTCGGCTTCACCAATCTTTCGGGCAACCCGCAGGCGGCCTGGCTCTCCAACGCCCTGACCGAGATGCTGACCACCGAGCTCGAGACCGGCGGCAAGGCGCGGCTCATCTCGGGCGAGATCGTCACCCGGGCGCGGGCCGCCCTGGCGCTCCCGGAGGCTTCCAACATGCGCTCCGAGGCCCTGGGGAAGCTCCACTCCCTCCTCGGCGCCGACCTCATCGTCGTCGGCTCCTATCTCGCCCGCGGCGGCCTGGTCCGCCTCGACCTCCAGGTGATGCGGGTTCCGAGCGGCGAAACGGTCGCCACCCTCTCCGAGACGCAGCCGGAAGCCGACCTGTTCACCCTCGTGTCGCGCACCGGCGCGGGGGTGCGGAGCGCCCTGGGCCTGGCGGCGCCGTCGGCGGCCCAGGCCAAGGAGGCCCAGGCGCTGCGGCCGGCCAGCCCCGAGGCCGCCCGTCTCTACACCGACGGCCTCGCCCACCTGCGGGCCTTCGACCCGCGGGGCGCGCGGGAGCTCCTCCTCAAGGGCGTGGAGGCCGATCCCAAGTCGGCGGTCATCCACTCCGCCCTGGCGCAGGCCTGGTCGGACCTCGGCCACGAAGTGGAGGCCGCCGGCGAGGCGGAGAAGGCGGTCCAGCTCTCGACTCCCCTCTCGAAGCAGGAACAGCTCGCCATCGAGGCCCGGTTCGACGAGTCGAAACGGGACTGGAACAAGGCCAGCGAGCTCTACCGGTCGCTGTGGACCTTCTTTCCCGACGACGTCGAGTACGGTCTGCGGCTGACCAACACCCTGACCGCGGCCGGCCGCGTCCCCGAGGCCATGGACACAGTAGGGGCGCTGCGCCGGCTGCCGGCCCCGACCCGGGACGATCCGCGCATCGACCTTGCCGAGGCGCGGGCGGCCCGGCGCCTCTGGGACTCGGAGCGGTCGGCGAAGGCGGCCAAGGCGGCCGAGATCAAGGGCTGGAAGCAGGGGGAGAGCCAGGTGGTCGCCAGGGCTCTGGCCTTCCGCGGGGAGGCCGCCCAGATCACCGGCCGGCTGGACGAGGCGGTCGGCCTCTTCCGGCAGGCCCGCGCCCTCTTCGCCAAATCGGGCAACCAGGCCGAGGAGGCGAGGATGTACTTCGTCACCGGGGACGTGCTCGGGGACCAAGGCCACTTCGACTTGGCCGAGAAGGAGCTCGAGGACGGGCTCGAGATCGCCCGGCGGCTGGGCAGCAACACCCTCGCCGGCAACCTGCTCTGCGTCCTCGGGCTGCTGCACCAGAACAAGGGGGAGCTTGCCCAGGCCCGTTCCCAGCTCGAGCAGGCCGAGGGTCTGTACGCCGCGGTCGGCGACCGGTTGAGCCAGGCGCGGGCCAACGGCTTCCTCGGCCAGCTGCTCTTGGAGCAGGGCGACCTCGAAGGGGCGCGGCGGCGGTACGAGCAGACGCTCGCCGCGGTCAACCGCGAGAGCGGCCGCTGGGTGCAGGAAGCGGTCGCCCAGGACGGGATGGGCAGGATCCTCGCCCGCCAGGGACAGCTCGCCGCCGGCCGCCGCTCGGTCGAGCAGGCGCTCGCCCTCGCCAAGAACCTCCACGACCCCTACCGGACGGCGGAAATCCAGGTCTCCCTGGGCGAGGTGACCGCCCGTCTGGGCGACCTGGCGGGGGCGCAGCGGTTGTTCGAGCAGGCCCTGGAGACCGAACAGCGGTTGGGCGAACAGCTCCCCATGGCCCGGATCCAGGGCTCTCTGGCCGAGCTCGCCTACCGCCGGGGCGACCTCGCCACGGCCCGCCTGGCGAGCCGCGAGCAGCTCCGCATCGCGGAGAAGACCGGTGCCCAGCTCCTCGCCGCCGAGGCGCTCCAGCACCTCGGCCGCACCGAGATCGCCGAGGGCGACCTGGCGGGGGCGCGGCAGCATCTCGAGCAGGCGGCGCAGACGGCGGAGAGCCTCGGCGGGCAGCTGGCCGCGGCGTCGATCCGGCTCGATCTCGCCCGCCTGGCGCTGCTCTCCAACCGCCCCGCTGAGACGGTCCGCCTGGCCGGCGATACGGCCGAGTGGTACGGCGAACGGCAGATGTCCGGCGAGCAGGCCCGGGCGCTCGCCCTGCTCGCCGAGGCGTTCGCCTACCAGCGGCAGATCGGCAAGGCGAGAGAGCCCGCCGAGCGGGCGCGGGCGCTCGCCGAGCGCAGCGAGGACGGCGATGTCCAGGTGGCGGTCGCCACCAGCGTGGCGCGGATCGACGCCCTGGTCGGCAGCGGGAGCGGCGCCCAGCTGCACCTGCGCCAGGCCGTCGAGCAGGCGGGGAAGACCGGCCTCATCCTCGCCGGGTTCGAGGCGCGCCTGGCCCTGGGAACCGTCCAGGTGCTCTCGACCGCCGATCGGACCGCCGGGTTCCAGCTCCTGGAACAGGTCCGCCGGGAGGCGGTGGAGCGCGGCTTCAAGCTCCTCGCCCAGCGCGCCGAGCTGGCCCTGAAATCCGCGCTGCCCGGCTCGCGCCTGGGATAGCGGGGATCGCCGGCCCACCCCCCGGGCCGCTTCCGGTCCACCCTTCCGGGTGGTTGCTTTAGCCTCTCCTTCCCTACCATCTCCCAGCGGCTCGGAATGCATTTCAGCTGACTCGAAGTGACTTGGGGCCGGCGCGAAGTCTTCCCCGAGCGCCTCGAATTTCAATTCAAGTGGCTCGAATTGTATTTCGAGTGGCTCGAATTCGAATTGCTACGCCTTGTTTCCGATTTCAAGCGGCTTGAATTGTAATTCGAGTGACTCGAATTGTATTTCAAGCGGCTTGAATTCGAATGATTACGCCTTGTTTTCGATTTCAAGCGGCTGGAATTGCAATTCGAGTGACTCGAATTGTAATTGGAGCGGCTTGCATTGCAATTCGAGAGACTTGGCCGACGTTTGGAGCCCCGCCCGGCGGTCCCAGAGGCGTTTTGGTGCCAGTTTGGCAGATGTTGGGGCCGTGCGTAGGGCCGGGCGTCCTCTCCAGAGGGCGGAGGCGCGGTCTCGCACCGTGGTTGCCGCCCCCTATACGCGTCGGACGCCGGGAGGGCCGGGGCGGTTGCCCCGGCGGAGACTCCGGCCAACGGTCATGTGCCAGCCCTGAAGGTAGGGGCGACGACGCTCAGCCCCCTCTACCGCCTCCGGCCAACGTAATGTGCCAGCCCCGAAGGGGCGAAGGCATGTAGCCTGGGGCGAGAGCCCCAGGTTGAGGTAACCCCAAGAAAATAAAGCCCCGAAGGGGCGACGGTCCGGCTCGTTTCCGCCGCCCCTCCGGGCTCACCGCCTCAGGCGGTCCGCTCTTCTTCGACCAGCATCCGCCCCGCCGTCTCCAGGGTCACGGCGCCGCTCGCCTCCAGGACCCGGGTGAGGCACTCCGGAAGGCGGATGACGGTTTCCGCCGTGTGCAGGGCGGTCACGAGCTCGGGGTCGAAGTGGTGAAGATGGCCGACGACTTGGCCGCCGGACTCGACGGCGTACCCCTCCGGGCTCCGCTCGTGCTGGAGACGGAAGAGGCGATCGAAGCCGGTGCCGGGGAGGACCGCGGCGGCTAAGAGCGCCCGCTCGCGGTGGACGAAGACCGCCCGCGGGATGTCGCCGGCGGCCAGGCTCTCACCCCGGCGGAGGACCGCCCAACCAGGGCTGGGGATCGGCACGACGATCCACGGGCCGGCAACGTCGGCCTGGGCCGCGGTCAGCGGTTCGTCCTGCTGGTCGAGACGGGCGAGGAATTCGGGGGTGAAGGCGTTGGACGGACGGGGGGTGCTACCATTCTCACGGTCTCGCATGGACTCATTCTCCTTGCGGGATCTGGCTCGGGTGAGCTACCAACTCGCCCGGGCCGCTTTTGGGTTGGGCCTCTCGGACACGCGCCGGGATGGCCGCTCTCGGGTGGGGACCTGCGATGGCTTTGGGTGAGGCGGTTCACCTCCTTGGGGAACGGCTGCGTTGCGGTTGACTCTAGTGAGCGGTGGGGCGGAAGTCAAGCGCAGCGCGCAGGTTCGCAAGATGGTTCATCTCCGGCAGCCTCACCGGCGGGCTCGGAGTTCGCTCGCCCCCTTCCAGCCTTCGGCAGTACCGCTGGAAATACCCGGGCCGGTCACCGCACGCCAGCACAACGTAAGTATTCATGGACCTTGCCCCGGGCCTCTGGGGTCGATCCATGTCCGAGTGAGAGGCGATGGACACAGTGCATCGAAGTCGCGGTCTGTCGTCAAAAGGCGGGCCTGTGCTGCGATGGCGGTCGCGGCGATCCACATATCGTTGTGCTGGATCGGGTTCCCCATACTGCTCAGGAGGTGGTCTATATCGGCATACGCCCTGAGCACGACCTCTGAGCTGATATCCAGAACCACAAGCTCTCTGAAGAGAGCCTCCAGAGTTTCGATCCTCGCCTGGCCCCAGCCGAACTTCTTGCTCAAGGACAGTGCTTCGCCGACCGTGACCACCGAGATCAAAGGTCGCTCGGTGCGGCTGCGCAGGGTGAACTGCTCATCGAGCCAGCGGCCGAGCGAATTCCCGCGGATCAGATGGACGAGGATATTCGTGTCTAGCAGGAGCAACTCGCTCGGCGGGCTCACGAGAGCTCGGCAAGGGCAGCGGCGATCTCTTCCTCGCTCTCATCGCCTGGCCAGTGGCCGAAGATGGCGTTGAGGCCGGAACGCGGGCCCTGCGGCCGACGGAGAGAGCGGCGGTCGAGATCTCCTAGAATCGAGTGAGGCATGCGCGACCAGAGGGAAACATCGCCGGTCGCCGCCTCGATCCGGTCCGTCTCGACCCACAGCACGGAGCCGGAGGGCCGGAACAAGGCGGTGCCAGAGACCAGGACCTGCTGGCCGAAGAGCTTGGCAAGGCGCGTCGCATCCCCGACTTCGACCAGGCCGCGCAGAACCTCTCCACCATCGAGAACGAGCGTGAACATCCGATCGCCATAGCAGATGGAATCGAGGCGTCCGGCAACCCGGACGCGCTGGGGAGGGGGCGCTGCGCGGAGAGACGACTCTACCTTCCCGGGCTTTCGGGTACCCACTTCGAGCCGTCCTTCTGGGTGCGAGTATGCGGTCTTGCCCTTGCGCAACTGGGTCTCCTCCTGAACGGGTATCATACCAGGAGGCCAAGCGGCTGCTCGCGGTCCTCTCACGTGCGGGGAGGTCTTATGCCTGTGAACGGCCGGGGTCTGTACCCTTGAGGCGCCCCCCTCCTTTCCTCCCCCCTGACCCAACCCTCCCCCTCCCAGGGGGGAGGGACGCTCGTAGGTGGCGCCGTACCTATCCGGGGGGCTGCCCCAGTGCTGTGGTCAGGCAACTCGGCCTCATGCGCCTGTGGAATCCGTCGCAAGTCACAAGTTCAACCGCCACGCGACCTCCTCGGCCCGGCGCCGCCACTTCGGGCTGAGCCTCTTGTCATCCATCAGACCGCTCAGCGCCTGGTCCACCCAGGGCGGCGAAAGGTGGGTGATCGCGCGGAGCACCTCGTTGAGGTAGGTTCGCGTGGAGCGAGAGGACGGGACACGGAGGAATTCGTTCTTCAGAGCCTCGGCCGCCGCTGCGGAAGGAACCAGGGCAACGGCGTCGATCAACGCGGTCATCTGTGCAAGGTCGTGTTGGTGCACCTGCAGGAGCCCGAGGAGGAAGATCCCGGCCTCCGGCCGATCGCGTCGAGCCATGAGCCCAAGAATCGTCCAGGCCTGGCGCGCGTCTTGCGGGTCCGCGCCGACTGCGCGGCGCAGGAGCGGCTCGATGGGGAGCATCCCCAAGTCGATCTCGAAGGACGGTATTCTTCGCGCCATCGCGTCTCTGTTGTCTCCTCCTCATGTTATACCTTCGACCCGGTGGACCGAAAGGGTGACACGCTTCTCGGCACCTTCGTCGAGCCATGGAAGAGGCGCCAGGAGCGACAGGTCATCGGAAGAGCTCCGAAATGGCGGTCGCGCCGCGGTGCGGTTCTTGAGTACAATCTCCCTCAATCGAACCGCTTTCGTGAGAGAGGTCCCGATGCTCCAGCACGCCCTCGCCTCGCCCGTCCGTCGCTCTCGCTCCGGCCCTGCCGGCACGATAGTGCTCGCGCTGCTGCTCCTGCTCCCCATCCTCGCCCCGGCGGCGACGCCACCCGTGGCGACGGAGGCCCCGGCGAAGCCGGCCGCGGCTCCCAAGCCCATCGCCTACAAGCCGGGTCCGGGGCCGCACGTCGTCGCCGCGACGCGCTACGACTGGATGGACGGCGCGCGCCACCGCGCCGTGCCGGTCAAGATCTACTCGCCGCGGGGGAATGGCGGCCCCTATCCGGTGATCGTCTTCTCCCATGGCCTGGGCGGCTCGCGGGAGGGCTATGAGTACCTTGGCCGGTATTGGGCGACCTATGGCTACGTCGTCGTCCACGTCCAGCATCCGGGGAGCGACGACGCGGTCGGGAAGGACCAGGACAAGGTGAAGATCGGCGAGGCCATGCGGCGCGCCCTGGCCAATCCCAAGACGGCCGTGGACCGCCCGGCCGACGTCCGCTTCGTCCTCGACCAGCTGGCGGCGCTGAACCGCGACGAGCCCACGGTCAAGGGGAAGCTCGACCTCGATCACGTCGGCATGGCCGGCCACTCCTTCGGCGCCTGGACGACCCTCATCCTGGCCGGCCAGCTGGTGGTGTCCCCGCGCGGCAGGGAGATGTCGCTCGCCGATCCGCGGATCAAGGCGGCGCTCTCGATGAGCGCCCCGGTGCCGCGACGCCGGGACCAGTGGGACCGGGTCTTCCAGAACGTCAAGATCCCCTGCTTCCACATGACCGGCACCCGGGACGACAGCCCGGTGGGGGACACCGCCGCCCCCGACCGCCGGGTCCCCTTCGACCGCATCAGCCCGGCGGGGGGAGGCGACCAATTCCTGGTAACGTTTTCGGGCGGCGACCACATGGTCTTCTCGGGCCGCCCGCGGGAGGCCCAGGGGGGCGAGAAGGACGTCTCCTTCCAGGCGCTCATCAAGATGGGCTCGATCGCCTTCTGGGACGCGTACCTGAAGAGGGAGTTCGAGGCCAGGGCCTGGCTCGCCCGCGGCGGCTTCGCGGGAGTCCTGGGCGAGGATGGGGCGTTTGAAAAGAAGTTGAAGGAGTGAGGACGAACCATGTCGACGAAACCCCAGACCATCGACGAGTACCTCGCCCCCTTGAGCGACGAGAAGCGCGCCGCGCTCGAGAAGCTGCGCCAGGCCATCCAGGCCGCGGCGCCCGGGGCGGAAGAGTGCATCAGCTACGACGTCCCGGGCTTCCGCCTCGGCGGCCGGTTGCTGGTGTCCTTCGGCGCGGCCAAGAACCACTGCGCCTTCTACCCCGGTGCCCACCCCCTGGAAGCTCACCAGGACGAGCTCAAGGACTACGACACCAACAAGGGCACGCTCCGCTTCCCGGCGGACCGTCCCTTACCGGCCACGCTGGTGCGCAAGCTGGTCAAGACGCGGATCGCGGAGCACGCCGCCAAGGCCCCTCACTCGAAGTAGCCGGCGACGTCGACCACCAGGTGTACGGTGCCGGTTGAGCCGGCCGGCATGTCGCACTGGGCGGCGATTTTTCCCCCGGCGCCGAGGGCGAGGAGGGCGTTGTTGCCGCGCGTCTGCTGGCGGGCGAAGTTGATCGTGCTTACCGTTTGGAGCGGCGCCCCGGCGGGGAGGAGCAGGAGGTCGCCGCCGACGGTCGCCCCGGTGACGGTGACGTTGGCGGCGATCGCCCGGGCGGTGGCCGGGATCCCGCACTGGCCGGCGGCGGGGAAGAGCCGCAGGGTGTTGGCCGCGAGAGCCGGCCCGCCGGTCCCCGCCCCCCGGGTATCGAGCAGCCGGCAGGGGGGGAGGGTGTGGAAGGCCGTGGGGCCGGTCGGCAGGGCGCTGTGGCAGAGCCCGCTGCCGGCGTCGGCATAGGAGGCGCCGCCCGCGGCGGGCACGAAGCGCCAGTCCCAGCCGGTGGGGTGGAGGGTGAGCTGGAGCACTCCGAAGACGCCGGAGCTCCGGGCGACGCTGTTGGGCCGCAGGGTGGCGAAGGGGGTCTGGTTCCGGCCGCCGGTGCCGACGACGAAGGCGGTGAGGCCGCGCGCCGGGTCGGCATTGCCTGCCGGGTCCTGCGGCGCGAAGCGCTCGTAGATGTGGTCGTGGCCGGCGAGGACGAGGTCGGCCCCGGCGGCGTAGAGGTCCTGCCAGAAGGTCTGGAAGGTCGGGTCGCTGCCGTGCTGGCCGGAGGAGAAGCGGGGGTGGTGCCAGGCGGCCAAGGTGCAGCGGCCGGGATGGGCGGCGAGGTCGGCGGCGAGCCACAGCTCCTGCGGCGAGCCCGGGCCACAGCCGCCGATCTCGGCGCAGTTCGAGTTGAGGACGACGACGTGCCAGCTCCCCAGGTCGAAGCTGTAGTAGCCGCGCGCCGGGTCGCCGGCCGCCGCTCCGAAGTAGGCGAAGTAGCCGGCGGCTCCCGCCGTTCCGTACTCGTGGTTGCCGACCACCGGGAAGGTGAGGGCCTTGACCCGCCCCCAGGTGGGATCGTAGGAGGCCTGGTAGCGGGAGAGGGCGCCGTCCTCGTACTGGTTGTCGCCGAGCAGCAGGACGGCGCTCTCGCCGCCGCCCACCAGGAGGTCGGAGGTCGCCTGCATCCGGCAGGCGGTGGCGGTGCCGGCGCCGCCGTTGTAGGCCGGGTCGGCCGGATCGCAGGCGATGTCGCCCGCCGCGGCCACGACGGGAGCCGCAGCCTGGCCTGCCGCCGAGGTGGCGAGGAGCAGGGCCGTGACGGAGGCCAACCCTGCCCGCCGAAGCGCGAAACGGAACAATCTGTCCACAGTGTACCAGCCTCCTCTACAATCGGCCTCCAGAATTGCGGCTCGCTACCGAGAGGAGAATTGATGCGACAGAAGATCCTGGCCACAGCGGGGATGGTCGGCATGGCGGTCTGGATGGTGGCGGCGGCGCCGGCCTGGCAGCCGCCCGATCCGGCGCTGGTCCAGAAGGCACGGAAGATCCTCGACCAGACGCCGCTGATCGACGGGCACAACGACGTCCCCTGGCAGTACCGCGAGCGGGTCAAGAACCATCTCGACAAGATCGACCTCGCCCAGGACACCGGCGGGCTCGACCCGGCGATGCACACCGACATCCCCCGCCTGCGCCGCGGCGGCGTAGGGGGGCAGTTCTGGTCGGTCTACGTGCCGGTCGAGATCACCGGACCGGCGGCGGTGCAGGCGGTGCTCGAACAGATGGACGTCGTGCGCCGCCTGGCCGCCCGCTACCCCGAGACCTTCGAGATGGCGATGACCGCCGACGACGTGCGGCGCATCCACCGGGCGGGCCGGATCGCCTCCCTGATCGGCATGGAGGGGGGGCACTCGATCGACAACTCGCTCGCCACCCTGCGGCAGCTCTACCAGGCCGGCGCCCGCTACATGACCTTGACCCACAGCAAGAACACCGATTGGGCCGACTCGGCGACCGACGAGCCGAAGCACGGCGGCCTCACCCGCTTCGGCGAGGAGGTGGTGCGCGAGATGAACCGGCTGGGGATGCTGGTCGACCTCTCGCACGTGGCGCCAGAGACGATGAAGAAGGCGCTCGAGGTCTCTCTGGCGCCGGTCATCTTCTCCCATTCCTCGGCCCGCGCCCTGACCGGCCACCCGAGGAACGTGCCGGACGACGTCCTCCGTCTGCTGCCGAAGAACGGCGGGGTGGTGATGGTGAGCTTCGTCCCCTCCTTCAGCTCCGAGGAAGTGCGGGTCTGGAACGCTCTGCACGACGGGGAGGAGGCGCGGCTGAAGGCGCTCTATCCGGAGTCCGCCGAGCGGGTGAAGAGAGAGCTGGCGACCTGGAGCCAGGCCCACCCGGCCCCCAAGGCCACCCTCGCCCAGGTCGCCGACCACGTCGACCACGTGCGGCAGCTCGCCGGGGTCGACCACGTGGGGCTGGGCTCCGATTTCGACGGCATCACGAGCACGCCTTCAGGCCTCGCCGGGGTCGCCGAATACCCGGTGCTCCTGGCCGAGCTGCTGCGCCGCGGCTGGACCGAGGAGGAGGTCGGGAAGCTCGCCGGCGGCAACGCCCTGCGGGTCCTCGCCGAGGCCGAGCGGGTGGCGACCCGGCTGCAGAAGGAGCGGCCGCCCGGCGACGCCCGGATCGAGGAGCTGGACGGCAAGGGGACGGCGAAGTCGGGGTCGTAGCGGCAGTCTGCCCGAGCAGGGCAGGCACAGGGGCTCTGCCCCTACCTGCCCTGCTGCTACCTTCATCTCTCTCCAGACCCTATGCCTAATTCTCGGGGCGAACGGTTCGAGGCAGGGCAGCGTAGGGGCAGAGCCCCTGTGCCTGCCCTGCCTCCATGGAACGCCTACCGGGCGCAGGTCACGCCGGGCATCACCTGGCTGACGGCGGCGCAGGCGTCGACGAGGAAGACCGGGGGATCGGGCTCTCCCGGCGGCAGACGCAGCGGCCGGGCGGTCTTGCGGATGAGGGCGCCCAGCTGGGCCGGGGTGAGCTTGGGATTGCGCTCCAGGAGCAGGGCGGCCACCCCCGAGACCTCGGCGGCGGCGAGCGAGCTGCCGGTGAAGAAGTCGTAGGAGCCGTGGGGCACGGTGGTGAGGATGTCGACCCCCGGCGCGGCGAGCATCGCCCGCGGGGAGGTCGAGGGCGAGCGGAGGTTGCCGTCCGGATCGCTCGACAGCACCGCCAGGACCCCTTCGACCGAGGCCGGGAAGTCGGGGCCGGCGCCGTCCGGCGCGGCGGCGACGACGGCGATGCCGCGGTCGAGGGCCGCCTTGATCATCCGGCCGAGCAGCGGATCGGACGGGCCGGCGAGGCTGAAGTTCAGGATCTGCGCGTGCTCCAGGATGGCGAAGTCGATGGCCTTGGCCAGGGTGTAGCTGTCGCAGATCGCCCGGCGCGACCCGGCGGGCTGCGGCCAGCAGGCCTTCAGGGCGAAGATCTCGGCCTCCGGCGCCGTCCCCGCGATCCCCACCTCGTTGCCCTCCGAGGCGGCGAGGGCGCCGGCCACCGCCGTGCCGTGGATGTCGTTGGTGAAGGTCTGCTCGCCGCGGTCGACGAAGTTGTTGGCCTTGACGATCCGGCCGCGCAGGTCGGGATGGTCGAGGTCGACCCCGGTGTCGATGACCGCCACCTTGACCCCCCGGCCGGTCGCCCAGCGGTGGGCCTGGTCGACCCCCATGGCGTGGGCGCCGCGCTGCAGGTTGGCGTAAGGGTCGCCGTGGCGCGGCGACGGCGGCGCCTCGGGCAGGGCCAGGGTCTCGAAGGTCTGGATCGCCTCGACCGAGCGCACCCGGGGGTCTCGCCGCATCCGCTCGACCACCTCTTCGATCTTGCGGCTGTTGTTGCGGGTCTCGTAGACGATGCAGCGCTCGCCGAGCGAGCCGAGCGACCAGGCGAAGACCGTGCGCAGGTCGTGCTGGACGGCGAGCTCGACGGTCAACCGGTTCCAGAAGGGGACGGGGGCCGGGGCGAGCGTGACCATGAGCTGCCGGCTCGTCCGCGACTCGGGAGCGGCGGGAGCGGCGCCGCCGGCAGGGAGGCCGCCGCTGGCGCAACCCAGGACGGCGACGAGGGCGAGGCTCCCGAGGAGGATCGGCGCCAGACCGCGCACCCCTAGCCGCCTCCCGCCACCGGCGCGGCGAAGCTCACCTCAGGCTGCGCCCGGAGGTAGGCGACGACGACGTCCACCGGGTCGGCGTCCGCCTTGACCTCGACCACGTAGGCTCCGGCCGGCGAGGGGCCGGAGGTGATCGTACCGCTGATGCCGGCGAGGATCTGCTGGATGCGCCCCGCCGTGGCGTTCTTGGCGAAGAGGACCCGGATCGGCAGCCGGCCCGGTGCGGCGACGATCGGTGTCTCCTCGGAGAGGGTGGTGTACCGGGCCGGCGAAGTCGGCGAGGTTGGCGGCATCGGGGGGCGCCGCTGCCAGGCGAGGGAGACGGCGAGGACGAGGATGGCCGCCAGCTCGGCGACCAGCAGCTGCCGCATCCGCCGCGGAGAGAAGGCGAGGAGGCCCGTGCGGCGGCGTGCCGCGTCTCCCTGGACGGGGAGGAGCGCCATTTCGGGCTCTTCTTCGCCCGCCGGGCCGGCCGCGTCGATGCGCGCCAGGAGGCGGGCGAGCTGGACCGGGTGGGGGGAGGGGGCGACCGCCTCGGCGCTCTTCACCGCCCGGGCGAGGTCGCGGGCGGCGTCGAGCTCGGCGCGGCAGCGCGCGCAGCCCGCCAGGTGCCCCAGGACGGCCTGCTGCTCGGCGGTTTCGAGCGTCCCGTTCACGTACCAGGGGAGCAGCTCGGCGACCCTCTGGTGCAGGCGCTCTTCGCGTGCGCCCAAGGTGTCCATCATCCGTCTCCTCAGCCGGTGTGGCTGTCGATGCCCAATCCCGGCAAGAGATCCTTCAGGCGCCGCCGGGCGTGGAACATGCGGGTCTTCACGGTGTTGACCGGGCAGCCCACGATCTCGGCGATCTCCCCGTAGGAGAGCTCGTAGTAATAGGTCAGCTCGACCACCGCCCGCTGCTCCGGCGAGAGCGCGCCCAGGGCCTTGCCCAGGGTGCTCGCGACCTCCCGCCGGGTGAGCAGGCTCTCCGGCCCTTCGCCGGTCGCCGGCTCCGCCGTCTCGCGCCCCGGCTCCTCGCCGCCGGCGACCGCCTGCCGCGACAGGGCCTTCAGGGCCTTGTGGTAGGCGATGCCGAAGATCCAGGTCGAGGGGCGCGAACGCCCGTCGAAACGCCCGGCGCTGGTCCAGATGGCGAACATGACGTCGTTCAGCACCTCCTCGACCAGCTCTCCCCGCCGTGTGACCTTGAACAGGTAGGCGAAGAGACGCCGGTAATAGAGGTGGTAGAGCGTCTCGAACGCCTTGCGGTCCCCCGCGGCTACCCGCCGCAGGAGGGAAAGTTCGTCGTCGGGCATCGGGCTCGTCGCCACCTCGTGAGCGCTCCGCGTCCAAGCTTACCAGCGGGCGGCCCCTACGAAGCGTGGTCTGCCGGGTATGTTCCCCGCGAGCCCCGACCGGTTCAATGGCACGGCGTTGAACCTTTTCACCGGGTCGAGGACTCACCGGGCAGTTTGTGGGTCCTCTTCCGGACCCGTCTGAGGAAGGAGAAGAGCATGTCGCCCAAACCCGCCCTTTGGCTGCTCACCATGTCGGTCCTCCTGGCGTCCTGTGGCGGCGGTGGCGGTGGTGGCAGCACGCCCACCCAGCCGGGGCCGACCACCACCCCGCAAACGGTCGTCATCCAGGTCATGGATGGCTCCTTCTCGCCCAAGCACGTGACCATCAACCCGGGTGATACGGTGCGCTGGGTGATGGCGGGAACCACCTATACCCACACGGCGACCGCCGTGGACGGCTCCTTCGACAGCGGCGCCGTCTTCACCGCGCCCGGTGCCACCTACCAGAGGACCTTCGACGCGACGACCGCGGGGAAGACCTTCGAGTACTTTTGCAAGGTCCACTACAGCTGCTGTGGAATGGCGGGCGCCATCCAGGTCGGCTCGGCCGCGCCGCCGCCCAAGCCCGGCTATTGATCGAGCTTAACGCCTGGATGTATTTTCGACTATGCTTCGGCATAGATCGGATTCTTGATCCTGAGAACCGACACCGGGAGGTCCCCTGCGATGTCTCTACGCCGCACCGCCGTGCTCTGCGCGACCGTTCTGCTCCTCGTTCTGGCGTCCGCGCCGGCCGCCTACGCCATCACTGCCGACGTCCAGGTCGGCGGCTCCGGCCTCGTCTACACCCCCAGCGTGGTCACCATCCACGTCGGCGACACCGTGCGCTGGACCAACGCCGGCGGCTTCCACAACGCGCATGCCGACGACGGCAGCTTCCAGTGCTCCGACAGCTGCAACAACGGCAGCAACGGTCCCTCGGGCAACGCCTGGAGCTTCACCCATACCTTCAACACGGCCGGGACTTTCCTCTATCACTGTGACCAGCACGGGGCTCCGGGCGGCGCCGGGATGAGCGGCCAGGTGGTGGTGCAGGCCGCGCCGCCGCCCCCCGAGCACGGCGCCTTCCGCTTCAGCCCGGCGAGCTACAACGTCTCCGAGTCGGTCGGCCACGTCACCGTGCACGTCACCCGGACCGGCGGGGACGACGGGGCGGTCTCCGTCGACTTCGCGACCACGGCCGGCACGGCCTCAGCCGGCAGTGACTTCACGACCACCTCCGGGACCCTTAACTGGGCCGACCACGACAGCGACGACAAGACCTTCGACGTGACGATCGTCAACGATTCGGTCCAGGAGAGCAACGAGCTGCTCAACCTGGGCCTCTCGAACCCCACCGGCGGCGCCACCGTGGCCGACGGGCACGGCTCGATCACCATCGTCGACGACGACGCCCCGAGCGGGGGCGGGACGCCGCCCGCGGCGCCCTCGAACCTCGCAGCCGCGGCGCAATCGACGTCCGAGGTCCTCCTCACCTGGAAGGACAACGCGAGCGGCACGAGCAACGAGACCAGCTTCCGGATCGAGAGCAAAGGGCTGACCACTCCCTACCAGCAGGTCCAGACCGCCGCGCAGAACGCCACCAGCGCCCTGGTCCCCAGCCTCGACCCGGCGACCGCCTACACCTTCCGGGTCCGCGCCAACAACGCCGCCGGCAACTCCGCCTATTCGAACGAGGCCTCGGCCACCACCCACGCCGAGATCGCTGCCTGCGTCGCCGGTGCCAACACCCTCTGCGTCGGCGCCGGCGGGCGCTTCAAGCTGGAGGTCGCCTGGAAGTCGGCCAATGCCAGCGGTCAGGGGGTCGCCGTGCCGGTGGCCTCGGCGCCGCAGTCGGGGCTCTTCTACTTCGTCGATCCCAGCAACATCGAGATGCTGGTCAAGGTGCTGAACGCCTGCATCCCGGCCCTCGGCAACAAGTACTGGGTGTTCTACGCCGCGACCACCAACGTGCAGTTCACCCTGACCATCACCGACACCCATACCGGCCTGGTCAAGGTCTACTTCAACCCCCTGAACCAGGCCGCCGCACCGGTCCAGGACACCAATGCCTTCGCGACCTGTCCGTAACTCCTCCCGCGCGGTGAGCGCTGCTTTGGCGGCGCTCACCGCCCTCGTCTTTGTCCCGGCGGCCCCGGCCGCGGTCGTCGAGGTGCAGGCCGGGGGAACCGGCCTGGTCTTCACCCCGGCCGCCGTCACTCTCCAGGCGGGCGACAGCGTCCACTTCAGCAACGCCGGGGGCACCCACAACGTGACCGCCGACGACGGCAGCTTCCGGTGCGCCAACGGCTGCGACGGGCAGGGAGGGGACGGCTCGATCTCCGGCGCCCCCTGGTCGGCGACCGTCGCCTACCCGCGGGCGGGGACCTACCTCTTCCATTGCGAGGAGCACGGCGGGGCCGGCGGGGTCGGGATGAGCGGCCGGGTGATCGTGCAGCCGGCGCCCGGCACCGCCTGCGTGCCCGGCCCCAACACCCTCTGCCTGGGTGCCGGTGGCCGTTTCCAGGTCGAGGTCTCCTGGGTGACCGGCATCCAGACCGGGAAGGGGACCGCGGTGCCGCTCCCTGCCGCGCCGCAGTCCGGCCTCTTCTACTTCTTCGACCCGAGCAACATCGAGATGCTGGTCAAGGTGCTCGACGCCTGCATCCCGGCGCTGGGCAACCAGTTCTGGGTCTTCTACGCCGCGACCACCAACGTGCAGTTCACCCTGACCGTCATCGACACGCAGTCCGGCCAGGTCCAGGTCTATACCAACCCGCCCAACCACACGGCCGCTCCGGTCCAGGACACCCATGCGTTCTCGACCTGCCCGTAAGCCCGCCTTCGGAGTAGTATCCTACTCCGGGAGGTGTGCCCCATGTCCGTCCACTCGAAACCCTATCTGACGGCCGAGGACTACCTCGCCTTCGAACGCTCCGCGGAGACCCGGAGCGAGTACGTCGACGGGGAGATGGTGGCGATGGCCGGAGCGAGCCGGGAGCACAACCTCATCGTCACCAATCTGCTCGGCGAGCTGAGATCGCAGCTCAAAGGGCGTCCCTGCGAGCTCTATCCGAGCGACCTGCGGGTGCGAGTTCCCGCTACCGGGCTCTACACCTACTCCGACGTCGTCGTGGTCTGCGGCGAGCCGCGATTCGAGGACGAGCACTTCGACACCCTCCTGAACCCGAGCCTGGTGATCGAGGTCCTTTCCGCCTCGACCGAGGGCTACGACCGGGGCAAGAAGTTCGAGCACTACCGGGCCCTCGACTCGCTCCGCGAGTACCTGCTCGTCTCCCAGGACGAGCCGCTGGTCGAGCAGTTCGTGCGCCAGGAAGACGGCGCCTGGCGGTTCACCGCGACCTCCGGCCGCGACGCCGTCGTCCACCTCCCCTCGCTCGGCTGTTCCCTCGCCCTGGCCGAGATCTACGACAAGGTTCCGCTGCCCTGACGGAGGGGAAGCCGACCCGATCAGGTGGTCTTGCGACCGTAGCGCTCCTTGATGTACTCCAGGGCGGCCTGACCTTGACGTCCGGACCGTTCCTCCAGGAGGCTCAGGCGGATGTCGTTGTCTCGACGGTGTTGGACGATCATTCCCTGGAATTCAATCAAGCGGCGTTCGACGTCCGCACGAAGCGACTGCACCTGCTCCACCCCGCCGATCACCCCCTCGGCGACGATCTGGACCTCGTGGCGCGTCTCCTCGAGCAGGATCCGGTTCCGATGGATCGACTCGTTCACCTGATCGAAGCGTTCGTCCATCTTCCGCTCCATCGCCACGAAGCGCTGCTCAAGATAGGCAATCAACTCCTGGTCCATGTCTTTCGCTCCCCGAGGTCGATCGCAGAACGCTACCACAGGTCGGCGCGCGGCGAGCCGCGGTTCGCTGGCCGGCTGTACGCATCCCCCCCCTGGTCCGGAACTTGCTGTTCCCCTCACCTGGTGCCATCCGTCGACCTCAAGGTGATGTCCTATAACGTCGGCGGGCATGCCGCGCTCGTCGCCGGCCGGTACCTGGAGCGGATCGCGCGGGTGATCGAGTGCGAGCGGCCGGACCTGGTGGGGCTCCAGGAGGTCCACCGCGGCACCTGGCTGGCGCGCTTTGCCGACCAGGCGGAGATCCTGGCCGGCCTGACCGGCCTGACGCTCTCGTTCGGCAAGAGCTTCGACAGCGGCAAGGGTGAGTTCGGCAACGCTCTCCTCGCCGCGGGAGAGGTGCGGGAATCGGTGGTGCACCCGCTGCCCGGGAGCGGCGAGCCGCGCACTCTCCTCGCCGCGCGGGTCGCCGTGCGTGGAACGGAAGTCCATTTCCTGGTCACCCACCTGGCCGCCTGGGGACGGTTCGGCAGCGCCGCCCGGGCCGCCCAGGTCGCCGAGCTCGACCGCTGGCTGGGGGCCACGGCGGCGCCCTTCGTCCTCGTCGGCGACCTCAACGCGCCGCCCGAGGCGCCGGAGCTCGCCCACCTGATGCTCTCGGAGCTCTTCCGTCGCTGCGGCGGCCTCGAAAGCACCCATCGGATGACCCGGCAGCGCATCGATTACGTCTTCGCCGATCCGGGCTGGACGACGGTCGCCTCGCGGGTGCTCCGCGTCGGGCCGTCCGACCACTGGCCCGTGGTCGTCGAGCTGCGCCGCGAGGCGTGAGGAGAGGGGAGGTCATGGCCAAGCGGGCGCCCGCCAAGAAGAAAAATCCCCGGCCGCGGGACAGCCAGGGCCGGCTCCTGATCGAGGTGCCGCTGTGGATGGCGATCGTCACCCTGGGGCTGATCGCGGTGCTCTTCCTCTGGGCCTGGTCCAAGGGGCGGCAGGTCCCGGCGCACGTCCGGGTGCGCGGGGTCGACAACTTCGAGGAGGCCCTGCCGTCGATCGCCGGCCTGACCCGGGGGGACGTGCTCCCCGGGAATCAAATCGAGGTGCTTCAGAACGGCGACGGCTTCTTCCCCCGTTTCCTGGCCGACCTGGTGGCGGCCAGGAAGACGATCCACCTGGAGACCTACGTCTGGTGGAAAGGGCGGATCACCGAGCAGATCGCCAGGATTCTCGCCGAGAAGGCGCGCCAGGGGGTCGAGGTGCGCCTGACCGTCGACGCCTTCGGCTCGACCAAAATGGAGGACCACCAGTTCCAGGCGATGCGGCAGGCCGGGGTGAAGGCGATCCGTTACCATCCCTTCAAGCTCGTCGAGTTTGGCTACGTCAACAACCGCACCCACCGGAAGGTGGCGGTGATCGACGGCCATGTCGCCTACGTCTTCGGCCACGGCATCGCCGCCGAATGGACCGGCAACGGCCAGGACGCCCAGCATTGGCGCGACACCGGGGTGCGGCTCGTCGGGCCGATCGTCAATCCCGCCCAGTCGGTCTTCGCCCAGCACTGGGCGGAGGCGACCGGCGAGGCGCTGGTGGGACCGCGCTACTTCCCGGTCCAGCATCCGGCCGGGAACCTGCGCGTCCACATGGTCGGCAGCTCGCCGCGCGGCGGGGTCGCCGAGCTCGAAGTGCTGATGAAGATCGCCATCGCCACCGCCAAACGCGAGCTGATCATCCAGAACCCCTATTTCATTCCCGACAACGACACCGTCGAGCTGCTCTCCGGCGCCGTCAAGCGGGGAGTCGACGTCCGCATCATGGTCCCCGGCCCGCTGACTGACAGCGGCGTCGTCAAGCACGCCGGGCATTTCTATTTCGAGGACCTGACCGAGCGTGGGATCCGGCTCTACGTCTTCCAGCGCACGATGCTCCATCAGAAAATCGTCCTCGTCGACGGCCTTTGGTCGCTCGTCGGCTCCTCCAACCTGGACGACCGCTCCTACGACATCAACGACGAGGCGAGCGTCGGCATCATCGATCGTGGCGTCGCCGCCCAGCTGAAGAACGCGTTCGACGACGACCTGAGAAGCTCAATCCTGGTCCGGCTCGAGGCCTGGAACGCCCGCAGCCTCTGGCACAAGGCCGAGGACTGGCTCAGCTATCGGGTGAACGATCAGCTGTAGCGCGCGCGCTTCGTCGAGGCGCTCCACCGGCACCCGGAGATCGATCGTGACCAGCGGCAGGAAGCGGGAGTAGAGGCCGCGGAACGAGGAGGCGGTCAAAAGCGCCGGGATGCCGTGTGCGTCGAGGCGGCTCTGCCAGTAGCTGGCGAGGGCGAGGTCGTCGAACGTGGCGAGGGTCGCCCCGCGGTGGCGGCGGAAAAAGCGCAGGGCCTCGGCGAGATCGAGCCCCAGGGCGACCAGGGGGAGGAGCAACGGGAAGGGGAAGAGCGCCACCTGCGCCACGGCATAGCGGCCGGCGATGGCATAGACCGCGATCCCGCCGCAGAGGAAGGCGGTCCCCAGGAGGAACTGGAGGGTGAACGGTCCGGGCTCCGCGGGGCCGGCTCCGGGCAGGTCGGCGAGGAAGCGCTGGGGGCGGCCCACCCGGGCATAGGTCAAGAGTCCGAGCGTCGCGACGAGGAGTGCCAGGACGACGACCTGGGCCGAGAGCGTGGCGGTGAGGATGCGGGGCAGCCGGCCGGTGCGGAAGAGGGTCTGGAACAGCCAGTAGGTGGCGAGCAGGGGGAGGATCGTCTGCGGGAAGGCGGGGAGGGCCACCGGGACCGGCGGTATCGCCTCGGTGCCCGCGACCGCCACCTCGACCCGCCGCTCCTGGCGCAGGTAGAGGCCGGTCAGGATGGCGGCGAGGACGAAAAAGACGAAGGTCCACCCGCCGCTCGACCGGGCCGGGGGATGGTCGAGGTAGGCGCTCAGCCGGTTGGCCATCGAGACCAGGAAGAAGAGGCAGAAGCCGTTGCCCAGGCCCCAGGCGGTCAGGGCGTTGCCCAGCAGGTAGATCGCCGCGGTGGCCGCGGCCAGGGTGCCGACGATGGCGAGCCAGGGCGCCCCGCCGGGGGCGAGCAGGTGGGGCTGCCGGTCGATCGCGCTTTCGCCCTCCAGGCGGACGACGAGGTTGACCGCCTGGATCACGGCGCAGACGAGGCTCGCCGGCAGCGCCAGCCGGGCGATCCCGCGCCGCAGCGTGAGGAGCGTGGGCACCGCAGGAAGGAGGAGCCCGAAGACCCCCACGAAACCGAAACCGAGGACCAGCGGCTCGATGCCCAGGGAGGCGACGCTCGCCCAGCGGGGGATCTCTGTGCCGGCCGGAACGGCGACGAACGGCAGCGGCACCTGGCCGCCCAGCGCATAAAGGGCGACCAGGAGAACGGTGACGAGGATGCGTACGGCGAGCGGGACCTGCCGGCTGGGAGCCGCCATCGATCGAGCCTCCTCCTTACGAAAACGGGCTCGATTCTAAGTCAGAACCGCCGGTCCCAGCGGGAGGGCGGCCGCCGCCGGCGTTTCTGGGCGGCGAGGAGGGCGATCCCCAGGGTGAGGACGGCGCCCAGGGCCGGCAGGGCGAGCTTGCGCGACTTGGGGATGGCGAGCGGATCGCGCCCGAAGGTCCACAGGGTGACCTTGTGGAGGCCGGAGCGGTGGCGGGCGATGAACTTGTAGCTCCGCTCGGTCACCGCCCGGACCCCGGGAACGTGCCGGTAGGCCCATAGCGGCTTGCCCCCGCGCGGCGCCCGGGCGAGGGCGCGGAAGGCCGCCTCCGCCCCCTCGTAGACGGTGCCGTCCGGCTCGACGAGCTGGATCGAGCGCGAGTAGCGCACCCGCGGCAGGGTCGGGTACTCCTTCGCCATCTCCTGCGAGGGGGCATAGTCGATCCGATCGCCGATCCGCCGCCGCCACCGGGCCAGCCACCAGAGGCAGAAGCCGCAGTGGCCGTCGTAGATGAGGAGCGGGCGGGCGGGGGGGTTGGGGACGTGGGCGTGCACGGGTTCCATGATCGGCTCCTGGCGACAATTTTCGCACAGCTTGGGCTGGAGCGGCGCGAGTGCCGCCGATCGACGCCATTGTACCGCCGGCTGTGCTACCGTCGAAACGTCTCCCAGGGCCGCCGGGTGCGGGCCGTTCCGCTTCCGGTGCCGGGTTTGTCGCCGTCCGCGGCACCCTACCCGCTCCGTCCGGGGAAGGCCTCCCCCAAATTGGGGAGCTCTCCCCCCAAAGTGGGCGAGGGTTCCCCAAAGTTGGGCGGCACTCCCCCGAAATCGGGCGACTCTTCCCCAATTTGGGGGAAGGCTTCCCCGAAATTGGGCGACCGTTCCCCAAAATTGGGGAACCCTTCCCCGAAGTTGGGGAACCCTTCCCCGAAATTGGGGAACGCTTCCCCGAAATTGGGGAACGCTTCCCCGAAATCGGGCGACTCTTCCCCAAAGTTGGGCGACCCTTCCCCTATTTCGGGGGAACCTTCCCCATCTCTCCCCACGCGCTGGGGACGCGTCTCCAGCCGCTCGGCGCGCTCCGCGACGCTCCCGGCAGGCGCCGCGCGTCCGAAATCCGGCTGCCCCAGGGCTTCGGAACGTTCGTCCGCCCCTGCGGAAGGCGCCCGAGCGTGGGCGGAGACCTCCCGAGGCCCGCGGAACGGTCCGCGCCGCTTGCAGCTCGCCAGGAACGACGATGGGGCGGTGTTGGAACACCGCCCCACGTTGCCCGGACCCTTTCCGGCGTCTTTACACCCGCTGCCGGCGAGCGCGGCTCCTTCCCACCTGCTCCTCGGCGGCCGGTCCGGCGGCTTCGAGCCAGTTGGCGAGCGCCAAAGGCGACCGGATGATCGCCTCCGGCAGGCGGAGCCCCTCGCTCCAGCGCGGCTCACGGCGATCGAGCCACCCGGCGACCTGGGGGCTGGGTTCGCCATGGACAGTGACCCTTACCGGCGGTTTGGATGGAAGACTGGGAGAGGGGCCGTACCAGGCCCTCTGCAGACTGCCCCGAAGGGGCGTAGGTTGGTAGCCTGGGGCGAGAGCCCCAGGTCGGTGTAACCCCAAGAAAACAAAAGCCCCGAAGGGGCGACGGTACGTTACTCAACCGAGAGTGGTATGGCTTACCAGGTCACGCCCCTGAGTTCCGAAGGAAAGAGCGGCCTGTGGGAGAGGCGATTCTCGTCCAACGCCCGGATCAGGTACTCGCCGGTCTCCTTCTGTTCCCGAGCGTCGCCTTCCTCGATCCAGGATTGGATCAGGGTGACCAGTTCCCCCCGGACATCCTTCGCCGGGAGGTGCTGGTCCAGCAGTCGGAGCGTCAGAGCATCCGCTGGCAGTCCCTGCCGCTCGGCTTCCTGTTGAAGGCGATCTTCAAGATCGGGTGGGAGGCTGAGGGTGATAGTCATATTCCTCGCGGGCTCAACATATGCCGAGGTCATGTTATCGCAGTAGGCGCCGAAGAGCCGGCGGGTCCTCCTTGGGCTGGTCAATCTACTCCAGCTTGTCGCTGGCTCTCGGGGTCGCCTTCGGGCGGTGCAGGCGCTGAGGGCGTGCATACCCCCTGCTGCCAATACTCTGGCATCAACGGAGTCCTGAAGTGTCGGCTTGCGATGAGCCCCAACACAGGCCAGCCCTGCTCGACGCAGGACAGCTTCGCGAAAGTACTCCTCTCCAAGAGGCGAGCCATCAGCGCCTTGAGACCCTCCAGAGTCTCCGGCAGTCGGGAGCCAAAGACCTTTCCTCCGGGCGTGGAAGCGTTGCGCCTGAATAGGAGTTCCTCTGTGCCCTCGTTGGGGAACCACATTTGGAGATCCGTCCCCGGAAGGACCTCTACTACAGCTTCCCGAAAAGCTCGGTACTCCTCGGGCAGGCGCGTTTGCGCCGGGCACCCGGCGTGTTCTCGAGTGGTAACTCACGTTGGAACAAGGTCTCTTCGATGAGCGCATAGAAGTAGCGCGGCTCGTCCTCATTCTGATCCGCCAGGGCAATCGTCTTCCGGATTTGTTTCTGGGCCGATTCCGGGAACAGATATTCGTCGAGGAGATATTTTTCGAGGAGAATCGCCAGGCTGTCGGCGTCCCAGAGGCCAAATTGAATCTCTCCGTGCTCAGGATGACGGCCCGCATGCTCACGCGCGTAGCCCACCCAGTTTGGCGTGACGCTCTGTTTCATCTCGCCGTTCGTTGCAAGGACGATCTTTTTAGTCAGATCTTGGTGCTCCGGGAGCACCTGTGTGCTGAGATAGGTATCGAAGACTTCATTGAGGGAGGGGCGAACGGCTTGTGCCCCTGTGTCCCAGTTACTCCGCGTGATGTCGCCCTGCTTCACAAGAAATAGAAAAAGCTTCCGTTGACCGTCCTCAGGGTCTACTCCGACGGCGGGTAGGTCCACGCCAAATTGGCGTGGACCACGCTGGGGTCGGTTTTGTGGGTCCAAGCCCATAGAGACGAGAAGATCGGGGAGCAGGGCGTCCAGTTCCCCGGACTCCTTGAGCATGCTCAGGTATTCGCGTAAGACGAGCCTCATCCCTCTTCCTGCTCCTCCTGTGGCCCGGCGGCTCTCCATTGTATTCTCAGGAGCTCCTGCCCCAGAGGATCGATCGCTTCGCCACGTTCCCTCTCGGGAGAGTGAGAGATAACTCCAAGGGCAGTGGGCTCCGTGAAGGTCCCTTCCACTTCTGTGAAGAAGCTGGCACCGAACTTGAGGTGGAATTTTGGCAGCATGGTTAGGAGTGGAGAACTTCTCGGGGCCGTCCCCATGGTAGCGCCATAAAACTTCTGCTCAGCCAACCGGAGACTTTGCAAGCGATGGGCTGGAGGGCGTAATTCGCTGAGCCGAGGCAGACTTCTCAATGCACTCATGTATGTCTCAGATCGGGCCAAAGCTCTCTGCAGGATATCTCGTGCGGGCTTTGAGATATCACCCTCCTCGAGGTAAGCCTTAAGGTACTCCTCGCCACTACCAGGATAGTTGTAGAGGACATAATCGGCTAAGGCATCCTCGATCATATTCGCTATGGGAGGTGTCAAGGGTTCGCACCGCAGAGCCGACGCAATCAAGGCGGCCAGAAGGCGACCTCCGATGACATATCCAAGTACTCGCAACAGCACGAGCACTTGCATCTGTTCGTCAAGAGAATCCAAGACGAGCTTGCTGAGCTTGATCGGTGAAAGTTTCATGTAGGGTGATCCGTAGTGACCATGCATAACCAGATCCGAGGCTGCATGATGGAGACGAGTGTCGGTAGAGGAGAACCAGCGCGTGATCATCTCCTCGAAGGCTTTGAGAGACTCTTGCCGTAGGACCCAAAAGGTCTGATTCAGAAGCTCGGGCAGTTTGGCGTCTTCTCCCTGGGTGCCATAAGCACGGCTCTTCACGAAGGCTTCAAGGAACTCTGTGGCTATCTCTGGTCGGCTGTGGGCGCAGGAAGCCACGCAATGGTCGATGTCGCCGATTCCTTGGAACTGGGTCGGTACACGGGTGAGGCTCATGAGAGCCGTGCTGTACCATACCTGTTGGTGATCTGAGCTAGCCCTCTGAGATAGGGTGAAAGCGACTTCCGATTGCACTGCTGGATCATCTCGCGCCGCCATGGACAGAAAGGCGCTACGCGCCTCCTCAGAATGAGGTGTTAGCAACCCATATCCCTGCACTAGCATCCAATCTGTTTCAGAATCAGGCACAGCGCTGAGCTCTGCGAACCGGTCTAACGTTCCCCGCAGAAGATCCTCTGCAGTTTCCGGGTAGTTCAAGCTACTCAAGGTTCCTATACCGATACGGCGCAGAACTCCTGCCTTTGCCTGGGCCATGACAAGAGCCCTGTGGTGTGCTTCAAGCAAATCGAGATGCGCGAGCCCGGAAAGGGCATTTCCGGCCAGA
>DASQPA010000068.1:0-16474 GCA_035644215.1 Thermoanaerobaculia bacterium
AGTTCGGCGGCGCCGCCCTCCTCGCCGCGGTGGGAGCGCTGCTCGCCCGCAAGCGGCTCGGCCCCTTCGCCCCGGCCCTCGTCTTCCTCCTCGGCTGGACGGTCTCGACGGTCGCCTTCTTCCTCTTCTCCCGCTACCGCCTCCCCGCCGTGCCCGCCCTCCTGCTCCTGGGCGGGGTGCCCGTGGCAGAGGGGGTGGCGGCGTTTCGGGCCGGCGAACGGAAACGGGCCTACGGCCTGGCCGCCGTGCTCCTCGTCGCCCTCTTCCTCCCCCATCTCGCCGGCTTTGCCCCGCGCCTCGACCTCGTCCACTACAATCTCGCCCGCCTGGCCGAGGACCGCGGCCAGCCCGAAGAGGCGGCGGCGCACTACCGGGCGGCCCTCGCAAGCAACCCGGAGGATTTCCTCTCCTACCTGAACCTCGGCAACCTCGCCGCCCGGAAAGGCGATCTCCCCACCGCCCTTCGCCTCTTCGAGCAGGCGGCAGCCCTGGAGCCCCGGTCGGACGACGCGCAGAGCAACCTCGGAGGCGCCTGGCTGGCCCTCGGCCGGCTCCCCGAGGCGCGGGAGCATCTCGACCGCGCCCTGGCGCTCAACCCCCAGAACCTGAAGGCCCTCCACAACCGGGCGCTCCTCGCCCTGAAGCAGGGGGATCTCCCCGCCGCCCGGACGTGGAACGCCCGGGAGCTCGCGGTCGATCCGAAGAATCCGGTGGCGTTGCGGTTGAAGGAACGGCTGGAGCCCTCAACCGGGGCGACTCAAGGTGAGACCCTCTCCCGTCCCTCGAGCCATCGTTTGAACGAGAGTTGACTCTCACCGGATCTCTTGCCCGCCAGGACGTTCTCGACGCTGATGTCTTCGTCGAGCTCCGGCCAGTGGATACCCTCACCACCGCCGATGAGACGCCAGTGGTCCTTCTCCTCGGGTGTTCCGTGGAGAAGCCTGGGGTACCACACGATGGGCACCGCAACCGTGCGACCGTCCACGAGATCGACGGTCAGGGTGTCCTCGCTCAGTGTGACGTGGCGGGCTCTTGCCGCCTGGATTTCAAGCGCTAAAGTACTCATCCCAGCTCCTCAGGATACCATTGAGGAGAATCCGGTGGCCTTACGGCTGTCTAGAGTCCGGTAGAGTCCGCTCACGCGTTTTTCACTTGGCATCCGGACGTCCGGACGCTAGACTCTCCGCTACCATGCTCCAAGACGACTACGAACGCTACCGCAAGCGCCTGGAAGAGCAGCTCCACGCCGACATCGGCCTGCTCTACGACGCCTTCCACGCCAAGCTGCGCGCCTACCAGGCGATGGTGCGCTCCCGCAGCGGGGAGCTCGCCGTGGAGCCGCTGCCGCCCTCCGAGTCCCCTGTCCCCGCGCCGGCTCCGGCGGTGACACCCGCCCTGCAGGCCTCCCGACCAAGAAGTGAGCCCGTTTCGGTGATCGATGCCCTCCGGGAGGTGCTGCCCCAGCTTCCCGAAAACTTCGACAAGCTCGACGTCCTCCCCCTTCTCGGCTTCGAGCCTCGCCGCTCGACCTTCTATGAGGCTCTCAACCGGTTGACGTTGGAGGGCGTGATCGACATCGTCCGGTATGCCGGCGGCAAGCGGCCCGCACAATATCGGAAGGTTGACGCGGCCTCCTGATCCGGACACGAGCGGACGCTACCGGACGCTACGGCCTCGATTTCCGGACGCTAGAAGCTCCGGATGGACGCTACGGCCTCCGCGAATGGACGCTACGAGTCGATTCTGGACGCTACGAAGAGCTGATCGGACTCAGGAAGCTTCCTTCCGGACTCTAAATAGACCTTCTCGGACTCCAAAAGGAGCTGTTTAGAGTCCGGAAGGAGCTTCACGGAGTCCGAAGCGTTCGTTTCGGACGCAGAACAGATGTCTCCGGACTCTAAACAGCTCCTTCCGGACTCCGGTAAGGCCACATCGGACTCCGAAACGTCCCGCTTCGCGTCCAAAAAAAGGAGGCGCGTAGCGTCCGGAAGCCTCTGTTAGCGTCCAGAAGGCAGGGCGGCGGCGTCTGCTGGCTCACGACGAGGGCCTATGGGCAGACGGGGGCGTCTTTCAACCGAACGTAAGCTCTTGGATCTCTGGAGGTGTCCGCCCAAAGTCGCTGTACCGGATCCACGCAGGCTTCGCCCGCACGTACACCAGGCCCGGCCAAGCCTGGCGGTCGCGGCCATCGGGGAACGCGGCGAAGTAGATCTCCTTCAAGCGCTTCAGCTCTTCGCCCTCTGGGAAGTCCGCCAGGCCCTCGTACTGAACCGTGCGCTCGTCCCCGTCGATCCACCCGCCGATAACGAACGAGATCCTGGGATTGCCGCGCAGATGGAGCGCCTTCCGCGTGGAGTCGAGGGTATCGAAGACGATCTCGAGCTGATCGCTGACGGCGAAACCGACGAGGGCCGACTGGGGTGCCCCGGACGCCGACACGGAGGACTGGACGGCCCAGTGGTGGGAACGCAGGAAGGAGAGGAGGTCGGCTTGGGTCATGGGGGAGACTCCTGTCGCCCATGGGGCAGAGCGGTGGAGACCACAGGATCGGAGGAAGTACAGGCTACTGGCTCCTTATTATCCAGAGGCCACCGGCAAGACGAAAGCTTCCCCCTCCCAGATCCTTTGGGTCGCCGAGGCTCCCCGCAGGATGACGATGGAGCTGGGACGGGCTGCCGGGTGGGGTTGATCCTGGAACCGGGGTTTGAACGGGTCGGGTAGGCCACAGGGCCGCTCGTCTCAGGGTGTCTTCTTGACGGGCTCGGTTTTTCTCGATGGCAGCCTCACCGCTTGAAGGCCAGCGGCCGCCTGCCGTGTTCGGGCCGCTTCCAGCATGCGCTCGAGGTCGTAGCCTGCCGCTCGCGCAAGATCCTCGCGAACGGCATGGATCTCCTCAAGGATGGGATCTTTGTGGAACACGGTCCTCATCCGAGCGAGATCTACGAGCCTGCCGCCCCCGGCGCCCCGGGCAAAAACTCCCACACCTCGTTGGTGTTGTCGTGGAACCGCAGCTTGAACAGCTCGGGATGCGCGACCGCCCAGTCGTGCTCGATCGAGTAGGGGAAGTCGGGGTAGCGGCTGGCGAGGACCCAGCGCACGCCGGCCTTTTTCAGGTTGACCAGCCAGGCGTCGGGGTCGGCGTGGACCCGGGGCTGGCAGAGGGGGTATTGCGCCGCCTCGCGCCCGTCCTCGGGGTTGACGTTGACGTAGATCGCCTTCCTCTCCAGGTACTGCCCCATGGCTGGGTAGGTGAAGTAGGTGGCCGGGGAGGTGAAGACGTCGACCGTGCCGTCCTCGCCGTGATGGTCGAGCCAGCCCCAGCCGGAGGCGAAGAGGCGGCTGGTGGTGACGTGGGCCTGGTACTCCTGGGCGAGCGCCCGCTCGCGGTCGTCCAACCGGAAGCGGCCGAGGACCGGCGCCAGGAGGATCGCGACGGCGGCCGTGGCCAGCACCAGCTCCCGGGCCCGCCGCATGACGAAACCACGGAGCCCCGGCGAGAGGGCGAGGATCAGGGCGAGGACGTCCACCACCCCCATCGCCACCCGCACCCCGTGCGGCATCTCACTGTGCATCTGGAGGAGGTCCTGGGCGAGGAGCGCCACGGCGAGGGCGGCGAGCCAGGTCTCCCGGATGCGGTCCTCCAGCATGGCGATGCCGGCCGCGAAGACGATCCCGAAGCAGGGCACGAGGTAGCGGGTGTTGGCGAAGACGTGGTGGCTCGCCGCGTAGGGGACGGTGACCCAGAAGCCCAGCTCGGCCACCACCTGGGCGAGGACCACCAGCCCCTCCCGCCGCCGGCCGCGAGCGAGGCCCCAGGGGAGGGCGAGGAGGGCGGCGAGCAGCAGGAAGGTCTGCGGCCCTACCCCCATCTCCAGCGACTGCGGTCGGGTGATGCCGAGGAACGAATCGAGCAGCTCCCCCTGGCCGAACATCAGCCCCGGCTCGGCCAAGACCGAGCTCTTGCGCGGCAGGCGGACCACCGGCTTCGGCCCCTCGTGGCGAGGGGCGCTCTCGCACTTCATGGCCAGCGGATCGACCCCGAGCGCCAGGTTCCGCACGTAGAAGAAGCTCCCCAGGGCGGCCATGACGAGGAGAGCGGCGGCGAGCTGCGGCAGCCGGCGACGCCAGTGTCCCATGGCAAGGAGGACGACCGCCGCCGCGAGCGCCCCGGCGTAGGGGATGCCGATCACCTTGGCCCCGGCCGCAAGGCCCAATCCCATGCCGGCGAGCACCGCGTCCCCCCAGGAGGGCTGGCGCATCCAGCGCAGGCCGAAGATCGCGGCGGCCAGGAGGCAGGCGGCGGTGAAAACGTCCACGTACTGGGTCGCCGCGAAGCGCACGATGACCGGGGCGAGGGAGACCAGGAAGGCGGCGTAGGGCCAGAGCCGCCGCGCCCCGAGCCGCCGGGCGAGCGCACCGGTCGCCAGCGCCAGCAGCAGCCAGTGGGAGAGGAAGGCGAGGTTGGCGTAGAGCTCGCTGTGCGACGGCGCCATCCACCACCAGAGCCAGAGCGACCCGTTGGCCGGCGCGTAGCCGTAGTAGTTGGTGGGGTAGGCGCCGAAGACCGGCACCAGGTTCTTGTCCTGGAGCCAGGTGCCGGTGAGCAGCAGGTGGTACATGAGGCTGTCCCACGACAAGGGTGGCCGCAGGAGACCGCGCAGGGCCTCGCTGCCAATGCCGTGGAGGGCCAGGATGGCGAGCGCCGGATGCTCGCGGACTTTGGCCCAGGCGCGCTGCCGGAGGACCGTCCAGGGGAGCGCCACCGCTTCCGGAGCGAGCCGGCGCGGCAGGCGGAGAAGCGCGATGGCCCAGACGGCTGCGAGGACCAAGCCAAGCTCGATCCGCAGGAGGCCCAGGGCACCCAGGAGGGTGGCGATCGCCAACGCCTCCCCGGTCGCCGCGAGGAGGGTCGCGACCGCCAGCTCCAAGGGGTCCTCGGCGGCCCGAGACCCCAGTAGGCGCACGGAGAGGAGATAGCCGCCGAGTCCCAGGAGGCTCAGGGCGAGCAGGGTGAGCAGGGCTCCCAGGAGGTCGAGAATCGCCGTCGTCACGGGTGTCTGGCCTCGCGCCCGCTCAGCGCCGGGCGAGCTTGATGATGAGGAAGGCGCCGTGCCGGCGGTCGAGGCGGGTCATGATCCTGGCTAGGCTCGGGGGCAGCGGGTAGTAGCCGGCGGTCCGCAGGTCGAGGACCTGGAAGCCGTGGTGCTCGCACAGCTCCTTCAGGGCCTGATAGCTGAAGATCCGCAGGTGGCTGTCCTCCCGGTTGGGGATGGCGTTGCCGCGCAGCGGGTCGAGCCGGTTGCCCACCACCACCTCGGAGGAGACGTTGTTGGGCGGCGGCTGCATGCCGAGGACGAGCGAGATGATGTTGTGCCAGGAGGCCAGGTTGTTGGTCGAGAGGACCGCCAGGCCCTCCGGCTTGAGTACCCGCCGCACCTCGCGCAGGAAGCCGTCGGTCGAGTGGAGGTGCTCGATCAGCTGGTTCGAGTGGACGATGTCGAAAGCCTCGTCGTCGTAGGGGAAACGGGCGTTCAGATCGGTCTGGGCGACGATCACCCCGCGCCCCGTGGCCGCCTCGATCCGCGCCCCGATGGCCTCGATGCCATGCACCTCGGCCACCTGCGCCCGCGCCGCCAGCTGGGCGGTGAAGGAGCCGTCCCCGCAACCGCAGTCGAGGAGCTTCCCCCCCGGCCGCGGGTCGAGCAAACCGAGAATCGTCTGCTTGTTCAGCAGCTCGGTGTCACGGAAGACACGGTAGAGATAGCTCTGCGGCTCGGCGGACATGGCGTAGCTCGGGTTTCGCGCGAAAGACGGCGGGAGTCTACCCGAAGAGGTGGGGGGCCGGCCATGGGGCGGGCGCAGAGGCCACGATGTCAGGCGCGCCAGGACCGTTCGGCGAGCAGGGCTTGCACGTCGTTCTCCAGGGCCTGAAAGGCGGGGAGGGCACGCAAGGGGCTGAAATCGTCGATCAGATCCGCGAGCCGGTGAATCGCTCTCGCAGGGTCGAATCCTCGCAGCCTTCTCGAGGGTAGCTCGCTCGCCTGGCGCAAAATTTCGTAGATCAACTCCTTGGGATCGGGGAGCCGCTCGATCTCATCGAATCCCGGCAGAGTCAGGGTGGTTCGACCATTGGGGTTGCCCGCGGCCTTGCGGAGGGCTTTCTCGTCGAAGAGAAACCATGCTTCCTGCATGCGCACGGGGACGATGCAGATCGCCGGCGCAGCCAGGATGCCGAGCTGCTGCTGGATCTCGCGCACGCGGACCTCCCGAGGCTCCCTCTCTGCGTCCCGGTGGATGAACAGGAGCTCACAGGGATAAAACTGGACTGCGGTTCGGACCCGTTCGGCCAGCGTCCTCGGTGGTGCCTGAAGTATCCGCAGGTCCGCCCACTGGGGCTGAAAGGCGCGGCTCGAGTTTTCGCTCAGGAGCCATTCGAGCAGCGGTAGCAACACCCGGTCGGACGAGCCGTCGGAGAGGAGGGTAAAACGGAGAGGATTCAAGAGGGTCGACGGCCCTCTTCGAACGGCAACCAACTCTGGACGTCGTCGCGGTCGATCACTCGTTGAGCGGTTCCAGCGCGCGGCTTGGGATCTCGCCGCTCCAGAGGGTTGAGATACGAGAGCAGATCGCCCAGAGAAACGGTCGGGATCTCGGGAAACTCTTTGGCCCCCCATTTGGCCCTCCAGGTATCGGGCAGCCAGCGGAATGCGGGGACCGATTCCCGCAACCCATCCCGACGCATCGTCTGAGGGATGGCGACGAGCAGACAGTCCCCGGGAACCTGGGCCGCAACGAGCGGGGAGTGCGTGTTAACGATCACCTGGCGCATGGGGTTGTCCTCCCCGACCGGCTCATTGGTGTTGACCGCGAGATCCTGCAGCAGCCGGAGCATCGCCGGGATCCGCTTGGGATGGATCCCATTCTCCGGCTCCTCCATACAGAGGACTCCGCTCGCCGCGGAGTCGTTTTCCAGGATGGCGAGAGCAAGAAACCGCAAGGTCCCGTCGGAGAGCGAGCGCGCCTCGTGCTCCGTGCCGTTGCGCTCGGTGAGCATCAGGGTCAGGAGCTCGCGGCGCTCGTCGGCGTCGACTCGAACGGATCGGACCCCCTCGATCAACTCGGCCAGACGGTTGGCGACACGCGCGGTCACGGCGGCCGCCTCGTCCTCGGCTTTCTCCCGGTCGGTGCTCACCGCCATCGCCAGTGGGATTTCGGCACCTACCCTTGTGGGTAAAGCCGAGGGCTCCCGGATCTCGGAAGGCCGAAAGCGTAGAGGGTCGATCCTGAGCTGCGCCCGCGTCAAGCGGGCGAGGGTCGCAGGCATGTGTGCGCCATTCGGCGCGATCGATCGCGGAGCCATGAAAGAGTCGGACTGCCGGAGCCCGGAGGGTTCGAGCTGGAGCAGCCGCCAGGACTGCATCTCGGTACGGGCGAGGGCGGCTGTCCGACTGTCGGCAGCCTTGGCATCGGAAAGAACGGTGCGCGTCAATCTCTCGGCGACATGGGAGCGCGGGCGTCCCCCTCCCTTGTAATCCTTCCCGAGGTCCTGATGCAGCTTGATATAAACCACTCCTTTCTCCGCCTCGGTCGAGATGAAATCGCTGGTCCTCCTTCCGTCGACCACCGACTCGCGCCAGGCGCGGGTGTGGGGGAAGGAGAGGTGGGCTTTGGCCTGTCCGAGATTGATGTGGGTCAGCGTCTCGGTCCGGACGGTCAGGCCGACCTCGTTCCAGCCGAGGACCAGCCGATAGCACAGGAAAGTGATGGCGGCCGTCGCCTCCTGCCCCAGGTCGTCGGTCCCGGTCGGCGGGATCAGCATTTCGGCCTCGAAGGCCATCTCGTCGGCATACCGGTCGCCCACGCGGTGGAAGATGCTGCGCAGATCCGCCCCCCGGCCCCCTTCGCTACGCACCGACAGGGCGGCCTCCAGAAGAGGCTTCTCGGCGAGACCGCCCAGGAAGGTGATCGCGTCGAACAGGTTCGATTTACCGACCCCGTTCACCCCCGCGATGCAGGTAAACGGGCCGAAGGCCACGTCGACGTCGACGAGGTTCTTGAACCCGGTGACCTTGAGGCGCGTGAGCATCGATCAATCCTACAGCGACTCCCGCCGAAGCGACGCCACCGCCCCCAGGAGGCCGGCCGCGGCGCCCAGGAGGATGACGAAGGCGATCTGCCGGCCGCCGAGGAAATCGGTGGCCAGCATGGCGGCGAGAAGCGAGGCGGTGGCCCGGGCGTGGACGAGGTGGTAGGCGCCATACAGGCCGGCGACGGCAATTCCGGCACCCAGGACCCCCTGGAGGAGCCCCTCGACGTAGAAGGGGCCGCGGATGAAGAACTCGGTCGCCCCCACCAGGCGGAGAATCGAAATCTCCTCGTGGTGAAGGTAGGCGGTCAGGCGGATGACGCTCGCGATGGTGAAGATCGCCGCCCCGAGGAGCACCAGGCCCAGGGCGAGGCCCACGCCCCGGACCACGGCGACCAGCGTCTCCACCTGGCGCAGCCATTCGCGGTCGTCGTCCACCATGCTGACCTCGGGGCGCCGGCGCCAGCCGTCGAGCCAGGCTGCGAGGTCTTTGGGGAGAGCTTTGCCACCGGGGGTCTCCGCCAGCGCCACCTCCAGGGAGGCGGGGAGCGGCTCCTGGCCCAGACCCTCGACGAGGCCGGAGAGGCTGGGGAAGAGGTCGCGGAAGCGCTGCCGCGCCGCGGCGGCCGAGACCGGCTGCACGGAGCGCACCCCGGCCGCCTGCCGCGCCTCCGCGGCCAGGCGTTCCACCTCGGCCGGCGGAGTGTCGGGCTTCAGGTAGATGACCACCCGGGTCTCGGCCCGCCAGCGCTCGACCGCCCCCGAGAGGTTGCGGCTGGCGAGGAGGAAGACGCCACCCAGGGTGAGGCTTACGGCGATGGTCAGGATGGCGAGGACGCTCACCCGGAAGCCTCGCCCGAGGTTCACCAGGGCCTCCCGGAAGAAGTAGCGCAGCGCCTGGAGCAGGTTCATGCCGACGTGTCCTCCGGGGGTCCCGGCCTACCCGCCGGACTCGAAGGTAGCTGCGGCCGCAGGTCCTCGGTCGGGCGCTCCTCGGCAGCTTCGAGCCGTGGCGGGTCCTTGCCCAGGAGCTCGACGTCCGAGACCAGCTTCCCCTGCTCCAGGGTGACCACCCGCCGCCCCACCCGCTCGATGGTGTCGCGGTCGTGGGTGGCCAGAAGCACCGTGGTCCCCCGCAGGTTGACCTCCAGGAAGAGGCGCAGGATCTCCTGCGACAGATCGGGGTCGAGGTTGCCGGTCGGCTCGTCGGCGATCAGGATCTCGGGGTCGTTGATGAGGGCGCGGGCGATCGCCACCCGCTGCTGCTCGCCGCCCGAGAGCTGCTCCGGGAAGGCGTTCATGCGGTGCGCCAGGCCGACCCGGCGGAGGGCCTGGTAGGCGACCGCCCGCTGGGTCTTGGCGTCGAGACCCAGGATGCGCGGCAGGTAGGAGACGTTCTCGAAGACGGTTTTGCGCGAGATCAGCCGGAAGTCCTGGAAGACGACGCCGATCGACCGCCGAAGAAAGGGAATCTTCCCCGGCGGGATCGAGGAGACGTTCCGGCCGTTGACGACAATCTGCCCCTCGCTCGGCACCTCTTCGCGGAAGATGAGCTTCAGGAGCGTCGTCTTCCCCGCGCCGCTCGCGCCGGTGAGGAAGACGAACTGGCCGCGCGGGATGTCGAAGGTGAGGTCGGAGAGGGCGGCCTGGCCCCCGGGGTAGAGCTTGCTGACGTGGAAGAACTGGATCACGGCCGGGTGACGGTCTCGCCGTCCAGCGCCTGGCGCAGGAGCTTCTGCACCAGGGGCGGCTGGGCGCGGCCGCCGGAGCGTTTCATCACCTGGCCGACGAGGAAGCCCAGGGTCTGGGTCTTGCCCGACCGGTACTGCGCGACCGGTCCGGCCTGCTCGGCGATCACCTCCGCGATCCAGCCCTCGATCTGCCCGCTGTCGCTCACCTGGAGGAGACCCAACCGTTCGGCGGCCCGCGCCGGCTCCTCGTCCACCCCCCAGATCGCGGCGAACACCTCCTTGGCGGCGCTCCCCGAGAGCTGGCCGGCGTCGATCATGCCGACCAGGGCGGCGAGCCGCGTGGGCGGCAGGGCGGCGGTCACGTCCGCCGGTTCGATCTTCCGCTCCTTGACCTCGCGCAGCACCTCGCCCATCACCCAGTTGGCGATCCCTTTCGGGTTCCCCGGCAGGGCCGCGAGGGCGGCCTCGGCGTAGTCGGCGAGCTCGCGGGTGCTGGTGAGCACCCGGGCGTCGGCGGCCGGCAGGCCGAACTGGGCGGCGAAACGGGCTCGCCGCGCCCAGGGAAGCTCGGGGAGGGCCGCGGCGTCGGCCGCGATGCGCTCCTCGCTCAAGACCAGGGGAGGTAGGTCGGGCTCGGGGAAGTAGCGATAGTCGTGCGCCTCCTCTTTGCTCCGCAGAAGGCGGGTGACGCCGGCGTCTGCGTCGTAGCTCCGGGTCTCCTGCATCACCCGGCCGCCCCCTTCCAGAAGGTCGATCTGGCGCTCGATCTCGTGCTCGATAGCGCGCCCGACGTTCTTGAAGGAGTTCAGGTTCTTGACCTCGGTCTTGGTGCCGAGCCGGGTCTCCCCGACCGGCCGGACCGAGACGTTGGCGTCGCAGCGCAGGCTCCCCTCCTCCATATTGCCGTCGCTCGTTCCGGTGTAGAGGAGAAGCTGGTGGAGGGTCTGGAGGTAGTCCTGGGCCTCGGCCGCGTTCGCCAGGTCGGGCCGGGAGACGATCTCGACCAGCGGCACGCCGCAGCGGTTGAAGTCGACCAGGCTCTCGCCGGGCAAAGCGGCGCCGCCGGGCGCCTCGTGGAGGAGCTTGCCGGCGTCCTCCTCCAGGTGAAGTCGCTCGATGCGCACCCGCCGGTCGGAGAGGGTCAAGGGCAGCGACCCATTCTCGGCCAGGGGGAGGTCGTACTGGCTGATCTGGTATCCCTTCGGCAGGTCGGGGTAGAAGTAGTTCTTGCGCGCGAAGACCGAGCGGCGGCGGACCTCGCAGCCCAGGGCGAGGGCGAGCTTGACCGCCAGGTCCACGGCATGGCGGTTGACCACCGGCAGGGTGCCGGGGTAGCCGAGGCAGACCGGGCAGACCAAAGTGTTGGGCGGCGCCCCGAAGCGGTTCGGACAGCGGCAGAACATCTTGCTCGCCGTCAACAGCTGGACGTGGACCTCCAGCCCGATCACCGGTTCATAGGCTCCGTGGGCCATCGCGGCGGTAGTTTACCGTGAAGTGGCGAGGGGTGGGGATGTGCGGGGATAGAGGCTGGAGAGCGTATACTAGGACCGCGGCGTGAGAGAGGCGATCGGAATGCTTAGAGCTACGAGTCGAACAGAGCTGGAGCACCTCTGGAAGATCCTGCGAGGCTTTCTCGGTGCCCTCATCGCTGTGCTCTCGAGTGATTTCATAGGGGTAGGGCCCGTGGTTCTCGCGCTCTCGTTCCTGGCGGTACTATTCTGCTTTACCGGCGGTCTCGGGTGGTATCGGAGTGCTCGTACGTCGGCGAGCGAGCGAGAAATCTCAGGCTCCTCCAGGACCCAGGAGATCGATGCCCTCTATCGCGACCTACGCCGGATCGAGCGCCAGTCCTCCGAAGATCCGGACGTGGCTGCGCTAAGGAAGAGCAAGCTCTCCCGCTTGCGAGAGCTGCAAGGGGAAGAGGCGAAGGCGATGCGAGAACGTTTCGAGGCGGCTTCAAGCTGGCAGCCAGAAGCGGGCCTCGCCGCCCTTCGTGAGGCGAAGAGGTTGCTCGGAAGAGATGAAGATCCTGCCTCCCCGAACTCGCCCCCCCTCCACCAGGGTTGACCGACGCCATACTCCCAAGCCCACGTCCGGCCGATTCGGTTATCGGGACTACCGGGCCTGCCTGCGCTGGGAGTTTGGTTTCACCTGTGCTTTCTGTCTGCTTCACGAGTCGGATCTGGCGTATGGTGCCGAAGGGCTGGGGGTCACAGGGATCGAGCATTGGATTCCGGTCAGTGCCGGTGGGGAGGTCAACAAATACGGAAACTGCTTCTATACCTGCCGGCTGTGCAATGGCTCGCGGGCAGACTCGCCACAAGTCGACGGTCGTGGACGAAGGCTCCTGGAGCCCTGTAGTCAGGTATGGGCGGATCACTTCGAGCTCGGGGCCAATAGTTGCCTTCTGCCTGCGACGGGTGACATGGATGCCGCCTACACCCACGAGGCCTATGACCTCGATGACCCGAGGAAGCGTGAGCTTCGACAGGCACGGGCGGAACGGCTCGAAAAGTGTCTCCAGATCCTGCGGGAAGGGCCTGAGATCCTTGTAGCGCTGGTGGACCGCCTCCAGATGGAGCCTCATGAGAAGAGATCCCTTCTCCTGCGCGTTGCCGAGCAGCTGCGCGCCTCCATCCAAAGTGCATTGAGGGAGGTGCATCGGTATGCTGCCATCCCGAAGGACGCGGATACCTCATGCCGGTGTAGCCGGACCGATCACCACTTGCTACCTGCGTGGCTCACCGAGCAGGTTCTTGAGATCCCGATACCCTAAACCGTGCCCACGCGCGCAGCGGCTACAATGCCTGCGATGAAACGGGCCGCCCTTTCTCTCCTCTTCGTCTGTCTCCTCGCCGCCTGCGGTGGTCCGCCGCCAAATCTCGATTCGCCGGGCCATACGATCGTCTGCCTGGGCGACTCGATCACGGCGGGGGTGGGGGCGGCGCCCGAGGAGAGCTACCCGGCGCGCCTCGCCGAGCGGCTCGGCCGGCCGGTGGTCAACGCCGGAGTGTCGGGGGATACGGCGGCGGACGGCCTCTCCCGGGTGCCCGACGTGCTCGCCCAGGACCCCTGGCTGGGTGATCGTCGAGCTGGGGGGCAACGATCTCTTGCGCCAGGTGCCGATCGAGGAGACCGAGACCCGCTTCGCGCCGTGGTCGAGCGCCTTCTCGCCGCCAAGGTGGTGCCCGTCCTGGTCGAGGTCCGCGGTCCCTTCGGTCATCGCTATCGCGACCTCTTCGCCCGCCTGCACCACGACTACAAGGCGCCCCTGGTGGACGGTGTTCTGGGCGACATCCTCACCGATCCGAGCCTGAAGAGCGACGAGGTCCACCCCAACGCCGCCGGGTATCGGAAGCTCGCGGAGGGGGTGGCGGAGAAGATCGAGCCGTTGATTACGAAGCGGACGAAGATGGGGCGATGAGCTCAGCGGCTGCGAATAAATCGATCCTCTGCCGAAACGCCTACGATCCTGCGACGCTGGAGACGCCCTGGCGTTCGGGGTCAAGGAAAAGCCTTTGGTAACGCCAGGGCGCCTCTACCCCTCCTACCGCGTTTCGCGAGGGACCGGCCCTACTCCTAGCCGTTGGAGTCGATGGACATTCCGGAGGGATTGCTGGCGTCAGGAGACCCCAAAGGGTCGATCGAGCCACCTTCCGCCCCCCACATCCGGGTCAGGAAGTTCCAAAAGCTGCCGAGGAAGCTCGAAGACGCCACGGCGGCCTGCCGGTCCGGTCCGGACGGCCGGGCGTGGGCCAGGGTGGGGGTGACGAGGAGAGCGGTGAGCAGGGTGATGGCGGGGAGAGTGCGGCGCAAGCGGATGGGCGACATGGAATTCCCTCCTACGGGACATCCGGGGCGGCAGGATCGCCGCCGAGGTTTGCCTCTCAAAGAGAAAGTGCCATGAAAGCGCATCTTGGTGAAACTCTTGTGAGAAATTATGCCGCGTCTCCCGAATCTACCGCGTCCCAGGGATACCCGAGCGAGGGTACGGGGTTCCGGGATAGAGTCCGCCGATGCTCGACGGGAGGCTTCTCCTCACCCTGGTGGTCGCCCTGGCCCTCACGCAGGGGGTCTGCTGGCTTCTCGCCCGCGGCTTGGGGCTGCGGCTCGGCCGCTGGCCGGTCGTTCTCGGTCTCCTCCTGCCGCTCGTCCTCCTCGCCCCGTGGCTGGGCGGCACCCGCCTCCTCGCCCCGTGCGACATCCTGAAGGTGCCCCTCCCGGGAGCCCCGCAGATCGCCGACCTCGACCGGCACGACCTGCTGAACGACTCCATCTACCAGTTCCTCCCCTGGGAGCTGGAGATCCGCCACGCCCTGGCCGCCCGCCGCCTGCCCTTCTGGTCCGACCTCCTGGAAGGCGGCAGCTCCCCGTGGTCCAACCCGCAGGCCGGCGTCCTCTCCCCGCTGCAGATCCCGGCCCGCCTCCTGCCCATCCAGCACCACCTGCTGGGGGCGCTGGCCCTGAAGATTCTCGTCGCCTTCGAGGGGACCTGGCTGCTCGCCCGGCGGGTGGGGCGGAGTCGCGGGTCGAGCCTTCTGGCCGGGGCCGGGTTCGCTCTCGGCGGGGGCATCCTCTCCTGGGGACTCTTCCCGCATACCGCGGCGGCCGCCTGGGTCCCCTGGCTCGCCACCGGAGTCATCGGGCTCTTCCGCCGGCCCACTGGGCGGAGCCTGGCGACCACCGCGGCGATCACCGCGGCGCTCCTCCTCTCCGGCCATCCGGAGGTCGCGGCCATCGGTGGGCTCTTCGTGGCGCTCTGCGGGCTCCTGCTCCGGCGGCGGACGCTGGGGCTCGCCCGCGGTCTCGGGGCGGCGGCACTGGCGGCGGCCCTCGGGCTCGGCCTCGCGGCGCCGCACGTCCTCCCCTTCCTCGCCATCCTGCCGGCCTCCCAGCGGGCGCACGAGACCCTGGCGCTCTCCCTGCCGCCCCACCGGTTCGAGCTGCTGAGACCGGCCTCCTGGTTCCTGCCCGGCCACGCCGGCTTCGTCCTCGCGCCCACCAACCCGCGGGCCTTCGGCCGGCCCTTCGAGGACCCCTTCCAGGGCCCCGTCGACTGGGCGGACGCCAACAGCGGCTACACCGGCCTGGTCGCCTTCGCGGGCGCTCTCCTGGCCCTGCTCGCCGCCCGCGACCGCCGAAGCCTCCCCTTCCTCCTTTTCGCCGGGGTCGGGCTGCTGCTCGCGGCCCGCTTCCTTCCCTATGCCTATCTCGCGCAGACGGTGCGCTTCCTCAAGGTCCCGGCCTACGAGCGCTTCCTCTTGATCAGCAGCCTCGCCCTCGCGGTCGCCGCCGCCTTCGGCACCGATCTCCTCCTGCGCCGGGTCCGGAGCGTCAGCCCCCTGCGGGTGGGGGCCGCCCTCGCCGGGGCCGCCGGGCTCAGCCTGCTGGTGCACATCGACGGGTACGTCCTCCTCCTCTGGGGGGGAATCCTGCTCGCCACGCTCGTCGCCCTGCCCGCCCGTTTCGGGCCGTGGCCGCACCGGCGGCGGCTGGTGAGCGCTCTCCTCGGTCTCGCCCTGCTCCTCGACCTCCTGCCCTGGGGGCGGAGCCTCCTCCCGGCCGGCCACCCGTCGCTCTTCTATCCCCGGACCCCCTTCCTGGCCGACCTGAACCGCGAGCTGGCGGCGCCGGGCGGACCCTACCGGGCGGTGGGAGCGGAGTACCTCGTCTATCCCTCGCTCCTGCCGTTCTACGGCATCGCCGAGGTCCGCCCCCACAACCCGCTCGTCCCCATGCCCTACCTCCAGGTCCTCTCCGCCGCCTTCCACTTCCACCCCTCGATGATCGAGTACTTCTCGCCGTTCAAGAACGTCGACCACCCGTTGCTCGACTTCCTGAACGCCCGGGTCGTGGTGGGGAGCGTCGCCATGCCCCCGAGCCGCACCCTGGAGCTGGCCGACGGCGGCCGCTATGCCCCCTTCTATCTCTATAGGAATCCCAACGCCCTGCCGCGCTGGTTCGTCCCCACCGGCTACGAGGTGATCGGCCGCCCCGAGATCTCCCGCTTCATCGCCGGGATGCGCGATCCCGCCCGGGTCGCCCTCTTCGCCGACGAGGTCGGAGCCTGGCGCCCCGCGGGTCTCCCCGCGCAGCCGCGAGCGCTCACCGCCCTCTCCCAGGTCCCCGGGCACCTCACCCTCGCCCTACCCGAGCCGGCCGACCCGGCGGGGACGCCGACCTTGGTCGCCACCTCCATCCCCTTCTCCCCCGGCTGGCACGCCCGCGCCAACGGCCATCCCCTGAAGACCCTGACCGTCGACGGCGCCTTCCTGGGGGTCCGGGTCCCCGCGGGGGTGCAGCGCTTCGAGCTGCGCTTCCTGCCGCCCGGCCTCGTCGCCGGCCTCGCCGCCTTCCTGATGGCTTTGGCGATCTCCCTCCTGCTCTTGCGGCCGTCCAGGAGGTAAGTCGGCGCCGAGGGGACCGGCCGAAAACTCGGCGCGTGGGTCCAAAATCCCTGGAAAGCCTTCAAAAAGTTCTCCGGCTCGACTTCCAACGCCTCCGGCTCGACTTCTGGTCTCTCCGGCTCGACTTTCAACCTCTCCGGCTCGACTTCGGACGCCTCCGGCTCGACTTCCCATGCGTGGAAAGTAACTTTCCATGCATCCGGGAAGACTTTTCATCCCTCCGGCTCGACTTCCGAGGCGTGGAAAGTGACTTCCCACGCGTCCGGAAGCGTCCGGAGAGCGTCTGGAAG
>DASQPA010000069.1:0-7232 GCA_035644215.1 Thermoanaerobaculia bacterium
CGGCAGCTCCGGGTGACGCGCCAGACCCTCCATCGGGTCCTGGCGGGGAAGTCCGGCATCAGTCCAGAGATGGCAGTCCGTTTGGGCAAGTTCTGCGGCAACGGCCCGGGAATCTGGCTTCGCATGCAGCAGACCTTCGACTTGTGGCATGCCGAAGAGCGCCTGCGTGACGAGTTGGAGAAGATTCCTGCCCACGCGGCTTGACCTGCGGCCGGACGGATTCGCTCCTCACCTCCCTTCCCCATTGGCGCTAATCTAGTGCCCGGCCACGCGGGCTGTGGGACGTCGGAGGCTCAGGAAATCTCCCCAAAACGGCTCGAAATTCAGTTCGAGCGGCTCGAAATGCATTTCAGGTGGCCCGAAATGTATTTCGGGTGACTCGAAATCGATTGCGAGTGGCTTGAAATCGATTTCGGGCGGCTCGAGATCGATTTGGAGTGGCTCGAAATGTATTTCAGGTGACCCGAAATGCATTTCGAGTCGCGCGAAATGCATTTCGAGTGGCTCAGAATCGATTTCGAGAGACTTTCCGGCCATTTTGGCAGGTCCGCGAGCGCTTCTCACGGTCGGATGTCCTCTCCAGAGGGCGTCCGAACCTATACCCCTTCCTCCCCAGGCGTCACCGGATCGAAGCGCGCCAGGATCGCCTCCCGCAAACGCTCGGCCAGGAGCTTCCTGTCGGCCTCGGTGATCGGCTCGGGGTCCAGGTGCAGGCTGGCTTCGATGCGGCGCAGCTCGAGGATGCCCAGGGCGTGGCGGGCGAAGTGGGCGCTCCCCCAGAAGCAGACCGCCTCGTGGGCCGGCGGCTCGCCCGGCGGGGTACGGTAGCCTAGGGTCGCGTGGTGGACGGCGCGGCCGAGGCGCACCGGAAGCTCCAGGAGGGACGGCTTGAACGGGGCGACCGTCTCCCCCTTGGAGCTCGTCCCCTCGGGGAAGAAGACGATCCCCAGGCCGTGGTCGAGCGCCGCCTCGATCTCGGCCATCACCCGCGGGATGTCCCGCCGCTGCCCACGATCGATGTAGATCGTGCCGAGCGCCGTGCAGATCGGCCCGAGCACCGGCCAGCCGCGGACCTCGGCCTTGGAGACGAAGACGCAGGGGAGGCGGCTGGCGAGGACCAGGACGTCCAGGTAGCTCAGATGGTTGGCGACGAGGAGGAAGGGCGGCTCGGGCGGCTGGCCCGAGGTCACGACCCGCACCCGGATCACCCCGAGGACGGTCCGCGCCCAGCCGCGGAAGTAGCGGGCGGCGAAGCGCGCCCGGGCGCTCGGGGCGGGAGCCAGGAGCAGCCGGCCGAGGAGCAACAGGGGAAAGCCACCCAGAATGACGAGACCCGCCACCGGGGCGCGCAGGGCACCGCGCAGCCGCGCCCGCAGGGGCCGCGGCGAGGGTGGCGGTTCCGGCGTTGCCGGGACGGAATCGCCGGCGGGGAGCGGATCGGCGGCAGGCATCGGGACCAGTATAAGTCTCCCCTCCGGAAACCCTTTCGCCAAAGCAGCGTATCTACCTCGGGGAGGGGTGCAGGGGTGGAGTGTGCGAAAAAGGTAGAACAGGAATGACGGCGAGCCTCGGATCGTTACCTTGGAGCAGGGCCTACGCCCCGTTTGCATTCCGCATTGAACTCGAAATGTTTTCCAGGGGGAGAACGATGTCGCGGCCGTTCACGCTTTCTCTCGCGTTGGCCCTGAGTCTCGGGCTGGCGCTCGCCGGTTGTGGCGGTGGCTCGGCGCCGTCCGCGTCGGCAGATACCACGAAAAATACGACCGACCGGAAGGGCGACCCGCCGGCCCACGCGGAACGCGAGGTGCGGGTGGCGCGGGCCGAGGCCGGCAAGCTCGCCCGGACCGTCGCGGTCGCCGGCACCCTGGCCGCCGACGAGCAGGTCGACCTGGGCATGAAGGTCGCCGGCCGGCTGGGGGCGATCGCCGTCGACCTGGGCACCCCGGTGCGGCAGGGCCAGGTCGTCGCCCGCCTCGATCCGGCCGACTTCGATCTCCGGGTGCGGCAGGCACAGAGCGCCCTGGACCAGGCGCGGGCCCGCCTCGGCCTGCCGGCCGAGGGGTCGGACGCCGTCGACGACGTGGAGAAGACCTCGGGGGTCCGCCAGGCGCGGGCACTGCTGGAGCAGGCGCGGGTCACCCGCGACCGCGAGCGCTCGCTCTTCGAGCAGCAATTGATCCCGCGCTCCGAGCTCGACAACGCCGAGGCCGCCCTCCTGGTCGCCGAGGCCCGCCACCAGGACGCGATCGAGGAGTCGCACAACCGGATCGGCATGCTCGCCCAGCGCCGCTCGGAGCTCGACATCTCCCGCCAACAGCTCAAGGATTCGATCCTCGTCGCTCCCTGGGACGGCGTCATCCGCGAGCGCCGGGTGGTCGCCGGCAACTACGTGGCGGCCGGCCAGGTGATCGCCGTCCTGGTGCGCATCCACCCCCTGCGCCTGCGCCTCCCCGTCCCCGAGCGCGAGGCGGTGGGCTTGAAGGTGGGCCAGCCGGTCCGCCTGCGGGTCGAGGGGGACCCCGTCGAGTACACCGGCCGCCTGGCGCGGATCAGCCCGGCGATCAGCGAGGACAGCCGCACCCTGGCGGTCGAGGCCGAGGTGCCGAACCGGGAGGGGCGCCTGAAGCCGGGCTCTTTTGCCCGGGCCGAGATCGTCGTCCGCTCCGAGGAGCCGGCGATCCTCGTCCCCGCCTCGTCGGTCGTCACCTTCGCCGGGGTCGACAAGGTGATCGGGGTGGACGGCGGCACCACCCGGGAGCAGCCGGTCAAGAAGGGCCGCCGCTCCGGCGACCAGGTGGAGATCCTGGCCGGGGTCAAGGCCGGCGATCCGGTGGTCGTCGAGCCCGGCAACCTGGTCAGCGGCGAGAAAGTGCGCGTCGTCCGGTAGGTCCGTCCCGAAGAGAGTCGGTCAGCAGTAGGAGCCCCCATGCAGAAGCTCGCCGAGATCTGTATCCGCCGGCCGGTCTTCGCGGCCATGATCATCCTCGCCCTGGTCGTCGTCGGCGCCGCCAGCTACCAGCGCCTGGGGGTCGACCGCTTCCCCTCGATCGACCTCCCCACGGTGTCGGTGCGCACCAACCTGCCCGGCGCCTCGACCGAGGAGATCGAGTCCGAGGTCTCGCAGCCGCTCGAAGAGGCGATCAACACGGTCGACGGGATCGACGAGATGCGCTCGATCTCCTCGGCCGGCGGCTCCTTCATCATCGTCACCTTCAACCTCGACAGAGACATCGACACCGCCGCCCAGGACGTGCGCGACCGGGTGGCCGCGGTGGTCCGCAACCTGCCGCGCGAGGCGAAGCCCCCGGTGGTCTCGAAGTTCAACAACGACAGCGATCCGGTGCTCACCGTGGCGCTCACCGGCAGCCGGCCCATCCGCGAGCTGACCGAGCTGGCCGACAAGGTGGTGAAGCTCCAGCTCGAACGCTCGCCCGGAGTGGGCCAGGTGAACATCGTCGGCGGTTTGACCCGGGCGATGAACATCTGGGTCGACCCCGAACGCCTGGCCGCCTACCAGATCCCCATCACCGCGGTGCGCAACGCTTTGCTCAACCAGAACGCCGACGAGCCGGGGGGCAACGTCACCGCCGGCCCGCGCGAGCTCACCCTGCGCACCGTGGGCCGTCTGGCGGACGAGACCTCGTTCGGCGACCTGGTGGTCGCGACGGTCAACGGCTCGCCGATCCGCATCCGCGATCTGGGCCGCGCCGAGGACGGCACCAAGGAGCAGCGCTCGCTGTCGCGCCTGAACGGCGTGCCCACCGTCACCCTGGACGTCCTGCGCCAGTCGGGGGCCAACACGGTGGCGGTGATCGAGGGAGTGAAGGCAGCCCTCCAGCGGATCTCGGTGCAGCTCCCCAGGGACGTCCAGATCCAGATCATCCGCGACCAGTCGACCTACATCTACGAGGCCCTGCACGAGATCAAGCTCCATCTCATCCTGGGGAGCATCCTGGCCTCGCTCGTCGTCCTCGCCTTCATGAAGAGCTGGCGCTCGACCCTGATCGCCGCGGTCGCCATTCCGGCCTCGGTGGTCAGCACCTTCGGCATGATGAAGGCGCTCAACTTCACCCTGAACAGCGTCACCATGCTCGCCCTGGTGCTGATGGTCGGGGTGGTCATCGACGACGCCATCGTGGTGCTCGAAAACACCTTCCGCTTCGTCGAGGAAAAGAAGATGCGCCCCTTCGACGCGGCGCGCGAGGCGACGGCGGACATCGGCCTCGCGGTCCTCGCGACGACGCTCTCCCTGGTCGTCATCTTCGTCCCCGTCTCCTTCATGTCGAGCATCTCGGGGCGCTTCCTCTACCAGTTCGGATTGACCGCCGCGGTGGCGGTGATGGTCTCGCTCCTCGTCTCTTTCACCCTGACCCCGATGATGAGCGCCCGCCTGCTGCGCGCCGAGGATGCCGGTGCCGGCCACGCGGCCGGCGAGCCGGCGCGCTCGCGGCGCGGCTTCTACGCCTGGCTCGACGGCGGCTACGAGCGGCTGCTCCGCTTCACCATGGCGCGGCGCAAGCTCGCCGCCCTGGTCTGTCTGGCGGTCATGCTCGCCGGCATCCCGCTCTACCGGCTGGTCAAGCTGGAGTACATCCCGAGCGACGTCGACGAATCGCAGTTCGAGGTCAACATCACCGCCCCCGAGGGGACGAGCCTCGCCGGGATCAACGAGGAGATGCTGAAGGTCGAGGCCGAGCTGCGCGCCACCCGCGGCGTGCGCACCATCCTCGCCTCGGCGGGGAGCGGCTTTCTCGGCCAGGTCAACCAGGGCTCCGCCTTCGTCAAGCTGGCGCCGCACGAGGAGCGGGTGTTCTCCTTCGGCCGCCTCGTCCGCGGCCTCCTCCACCTCGACCCTCTGGCGGCCTTCCGCGGCAACTACAAGCAGCGGGACGTGATGGTCGAGGTCCGCAAGCGCCTCGCCAAGTTCAAGGACCTGCGGCCGGCGGTGCGCAACGGCGCCTCGATCAACATCGGCGGCGGCAACTGGGACATCGACTTCGTCATGCGCGGTCCCGACCTCCAGGCGCTCGCCGCCTATGCCGAGCGTCTGCGCCTGCGCTCGAAGACGATGGGCATCGTCGACGCCGACATCACCCTGAAGCTCAACAAGCCGGAGCTGCGGGTCAACGTCGACCGCGCCCGCGCCGCCGACCTCGGGGTCTCGGTCGAGGACCTGGCGACCGCCCTCTCGCTCATGGTGGGCGGCGACGACCAGGTCTCCCGCTTCCTCGATCCGAAGAGCAACGAGGATTACGACGTCGAGCTGCGGCTGGACGAGGGGGAGAGAAACGACCCCGATGCCATCCCGCGTCTCTACGTGCCGCGCACCGCCCCTTCCGGCAAGGGCCTGGTGCGGCTCGACAACCTGATGCGCCTCTCCGAGGAGACGACCGCCTCGCGCATCGACCGGCTCGACCGCCAGCGCCAGGTGGCCCTGCGCGCCCAGATCGCCCCCGGCTACGCCCTGGCCGACCGGCTGGAGGCCCTGCAGGCCGAGGTCACGCGGATGAACCTCCCCGCCACCTACACCACCGCGGTCTCCGGGCGGGGCAAGGAGCTGGCGCGCACCTATCACGAGTTCATCTGGGCCTTCACCCTCTCGATCATCTTCATGTACATGATCCTCGCCTCGCAGTTCGAGAGCCTCGTCCATCCCTTGACCATCCTGCTCTCGCTGCCGCTCGCCGTCCCCTTCGCCCTGCTCTCGCTGTGGGCGACGGGCAACACTCTCAACCTCTACTCGGCCCTGGGAGTCCTCGTCCTCTTCGGGGTGGTGAAGAAAAACGCCATCCTGCAGATCGACCACATGAACAACCTGCGCGCCGCGGGGCTCGACCGCGAGGCCGCCATCCTGCAGGGGAACCGCGACCGGCTGCGGCCGATCCTCATGACCACCCTGGCCCTGGTCGCCGGCATGCTGCCGCTCGCCGTGGGCTCCGGCCCCGGCGCGGAGGAGCGGCGGGCGATCGCGGTGGTGGTGATCGGCGGCCAGAGCCTGTCGCTCCTCCTCACCCTGCTCGCGACGCCGGTCTTCTACTCGCTCTTCGACGACCTGCGCGGCCCGGTGCAGGCGCGCGTCCAGCGGTTCCTCCATCCGCACCGGGAGGAGCCGGCGGCGTCTGGAGCCCCTGAGGCGCTGCCCGCGGCCCAGGACTGAGGAGAACGACGGGCCGCCAACCCTGGCATCGAGCGAAGGAGAGATTCCATGCACTTCCCCGTTTTTCGCTTCCCCTCCCGTCGCCACCGCACCGTGCTCCTGGGAGCGCTCGGCGCCCTGCTTGGCGCCATCGCCCCGCTGGGGGCCAACGCCGCCCATGCCGCCGAGCCGCCCCGCGCCCTCTGGTTCCAGCACGTCCGGGTGTTCGACGGCAAGACCGTCCTGCCCCAGGCCGACGTGCTGGTGATCGACGGCCGCATCGCCCAGGTCGCCGGCACCGGTCCGGAGGTGAGGGCCCCGGCGGACGCCGTGAAGATCGACGGCCGCGGCAAGACGCTCCTCCCCGGCCTCATCGACGCCCACACCCATATCTTTCCCGGCGCCCTGGAGCAGGCCCTGGCCTTCGGGGTCACCACCGAGCTCGACATGATGTCCGACCCCACGATGGACGCCCGGCTGCGCGAGGAGCAGGAGGCGGGCAAGGGGATGGACCGCGCCGACCTGCGCTCGGCCGGAATCCTGGCCACCGCCCCGCACGGCCACGGCACCGAGTACGGGATCGAGATCCCCACCCTTTCCAACCCCGGAGAGGCGCCGGCGTTCGTCGACGCGCGGATCGCCGAGGGCTCGGACTACGTCAAGATCGTCTACGACGACGGAAGCTCCTACGGGTTCCACATCCCGACCCTGTCCAAGGAGACGCTCCAGGCGGTGATCGCCGCGGCCCACCAGAGGAACCGGCTGGCCGTCGTCCACATCGGCACGCTCGAAGGCGCCCGCGACGCGATCGCGGCCGGCGCCGACGGCCTCGCCCACCTCTTCGTCGACCGCGCGCCCGACCCGGAATTCGGCCGTTTCGCGGCCGCCCACCACGCCTTCGTCGTCCCCACGCTCACCGTGCTGGAAAGCGTAGCGGTGAGGCCCTCCGGCGCCACCCTGGCCAAGGACCCGCGGGTCACGCCCTACATCGCGCCCCCCATCCTGGCGAATCTCGACCGGAGCTTCCCCCATCGGACGACGATGCACTACGAGGGGGCCGAGGAGACGGTGCGCCAGCTCAAGGCCGCGGGGGTCC
>DASQPA010000070.1:0-41986 GCA_035644215.1 Thermoanaerobaculia bacterium
CCCGCCACGGGGTCACGCCGGCGGCCGTGGCGGCCCGGCCGGGGGATGCGGAGATGGTGGCGGCGGTGGTGGAGACGGTGGCGGTGGGACGGTCCTAGATCAGGTGCCCGTCGTTCCGGTCTCGGCGATCCAGGCTCTGGCATAATGGATGAGCTCAGCGATCTCCAGTGCTTCGACCTCTTCCTGGGTGAAGCCGGCCCGCTCGAGCACGATCTGCAGATCGCTCGTGAATTGATTGAACCTCTGCCAGATACGGCTGCCGCTCGGCAGATTCTTGCGGGTCGTCATGAACAGCCACTTGCGGACCTCGGAGACCAGCTTCTCCGGCTCGCCGTCATGGGCCCGGATGTCGTTCCCCGAGATATCGGACAGAACCCGGCGATAGCGGTCCCTCTCGCGCTCCAGGATCAGACACCTCTTGGTCGGTAACGGCTCGCTGCCATAGAACCGGCACCCTAGGTCGAGCCCGAGCTCGAAAGGCATGTTGAAACGCGGCAGGTCCCCAGGACCGAGGGGGTCCATCCGGGAGATGTCGTGGATGCTGAACCGAGAGAAGCGGATGAGGTCTCGAATCTTTTCGACCCGCACTACTCCGGAATCGCCTTCGTCCGCCGCGACTCTCGGTTCCAGCCCGCATTCGAGCACGGTAAAGGTGAGCGCCCGCAGGAAGGGCTTGTATTCCTCGTCGTAAGGACAATTCAAGAAGACGCTGTTCCCGAAGCCGGGAGGATCGGTCGGCATCGGGAGATTGGGGGATTCGTTGGGGTGGCCGGACGATCAGCGCTCGGCGGAATGCGGGACCACCTGGAGGCGCTTCTCGATGGTAGCATCCTTGCGATGGACGATGACCTCGCCGCTCGAGCGCTGGGCGAGATCGACGGCCCGCTCGACGGCGTCCTTCTGGGTTGCAAAGACAGCCGTCGCCCGCTCGGCCCGCTCGCGCAGGACGATCCATCGGCCACGATCGGAGATGACATGCCAGCGGTTCCCTTCCGCCGCCACCTCGGCCATGGCCTGGGAGAGCTTGAACCGCCTGGAGCTCGCTGTTGCTGAAGTCATTTCGTCTTCCACCGTGCCGTAGCGTCTACCTGCCTTGAGTATACCGCCGAGCCCCTCCTCCGCGAAATACCGTCTCCCGGCCTTCACCTCCTGCGATACACTCCCCCCGGAACCACGGAAGGGAGACCCGCCATGAAGATCCCCGGCTTGATCCTCAAGCAGATGTACACGTTGGGCAGCCTCGAAAACGTCCCCGGCGGGGTCCGGTTCAGCTTGAAGAACCGGCTCTCGAACGCCACCGTCACCCGGATCTCCGAGGTGCGGATCGACGACCGCCCGGTGCCGCTCGGGAAGCTCACCCTGAGCCTGAACGGCGAGGCGATCACCGGCGCCCAGGTCTCGCCGGACCGCGCCATCCCCTTCCCGCTCGCCCGGGTGGTCGACATCCGGGCCGAGACCGAGCCGCTCGCGAAGGGACCGCACGAGATCGCCCTCGCCTTCGAGACCACCCCCTTCGGGGCGCTCTCCTTCAAGGTCAAGGACGCCATCGCCGAGCGGGTCAAGCGCACCACCGTCCCCTTCAGCAAGGAGGACAACTACAGCCCGGCGATCGTCGCCGAGCGGCAGAAGTTCGCCGAGGAGTACACCGGGGTCAAGCTCCACCACGTCAACCACTTCTCTTTCGAAGCCGCGGCGACCAAGGGGAACATCGAGAACTTCGCCGGCGTCGCCCAGGTGCCGATCGGCCTCGCCGGCCCGGTGCTCGTCAACGGCGAGCATGCCCAGGGCGAGTTCCTCGTCCCGCTCGCCACCACCGAGGGGACGCTCGTCGCCTCCTACAACCGGGGGATCAAGGTGTTGAACCTCTCGGGCGGGGTCACCGCCACGGTGGTGGGCGACAGCATGCAGCGGGCGCCGGTCTTCGATTTCGACTCGGCGCGCGAGGCGCGCGACTTCGCCCTCTGGGTCGACGCGCACCTGGCGGAGATCCGCGAGGAGGCCGAGGCCACCTCCTCGGTCGCCAAGCTCACCTACGTCGACAAATACCTGTCGAACAAGTTCGTCTTCCTGCGTTTCAACTATACGACCGGCGACGCCGCCGGCCAGAACATGGTGGGCCGCGCCACTTTCGCCGCCTGCAGCTGGATCCTGGAGAACAACAGCACCATAAGGCACTTCTACCTGGAGTCGAACTTCGCGACCGACAAGAAGAACTCGCAGATCAACATCATGCGGACGCGCGGCAAGCGGGTGACCGCCGAGGCCACGGTGCCGCGCGACGTCCTCCTCCAGCACATGCGGGTCGATCCCGAGACCCTCCACTATCACGCCGGCATCGCCAACGTCGGGGCCTTCATCTCGGGCGCCAACAACAACGGCTGCCACTCGCCGAACGGCATCACCGCCATGTTCATCGCCACCGGCCAGGACGTGGCGAACGTCTCCGAGTCCTCGGCCGGCATCGTCTACACCGAGGTGACGAAGGCGGGCGACCTCTACATCTCGATCACCATCCCGTCGCTCATCGTCGCCACCCACGGCGGCGGCACCGGCCTCCCCACCCAGCGCGAGTGCCTGGAGATCCTGGGCTGCGTCGGCAAGGGGAAGGTCAAGAAGCTGGCCGAGATCATCGCCGCCGTGGTTTTGGCCGGCGAGCTGTCGCTCGCCGCCGCCATCTCGTCGCTCGACTGGGTGTCGAGCCACGAGCAGTACGGGAGGAACCGGTAGACCGGGACAGGGTCGTCCCCCACGGAGGACGCCGGCGCGGGCGGTCCGCCGGGAGCACGGCTGGCACGGCCCTTGGAAGGGCAGGGTCTCGAAGCCGTTTCGTCCCATGGGAAGGAGGGGTTCTCCTGCACATCGCCTTCCTCACGCTCTTCCTGGGCCTGGCCTCCGGCCGGGTGCCGGTCGAGCTGTCGGCAGATCCGGCGATCACCGTCATCGAGCTCACCCTCGACGGCGCGCCGGCCGGGCGGCTCGCCGGACCGCCGTTTAAGGGCGAGGTCGATCTCGGCCCCAGCCTCCTGCCGCACCACCTGGAGGCCCGGGGGCTCGCCGTGACGGGGGCCAACGTCGCCGGCACCGACGCCGCCCGCGCCGAACAGTGGCTCAACCTGCCGCAGCCGGCGGCGACGGTCGATCTGGCGCCCGAGACCGACGGCAACGGCCGGATCGCCGCCGTCCGCCTCGCCTTCCGCAGCCTGACCCACGAGAAACCCAAGCGGGTGACCGCCACCCTGGACGGCGCGCCTCTCGCCGTTGTCCACGGCCGGGTGGCCCTCCCCGACTACAAACCCGACCGGCCGCACCTGTTGTCGATCGAGGCGCGCTTCCCGGCGGGGCTCACCGCCCGCCGCGACCTGGGCTTCGGCGGCGGCCTGGAAGGCGAGGTGGCGACCGAGCTGACCGCCGTGCCGCTGCGCTCGCGCGGCCCCCTGCCGCCGGCCGCGGTGTTCTCCGGCTGGTTCGAAGCCGGGGGGCGGCCGCTCGCCACCTCGGCGGTCGAAGAGGGGCCGGGGGAGATCCTGGTGGTGCGCGATCCCCTGGCACCGCCGAGCGTGGTCGAGATCGGCGAGCGGGCGAGCCACGACCAGAAGCTCGACCTGCTCCACTTCGAGCTGCCGCTCAAGCCCCAGGACCGGCTCCGCTTCCTCAGCACGGTCGAGACCCGCTTCGCCGGCGACGGGGGCGGCACCGGGCTCTTCGACGTCTCCCAGGAGCTCGACGGCAAGAAGGCCGGCCTCTACTGGCGGCTCGCCTTCGGCGGCATGACCGGGGTGGAGGGACCGCCGCACCTGGTCGACGCGGTCGCGGTCGCCGGCCTCCACGCGCTCGCCGGCAACCACCGGCGGGCGGTCCTCCTGGTGCTCTCGGGGAAGACCGCCGACGCCTCGCGCCACGACGCCCAGGCGGTCCGCCGCTACCTGAACGCCATCCGGGTGCCGCTCTACGTCTGGTCGCTCGTCCCGCCTCCCTACCCCGCCGCGGTCGCCGCCTGGGGGCAGGTCGAGGACGTCTCGACCCTCGCCCAGATGCGCCGCGCCTACGGACGCCTGGGTCGCGACCTCGCGAGCCAGCGCATCGTCTGGCTCCACGGCCGCCACCTCCCCCAATCGATCGCGCTCACAGAGGCGGCCCCGCGGAGCGCCGAGCTGGTCGCCGGGCCGGGGCGCTGAGCCGAACGGATCTCCCCGATGCGGATCGCCTTCCTCACGCTCTTCCTCGGCCTCGCCTCCGGCCGGATGCCGGTCGAGATCACCGTCTTAGGGACCGTCGCCGGTACCTCCGGCATTCCCGGCACGGCGGGCACCCCGGCCAGCCCGGTCATCACCTCGATCGATCTGCGGCTCGACGGCAAGGCGATCGGCGGGCTCACCGGTCCGCCGTTCAAGGGCGAGATCGACCTCGGCCGGGGGCTCCTGCCGCACCACCTGCTCGCCCGGGGGGTCGACGTCACGGGAGTCGAGGTCGCCCGCGCCGAGCAGTGGATCAACCTGCCGCAAGCGCCGGCGACGGTCGACGTCGAGCCCGAGAGCGGCGCCGACGGCCGGATCGCCGCCCTCCGCCTCTCCTTCCGGAGCGTCACCCACGAGACCCCCCGGGCGGTCACCGCCACCTTGGACGGCGCCGCCCTCCCGGTCCGGCAGGGGCGGGTGACCCTCCCTCCCTACAAGGCGGACCAGCCGCACCTGTTGTCGATCGAGGCGCGCTTCCCCAAGGACCTTTCCGCCCGCCGCGATCTCGCCTTCGGCGGCGGCCTCGCGGGCGAGGTGGCGACCGAGCTGACCGCCGTTCTGGTGCGCGCCCAGGGGCCCCTGCCGGCGCCGCCCGCCCTCGCCGGCTGGTTCACCGACCGGGACCAGGCGCTCGCCGCCACCGCGGTCGAGGAGGCGGGGCCGGCGGAGATCTTCGTGGTGCGCGATCCCGCCGCGCCGTTCGTCCTGCGGAAAATCGGGGAACGGTCGGCCCACACCGACAATTTCTTCCGCGCCGTCTCCCCGTTGGACTTCGAGCTGCCGATTCCCAAGGGAACCCAGCTCCGCTTCGTCGAGACCAGCGCCAGCGCCTATTCCGGCGAGGGGACCACCACCCTGCTCTTCGGCGTCTCCAAGGGGTTCGACGGCGGGGACGGCGGTCTCTACGCCTGGCTCTCCCGTGTCCTGCCGCAGGAGACCGGCCCGCCCCACCTGGCGGAGGCGGTCGCCATCGCCGGGCTCGACGCGCTCGCCGCCAACCACCGGCGGGCGGTGCTCCTGGTGCTCTCCGCCCCGGTGGTCGCCCGTTCCCGCTACGCTGCCGCGGAGGTCCGCCGCTACCTCGCGGCCATCCGGGTGCCGCTCTACGTCTGGTCCCTCCGCCCGCCTCCCTACCCCGCCGAGGTCGCGGCCTGGGGGGAGGTCGAGGACACCTCGAACCTCTCTCGGCTGCGCAAAGCCCACGAACGTCTGACCCGCGACCTCGCGAGCCAGCACATCGTCTGGCTCGACGGCCGCCACCTGCCGCAGTCGATCGCCCTCGCCCCCGCGGCTCTGCCGGGGGTCGAGCTGGTCGAAGGACCCATCCGCTGACGCCGGAGAATCCCCATGCACATCGCCTTCCTCACTCTCTTTCTCGGGCTGGTCTCCGGCCGGGTGCCGGTTGATCTCGCCGTCACCGGGCCGGCCGCCGCGAGCCCGGGGAACCCGGCGAGCCCGGGAATCGTCGCCGTCGAGCTCTCCCTGGACGGCGTGCCGGCCGGGCGGATCGCCGGTCCGCCGTTCAAGGGGAAGATCGACTTCGGCAAGGACCTCCTCCCCCATCACCTGGTGGCCCAGGGGGTCGACGCCCAGGGCGAGGAGGTCGCCCGGACCGAGCAGTGGGTGAACCTGCCGCGCTCTCCGGCGGAGATCGAGACCGTCCCCCAGTCGGCGCCCGACGGCCGGGTCGTCGCCGTGCGGCTCCAGGTCCAGAGCCTCACCCGGGAGACCCCGGCGCGGGTCGCCGCCGCCTTCGACGGCGCCGCGGTCGCGATCGAGAGCAATCTCGTCTCCCTCCCTCCCTACTCCGCCGACAGCGGCCATCTGCTCTCGATCGAGGCGGCCTTCCCGTCCGGCCTCACCGCCCGCCGCGACCTCGCCTTCGGCTTCGGCGGCGAGGTGTCGACCGATCTCACCGCGGTGCCGGTGCGCCTGCGCGGCCGCTGGCACGGCCGGCCGGAGCCGGCGCCGCCGGCGCTCCAGGGCTGGTTCTCGACCGGCGGCAAGGCGCTGCGGCCGGTCGCCGTCGAGGACGGCCCGGGAGAGCTCCTCGTGGTGCGCGCTCCGCGAGTCCCGGCGATCTTCGAGGCCATTGGACGCATGCGGGCCCGGCAGGGCAGCGAAGTGAGCTACGACCGCGGCCTCTTCAGCAGCGACGCGAAAAGCCAGGGGAGACAGGACTACCTGCGCAAGGAGATGAAGCTCGACCCGCGGGACCGCACCCGCTTCATCCATCCCGACGCCCGGCGCTACGCCGGCGCCGGGGACGTCGCCTCGGAGCTCTTCCCCTCCTCGCAGGACTTCACCGCCGACGACGGCGGCCTCTACTGGCTGCTCGCCCGGGTCGTCCAGGAGGTCGGCCCCGAGGTCCGCCTCGCCGACGCGGTCGCCGTCGCCGGGCTCCAGGCCCTGCACGCCAACCACCGGCGGGCGGTGCTCCTGGTGCTCGACGGCGCGACCTCCGACGCCAGCCGCTACGATCCGGCCACCGTACGGCGCTACCTGGCCGCCATCCACGTGCCGCTCTACGTCTGGTCGGTCGCCGCGCCGCACCACGACCCCAGGATTGCGGCCTGGGGCGAGGTCCAGAACATATCGAGCTTCTCCGACCTGCGCCGCGCCTTCGACCGCCTCGACGCCGACCTCGCCTCCCAGCGCATCGTCTGGCTCGACGGCCGCCACCTGCCGCAGGGAATCGCGCTCTCCAAGGCGGCGGAAAAGGCGTTCGAGCTGGCGGCGGGGGCGGGGTGGTGAAGAGGGCGGTTGGCACCAGCTCCCGATGTCCGGCGCCGCTCCGCCGTCGTCCGCGACCTTGAAGCTGTCAATCGGGTGAGTACTCGACGCTTCCAACCCTGCCGTCGACAAATCTGACCAGCACGCTATCGACAGTCCCTGGTCCTGCGTGAAAGAAGAACGTAAGGGAGTCAGGGTAGTGACCGTCAAACGGTTTGGTATCAAAGGAACGCAGCTTAGCCTTGACCTGGTCCGCGTACCAGTCGCGCTGAATCCCGCAGCTGGCAAGAAAAAATCTCTTCCGCGCGGTGCTGGGCCAGTACCTACACGCACTAATAGTGGACAACATGGCCAGAGTCGCGACCATAAAACCGACCCTCCTCATGGTCGTCTTCGGTCGCGTGACGACGAAAGCGGTGCAACCCAAAAGCAAGATCAAGGCAAGGGGTACTCCATAGCCGAGATAAAGCAGCAAATCCTCCTGTTCCGCAAGGATGAGCACGAACGAGATGCAGGCAGCCAGCAAACAATAGACGCCAATGCCAAGCTCTTGCCTGAGGTCAGTCATGGTTGTGGTCCAAGAGTGTCGTAGCTTGTGCCGTTGCAGCAACACGGTAGCGGCTGGGGCGGCCGAATCGGAGTCCCAAACTCGTCTTCGATTGCTTTCCGATTGGGCAGAGATTTGTAGGAGCTGTACCAAGAGCTCGTCGGGGTCTTATTGAGCTCTGAGCAGTTGCTGATCGTATGGGTTATGCCGTCGCGTATTTTGATCGCACCACCGTCACGAAAATAGATGGCGTCGACGTCATACGTACCAGAATTGGAGTGTGGCTTAATCCAATGCTGTTGCTGGCCCGGAAGCTTTCCCAAGTCGTCATTGCCACTGACCAGAACACAGCAGTCGCTGTTGTTTACCAGCGTACCGTACAGCTCCTTGACGATCGGCGGTCCAAAGGGATTGGTTGGATCCGGGATGATGATCGTTCTACGCAGGCCGAGCGGATCGGACAGAGAGACCGGATTGTCCCCTGCATACTGGTAGAGGATGACCACTTGCTGCAACAAGGATAGAGGGTCTGCCTCTCTGTATCGGGCTTTACCTGCATCGTACCAGCGATGGATGTTGTAGCTCCGCTCCGTCACCCCGTTCGCCCCTAGACCCAACTGCTCCGCCTCCTGCCCCGGCAGCCGCAACGGCTGGTGCCGGTCGTAGGACCGCAGGGCATAGACCGTCCCGAACGGCTCGTACTCCGCCCGCCACACCACCCCCTGCTGGGCACTGGTCTGGAGGATCGGCGTCCCCAGGTGGTCGGTGAAGGTCCAGGAGGTCGTACCCGTGGAGTCGACCTGGGCTACCGGGTGGCCGTTCCACCAGATGTACTCGTTGTTGATCTGCGGGTGGGCGTTCGTCGACAGCTCGGTCTCGGCCAGAAGATTGAGCTCCGGCGTATAGAAGTAGAACTGGTGTGTTCCGGCGGAGACGGCGGGGAGGGACGTGCTCTGCACGGTGGTCGCCGCGGCGGTCTTCGCAACCGGAGCCGTGACAGCGAGACCCGCGGCCGGAACGGCAGACTTGGGGATCGCAGCTGCCGCTCGGGTGGCAGGGAAGAGGCCCGCACCGTCGTCGATCACCGCCACGATGGTGCCGAAGCCGGGGTGACCCGGATTGGGGGAGTACGGCACGGTACGATCGACCTCCACGACCACAGTAGCAGCGATATTACCGTAGACCGTCGAGCCGCTCTTGTTGGCGCTGGTCGCGACGATCACCTGGATGAAATCGGCGAGGGTCGCGGGCGGCGAGCTGTTGCCGGGCTTCGAGGTCCAGCAGCCCTGGTCGAGCCGCGGCGTGCCGGTCGTCGTCGCCGTCGGCTCGCAGATCCCGATCGAGCTCGACGGCATCGTTCCGTACCCCTTGAACGCGCTGCGGGCGTTGTAGTCGCCTCCCAAGACCTGCTGCTCCCACTGGCTGCCCCAGAAGTTGACCCTCTGACCGATATCGAGGCCCGAGGTGTTGCCGCCCCAGACCACGAACGAGCTCGGCTGGTAGACCACGATCGGCGCCGTGGTCTGAGCGGGCTGCTCGTAGGTGTCGCCGGCGAAGGCGACCTGGATCACGGCGAGGCCGGTGGCCAGGGTCGCCGGCAGGGTGAGGGTCGCGTTGGCGACGCCGTTGGCGTCGGTCACCGCGGAGACGGAGACCGGACCCAGGGTGAAGGTGACGGTCTTCCCGGCGAGCGGTGCACCGTCCTCGCCGTCGGTCAGGCGAGCCGAGACCGGCTGCGCGATCCCGTTCGCCGCCACGGGTTTGCCCGTATAGACGATCGCCGTCTCGTCGCGGCGCAGGCCGAAGAGGAGCGAAGCGCCCGACCCGGTGTAGGGGCCGGTGCCGGTGAAGGTGAGAGTAAGCGGAATCGTTCCCGGGGCGGCGGTCGGCGTCAGGGTGACCGAGGCCACTCCGCTCCCGTCGGTCGTCGCGGTGAGCAACTGGCCGCCGAAGTTGAAAGCCACGCTCTGGCCGGCGAGCGGACGGCCCGTGGCGCTCTCGGTCAGGCGCGCCTGAAGGGTCAGCGGGTCGAGAGTCTCCCCGCCGGCCGGGCCCAGGTAGACGAGCGTCGTCGGAATGGCGATCCAGGTGGCGGTGGCGAGATTCGAGGTGATCGCACCACTTCCTTGGGCGGCTGTGGCTACGAGGGTGTCAGTGCCCAGAGCGCTGCTCGTATAGGTGAAAGCCGCCTGGCCCGAGGCATCCGTCGTCGCCTGCCCGGTGGCGCCGGCGTTGGGGCCGTTCAGCACCTGGAAGGTGACGGGCACCCCCGGCGCCCCCCGGTGGGAGGCATCGGCCAGGGTGGAGGTGAAGGTCAGCGAGCTGCCCAGCGGCGCCGTGGCGGAGAGCGGCGCCAAGGTCAGGGTGAGCGGCGAGGTCCAGTTCGCCGTCACCTGGTTCGAGGTCAGGGCCGCTCCGCCCTGGAGGGTGATCGAGGCCGCCAGGAGATCGCTCCCCGGAAGAGTGCTCGTATAGGTGAAGACCGACTGGCCCGCGGCATTGGTCGTGCCCTGGGCCGTTCTCCCGGTGTTGGGACCGCTACCGATCTGGAAGGTCACGGTCAGGTTCGCCACCGGGTGGCCTGCGCCGTCGGTCGCGAGAAGGGTGGCATTGTAAGGCGTCCCCACGGCCTGGGTGGCGATCGCCGGGGTGAGGCTCAGGCTGACCGTCGGAATCCAGCTGGAGGTAACCTGGTTCGAGGCGATCACCCCGCCCGACGGGTTGGTGATCGTGGCCTTCAGGGTGTCCGTGCCGGTCGCGGCGCTCGTGTAGGTGAAGGTCGCGATGCCGGCGGCGTTGGTCACCGACTGGCCGGTCTTCCCCGCGTTCGGTCCGGAAAGGACATTGAACTGGACCGTGACGTTGGCGAGCGGCTCGCCCACCGCGTCGGTCGCCGCCGCAGTGACGGTATGAAGCGCCCCCACCGGGTGGGTCGCCACGTCCGGACGCAGCGCCAACTGGCCGGAGGCCGTGGTGCCGCCAGCGCCCACGGGGCGCCATTGCAGCGACTCGTTGTCCCGGCAGGCGAGGTCGTAGCCGAAGGTGTCGATGATGTGCGCCGTGTCAAGGTAGCTGCCGGAGAAGCCCCCGATCGTCACCGTGATCTTGGGGATGCGCTTCTCGTTGGGCGACAACGTGCCGCCGCATCCGACCAGGTCGAAGTCGCTGGTGTCGAAGTTATACGAGAAGTTCTGGGTGAGAATGGCCGACCCGTGGGCCGGGATGGTGAAGCTACCCCAGAGGTCGAAGACCGGGCCCGGCCGCTGCAAGTCGACCACTACCTTGTCAACCAGCAGTGGGCTGTCGCCGGTGTTGTCGAGGCGCACGGCACCGGCGTCGAAGCTCGGACCGCCGCCCAGGAAGACCACATTGGGCGACCCCTGCCAGGGGGTTGGGAAGGAAGAGTTGGCCCGCAGGTTGTCGGCGTAGCCCACGAACACCTCGATCCCCGCGAGCGACGGCCACACCACGGTCGCCGGGTTCGAGAGAAGAGACCCGCCGGAGGCGTTGACCACCGTGCCCTGCCAGGTGTCGGTGCCGGCGAAGGTGCTGCCGTAGCTGAAGGAGGCCTTGCCGGTGGCATCGGTCACCGCCTGGCCGGTCCTGCCGGTGTTGGGGCCGGAGGTCGCCTTGAAGGTGACGGTGACGTTGGGCAGCGGCTGGTTGTTGGCGTCGGTCAGAGTCGCGGTCAGGGTGTAAGAGCTGCCCAGCGGGCTCGTGCCGGTCACCGGGGCGAGCAGGAAATCGCCGTTCGAGTTGATCCCGGTGGTCCCGATCAGGCGCCACTGGAGCGACTCGTTGGCCCGGCAGGCGAGGTCGTAGCCGCCGGTGTCCAGGATGTGGCCGGTGTCGAAATAGGTGGTCCCCACTCCGCCCACCGTCACCTGGACCCGCGGCACCCGCGGCTCGCCGGGAGCGAGCGTCTGGCCGCAGCCGACGATGGCGAAGTCGCTGGTGTCGAAATTGAACGGCGTGGTCTGGGTGAGGATGACCGAGCCGTGGGAGGGGATGGTGAAGCTCCCCCACAGGTTGTAGACCGGCCCCGGCCGGCCGAGGTCGACCTGGACCCCGTCGACCGCGATCGGCTCGTCGGTCGCGTTGTCAAGGCGGACCGCGCCGGCGTCGAACACCGGGCCGTTGCCGAGGAAGACGACGTTGGGCGACCCCTGCCAGGGGACGGGGAAGGCCGAGCTCGCCCGCAGGTTGTCGGCGTAGCCGACGAAGACCGAGAGGGCGACCGGCAGGAGAGGCAGCGTCCCGGCGTTATGGGTACCGCCCGGCGCCAGGGTGAAGGGAGGCGTCACCAGGTCGGCGAAGCCGCCCGCCTGGACGGAGAGGGTATACGTCCCCGGCGGCTGGGTCAGGGTGAAGGCGCCGGATGCGTCGGTCGTCGCCTGATTGAGGGTCCCGGTGATCGTAACCGTGGCCCCGCCGATCGGCATGCCGTCGGTCGACTTGACGACCGTGCCGGTGATCGTCCCCAGGGGGTCCAGGGTAAGGTTGCCGAAGGCGTAGGACGCCCCGGGCCCGAGGCCGATCGAGGCGGTGGTGCGGGAGGCGAAGCCGGTCGCCGTGATCGTCAGAGAATAGGTGCCGGAAGCGAGGGAGAGCGTGAAGTTGCCGGCCGCGTCGGTCGTGGCGAAGACCGGCGTCGCGGCGGCGAGACCGGTGGTCCGCGGGGTGGCGGTGACCGTCGCCCCGGCGAGCCCGGCTCCGCTCACCGAATTGAGCACCCGGCCGGTGACCGTCGCCGGAAGGGCCACGAGGGTGACCGTTCCCACCGCGTGGGTGCGGCCCGCCGCCAGGGCGAACGCCGGCAGAGTCTGGGTCAGGTAGCCGGGGAGCGCCAGGGCGAGGCTGTAGGTCCCGGCCGGTTCCTCGAGCGTGAAGCTCCCGGCGGCGTCGGTGAAAGCAGCGAGGCCGGTCTCGGGAACGGTGACGGCGACCCCGGCAAGAGGATTGCCGTCGAGCGAGGAGAGCACAGTGCCGGTGATCTTCCCGGGGGCGGGCGACAGGCGGAGGGGATCGGCGGTGACGTCCGCCCCGGCCGGCAGGTTGAGGGGCAGGCCCGTCGTCGGCAGGTATCCGACTTGGGCGGCGGTCAGGGTGTAGATCCCGGCCGCGGCGGTGAGGACGTAATGGCCGGCTGCGTCGGTCACCGCGGTGTTCCCGGTGCCGGTGAGGCGCACGGTGGCGCCAGCGATCGGGGCGCCCGTCCCGGCGTCGAGGACCGTCCCGGTGATCGCGCCCAGGGCCGCCGCGACCGACAGAGCCGTACGGACCCCGCGGCCATCATAGGTGTAGGTGAGGCCGTCGGCCGCGGCGAGCAGGTTGCGCGCCGAGTAGGTGGAGGTCGCCCCCCCCACCGTGATCTCGTTACCGGCCGGGTCGTAGGTGACCGCGCGGCTGCCGCCCCCCGGCACCGCCACCGTCGCGAGTTGCGGCAGGGTCCCTTGGTAGGAGAAGGAGAGCGACCGCGCCGAGCCCAGGGCGAGAGAGGTCATGTTTCCCATGGGGTCGTAGCGGTAGCTGCCGTTCCCCCACAGCGATTCGCCGGTCGTCGCCCCGGTCAGCCGGTAGAGGTCGTCGTAGGCGAAGTCGCGATTGAAGCTCGGGTCGAGGGCGTCATGGAGCGAGGTGATGTTGCCCACCGGATCCTCTTGGTAGAGGTAGTCGGCGATCGGCAAGGCGGCGCCGTCGAGGCGGTTCTCGGTCGGCCGGTAGCGCAGGTCGTAGGAGAAGGTCCGGGTGGTGCCGTTGCCGTAGGCCGTCCGGGTCTCCGGACCGAAGGGGAGATAGCCGGCCGAGCTGACGTAGGAGGTCGTCCCGGAAGTCGCCGAGAGCGGCCGGTCGGCGAAGTCGAAGGTGTAGGTGACCTGGCGCCCCGAGGGGTAGGTGAAGAGGCTCCGATTGCCGTTCTGGTCGTACCTGAAGTCCATCGTGTAGGGCGTCCCCAGGATCGTCTGCACCTCGCCCTTCAGGAGGCCGCGCCGCTCGTAGGTATAGGTCGTCGAGCCCGAGGGGTCGGTCATCTGGGCGAGGCGCCCCTTGCCGTAGTTGCCGGCGGCTGCGGCATCATAGGAATAGGTCACCGTCTCGGCGGCCGAGCCGGCGAGCTGCGTGGTACTGGCGAGGAGCCGGTTCGAGGCGTCGTAGGTACGGGTGGTCACAGCGCCGCGCGCGTCGGTCGTGGAGGTCAGGTTCCCCGCCGGGTCATACTGGTAGGTGGTGGCCCCGGTGACCGGCGAGTCCTGGCGGGCGAGGCGTCGGAAGTCGTCATACTGGTAGCGGGTGACGTTGCCGTTGGGGTCGGTCACCGCGGCCAGGTCGTCCATCACGTCGTAGGAATAGGACGTGCCGGCGATTCCACCCGGGGCACCGGCGAGCGTCTGCTGCACCTGGGTCAACCGGTGCAGGGCGTCATAGCCGTTGCGGGTGTTGGGGCTCGCATGCACTTCGTCCTGGACCGCCGAGAGCAGGCCGTCCGGGTCGTAGGCGTAGGTCACCTTCGAGCCCGCAGGCACCGGGTGGGCGACGCTCGCGAGGCGGTTGTGGAGATCGTAGGTGAAGCTCTCGCTCCGCTTCGTCGTCCACGAAGCGCAGACAGGCGCCGGAGTGTCGCAGCTCTGGTCCTCCTCCTGGACCTTACCGCCGATCGTGTTGAGGGTCAGGTGCCGGCGCTCGACCTGGTTGCCGGCAGCGTCCAGCCGGATTGTGTCGATCAGGTGGTTGGTACCGTCCTCATAGCCATAGCTCATCCCGTTACCACGCGGCAGCAGGGTGCGCAGCAGCCGGTCGCGGCCGTCGTAGGTATAGGTGGAGACATAGTCGGCCGATTCGCTGGCATCACCCGGCACCGCCTTCGCGGTCGAGCGAATGAGCCGCCCACGGCCGTCGGTCTCCCTTGTCGTGACCACGCCGTTGGGATCGGTCACCGTTCGCGCCGTGCCGAAGACGTCGTAGCCGTCGAAAGTCGTGACCAAGCCGGTCGCGTCGGTCCGCCGCGCCACCCGCCCCCGCCGGTCGGCGACCGGATCGGCGTCGTCGTAGTAGGCCGTGGTGACGACATCCGCCACGTCCGTGCGTGGCCCGTTGGCAGAGACATGGCGGTGACGGGCGTCGAAGGTGGCGGTCGAGGTATAGGGGGTCGGCGCTGCGTCGCTCGGCGACAGAAACCCCGACTCCACGGCCGTGAGGGTGGTCTCCGGCGTGCCCGTGGTGTTCCAGGTCATGGTGGTGACCTTCTGCGCCCCCGGCTTCGCCGCCGAGGGCTCGTCCACCTCGGTGCGGAAGTTGGGCCATGGCGCGTAACCGTAGCGGTAGGTCGTCGTCCGCTCGATCGCCGTCCCCGCCGCCTCGGTCATCGAGGTGACGTTGCCGTCGGCATTGTAGGTGTAGCGCGTCAGGTGGCCGTTGCCGTCGGTCTTCGACAGCACGTGATTGTCGGGGCCGTAGGTGAAGGACTGGTCGTCGGAGGTCGCGACGCCGCAGGTCGCACAGTTGCCCTGGATGCGGTCCGGCAAGAATCTACCCTTGCCGTAGGTCAGGCTGAAAATCGAGAGTTGGGAGGTGGTGCCGTCAATCTCGTGCGTCGTCCGGCTCTGGCCAGGGGAGGGCGTGTCGTACTCGATGGTCACCGAGTCTTTGCCGCCCGCCGAGATCGACGTCGTGCCCCGGTCGGCGGCGTCGTAGGAGTGCCCCTCGAGCAGGGCGCCCGCCTCGTCGCGCACCTCGGTCAGGAGGCGGATCACTCCCTGACTGTCAGCCGCGTAGGTGAAGCTCCGCCAGGGCGTCGCGCCGGGGTGGAGGGGATCGAAAATCGCCGCCAGGTTGGGGCCGTCGTAGATCAGGCGCCAGACAGGGCCGTCCGGCAAGGTGATCGACGAGAGGAAGCCGCCGACGTAGGCGAGCGTCACCTGCCGCCCTTCGGCGTCGGCGACTGTCGCGAGATTGCCGGAGGCGTCATAGATGCCTGAGAGGGTATTGCCCCAGCGGTCGGTAGTCGAGAGCCACTTCCCGGTCGCCGCGTCGAAGCGCGTCACCCTGCCGTCGAGGTCGGTCAGGGCGAACTGGCCGGAGGCGAGAGTCACCGTGCCGCGCAACTCGCCCGGGCTGGAGGCGATCCAGGTGTTGACCCCGCTCTGGGTGTACTCCGACTCGAAGCCCTCGGGCGTCAGGTGGTAGAGGACGCGGTTCGTGGCATCGGTCGGCCGCAGGGTCTGGGCGAAGAGGTGGGTCCAGCCGAGTCCGGCGGGCGCCGCTACGAGGCCCGGGTAGAGCGGGGTGCCGCTGTGATAGCTCAGGCTGAAGGAGAGCGAGAGCGGCGCCTGGGCGAGAGTGAAGAGGGGTACGGTCGCCGCGACGTCTCCCGAGCCGGGGTTGACCGGTTTGCCGACGCCATACGGACAATCGCGCCGGTCCGGGCAGACCGCCTTGAGCGTCTTGGTGTCGAACGCCTCCGTGAGCTGCACCGGCTCGACCACGTAGCCGATCCGGGCGGTGAAGGTCTGGGTGCCGCCGCAGGCGACGTCGATCCCGGTGTCCCAGGAGCCGTTTTCGTAATAGATGAAAGCGGTCTGCAGCAGGTCGCCGTTGCGGAACAGGAACAGGTTGTCCGCGGAGGCGAGCGGGTCGTTGGTGCAGGTGAAGAACGGCGGCCAGTCGCCGGTGTTCTGGCAGTAGTAGTTGGGGGCGTCGTAGTCGACCCAGACCCGCCGGCCGACGATCCGCAGCTTGACCGAGGGACCGGGGCTGGCGGGCGGATGGAAGGAGGTGCAGCAGTGCGGCGGCGCCCCGATCCCGACCGGCGGATGGCAGGTCGAATTCGGGCTGTTGGCGAGGAAGCGGACCTGGGTGGTGCGCGCCCCGCCCGGATCGGTCCAGGTGATCGGCCCCAGGGCATCGGGGAAGCACTGGCCCGGCTGCTCGGGCGGCGTGCAGCCACCGTTCAACCGGACACAACTCCCCTGGGCCTGGAGCGCCCCCGGCGCCAGAGCCAACACCAAGAACGCAAAAAGTCCGAACCTTCCTGCCTGCCGCCGACCCTGACCCAGCTCCATAGCCGTCTCCCTACGCCTCGCAGAGGCGCCACTGATCCGGTTCCGATAGCCGCGGAATCAAATTTTCGTCAGGAGATCCCGCTCTTCTTCTTAGTGTCGGAGCTCACAATTCCATTTCAGCCGGGCAGGAGGAGTCCAGAAGGGCGGCCCTCCGTTTCAGGTTGGCAAACTCTTTGCTTTATCTATGAACGGGGTCCGGTCTGAGGTTGTATGCTATTGCAGCGAGAACCAGTTACGGAGAAGCAGGAAGAGCGGGCCGGGCCTCCCAGAGAGGACAAGGTTCCCCGTCGCTCGCGGCGACTGTCGCGGCGGGGCCTCGTCGCCTCGGGCGTCGTCCTCGCCGTCCTCGCGCTCCTGGCGGTTTTCGGCTCCCACCTCTTCGACGAGCGGCTGCGCCGTGCCCTCGAAGGCAAGATCAACCAGCGCTTGACCGGCTACCAGGTGACCCTGGGGCACGCCCACGTGAACCCCCTGAACCTGGCCCTGACCCTCCGCAACCTGGTCATCCGGCAACAGGCCAACCCCAATCCACCGGTCGCCGACATCCCGCGCCTCCGAACGAGCGTCGAGTGGCCGGCGCTCCTCACCTTCCACCTGGTGGCCGATGCCGTCTTCGACCACCCGCGGGTCCACATCGACCTGCCGCAGATCGAGCAGGAAGCCCACGACAAGGTCCGGCTCAAGGACCGTGGCTGGCAGCAGGCTTTCGAGTCGATCTACCCGCTCAAGTTCGACCACGTCGCGATCCGGGAAGGCGAGCTCGCCTACATCGACGTCGATCCCCAGAAGCCGTTCCTCGTCAGCCACTGGAACCTGGACGCCAAGGACATCCGGAACATCCACAGCCGCCCCGGCGTCTACCCTTCGCCGGTCCACACCGAGGGGATCGTCTTCGACACCGGCCGGGCGGTGGCGGACGGGCACGCCGATTTCCTCGCCGAGCCCTATCCTGGGGTCCACGCCGTCTACAGCGCCCTGGGCATCCCCCTGGACCGCCTGCGCCCGCTCATCTCGCGCGCCAATCTATCGCTCCAGGGCGGCGTGCTCGCCTCCAAGGGCGAATTCGAGCTCTCCCCCCGCCACAACCAGGTCCGGGTGGACGATCTCACGATCCGCGGCCTGCGCCTCGACTATCTCCATTCGACGGCGACTCTGGAAGCCGAAAAGACGCGGGCGGAGGCGGCCAAGGCGGCGGTGACTCGCGAGGTAAACCGCCAGGCGACGATCCCGGTCCGCATCCGCACCCTCCGCCTGCTGGGCGGCGAGCTCGGCTTCGTCGACCGCGCCAAGAGCCCGCCCTTCCGGGTCTTCCTCGACCACCTGGACCTCGCGGTGACCGACCTGGTGAGCGGACCGCTGACCGGACCGGTCCGCGCCCGGCTCGCCGGGCGCTTCATGGGCACCGGCACGGCCCACGGCACGGCGGAATTCCGGCCGGGCGGCAACGGTCCAAACTTCAACCTGGCGCTGGCGGTCGAGGCGGCCTCCCTCCCCAAGGTCAACGACCTCCTCCGCGCCTACGGCAAGTTCGACGTGGCGGCCGGGACCTTCTCCGTCTACACCGAAATGGCGGTCAAGGACCGGCACATCGACGGCTACGTCAAGCCGTTCTTCCAGGACGTCCAGGTCTACGATGCGAAGCAGGACAAGGACAAGCCGGCGCTGAAGAAGCTCTACGAGAAGGTGGTGGGCGCGGCGGCCCACGTCCTGGAAAACCACAAGCGCGAAGAGGTGGCGACCAAAACCGACCTCTCCGGCTCGCTCGACAACCCGCGGACCAGCACCTGGGAGACGATCTCGAACCTGCTCAAGAACGCCTTCGTGAAGGCGATCGTGCCGGGGTTCGACCGGGAGATCGCGGCGCTGCGGAAGAAGAAGTAGCCAACCCCTCCCCTACTCGTCCGCGAGCGCTTCCATCGGGGAGATCCGCGCGGCGCGATCGGACGGGCGCAGGCCGGCGACCAGCGATACGCCGCCCAGGATGCCGGCGGTCGCGGCGAGGGTCGCCAGGTGGAACGCCGGGACTTGGAAGAGGATCGCCTGCAGGGCCTGGCCGGTCAACCAAGCGCCGAGGAGGCCGAGGAGAGTGCCGCCTGCCAGGAGGCGCAGCGAGAGCACGAGGAACTGGCCGCGCACCTGCTCCGGCCGCGCCCCCAGGGCCATGCGGAGGCCGATCTCGCGGCGCCGCTGCGCCACGGCGTAGCTCAGGACCCCATAGGTGCCGATGGCGGTGAGCAGCACGGCGAGGAGGGAAAAGAGACCCGCCAGGAGGGCCGGCGAGCGGCGGGCCACCAGGCTGTCGGTCAGGCGGGTCTCCATCGACCGCAGATCGCTCACCGGGAGCTCGGGGTCGAGCTGGCGGACGACGCTTTGCAGCGCCGGCCCGAGCGAGTCCGCCGGCCGGCGGGTGCGGGCGACGACGAAGAAACCCCGGTCGGCGCGGTGGCCGAGAGGATAGTAGACCGCGCCCAGGGCCTCGTTTTCGGTCAGCCCGGCCTGCTTGACCGCGCCGACGACTCCGACGACGGTGAAGGCCTCGGCCTCGCTCTTCTCGTCCGGGCCCTCGAAGAGACGCTGGCCGAGGGCGCGGCCACGGGGCCAGTAGCGGCGGGCGAAGTCCTCGTCGACGACGCAGACCCGCTCGGCGCGGCGGGAATCGGCGGCGGTCAGGAATCGTCCCTCGCGCAACGGAACGTTCAGGGCGGCGAAGTAGTCGCCGCCGATGCTGTAGGAATAGTGGCCGCGGGGGGATTTCCCGGGCTTGCGTACAAAGCCCTTCACCGTGACGGCGCTCTTGTTGCTGATCCCACTCAACGGCACGTTGGTGGCAAAACCGACGGCCTGCACGCCCGGCTGGCGGCCGAGCGCTTCGCCGAGCCTTTCGGTGAAGGTGAGGAGGGCCGGCACGTCCGGATAGCTCTTCCCCGGCAGCCCGAGCTGGCCGCTCAGCACCGGCTCCGGCCGGAAGCCAGGCGAGAGGGCGAGGACGTGATCGAGGCTCAAGCCGAGGAGGCCCGCGCCGGCGAGCAGCACGAAGGCGAGGGCGATCTGGGCGACGATGAAGGCGTGGCGCAGGCCCTGCGCCGCCCGGCTGGCCGTGCCGCCACGCGACTCCTGGGGGAGCGCCCTGCCGGAGCGCAGGTTGTAGGCGGCGAGGGGCAGCCCGATCGCCAGCCCGAGAACGACCGCTCCCAGCAGGGCGACCCCGGCCAGCCGCGCATCGAAGGCGATATGGGCGCCCAAGGGGAGATGCTCGGTGCCCAGCACGGTCAGCAGGCGGATGCCGCTCTCCCCCACCGCGAGACCTAAGAGCCCACCGGCGAGGGTGAGCAGGGTGGTCTCGACCAGCACCTCCCGCACCACGTGCCAGCGGCTGGCGCCGATCGCCTGGCGGACGGCGAATTCCCGGGCGCGCACGCTGGCGCGGATCAGGAGCAGGTTGACGAGGTTGACGGCGCCGATCAGAAGCAGGAACAGGGCGCCCGCCTGGATCAACCAGAGGGTGGGACGAATCGCCGCGACGTGGTCGGCATGGAGAGGCACGACGAGCGAGCGGAAGCCCGCGTCGGCCATCGCCCGGGCGGCGGGATCGTCCTTCTCCACGGCGGCATTGTGGGCGTCGATCTGCGCTTGCGCCTGGACGAGCGGGTGACCGGGGCGGAGCCGGGCGATCAGGTGGGAGTTCCCCGAGTGCCGCTCTTTCGGCGCGTGCTCCTCCGGGCTCGACGAGAGCGGAACATAGAGCCGGGCCGGAGAGGAGAGGAAGCTGAAGTCGGGCGGCAGGACCCCGACCACGACCCGTTCGAGACCGTTCACCCGGATCTTGCGGCCGATCACGTGCGGATCGCCGTTCGAGCGTTGCCGCCAGAAGGCGTCGGTGAGGATGGCCACGCGGTCGGCATCCACCGTCGTTTCCGCCTCGGTGAAGGCGCGGCCCTGGATCGGGCCGCGCCCGAGGGTGGCGAAGAAGTCCGGGGTGACGCGCAGAACCGGCTCGCGTTCCGTCGCCCCGGTCTCGCCGACGACCGCCGTGCCCTCGCGGTAGGCGGCCAGGCCGGAGAAGGCGGCGATCTGGCCCCGCCGTTCGTAGTAGTTGGTCAACGAACCACCGTCGTTCCCGACGCCGGCCTTGGGATAGGTGTTGAACACGCTCACCAGCCGGCCGGCGTCCGGGAACGGCAGCGGCCGCAGGAGGACCGAGTCGACGACGGCGAAAATGGTGAGATTGGCGCCCAGGCAGAGCGCCAGGGTGGCGAGAGCGGTGGCGGTGAAGCCGGGCGTCTTCCGCAGCCGGCGGAGGGCCAGGCGCAGGTTCTGCCGGAGCTCGTCGAAGAGGCGGAGGCCGCGCGCCTCGCGGCAGTCCGCCTGGACGGCGTCGAGGCTGCCGAACGCCCGCCGCGCCCGCCACGCAGCCTCCTCCGGCGGCACGCCGGAGCGCACGAGCTCCGTGGCGACCTGCTCGACGTGAAACCGCATCTCCTCCGCCATCTCGGCCTCGAAGTGGGTCCGGCGGAAGAGCGCCTGCAGCAGGGAGCGGAGCCGAGGCGCCATGTCAGGCCTCCTCGGGTACGGTATTGAGCGCCGCGGCCATCGCGGACGCCAGGCGGTTCCAGCTCGCCGTCTCCTCGTCCAGCCGGCGCTGCCCGGCGACGGTCAGGGTGTAGTACTTGGCGCGCCGGTTGTTCTCGCTCTGGCCCCACTCGGCGACGATCAGCCCCTGGTGCTCCAGACGGTAGAGCGCCGGATACAGCGACCCCTGCGGGATCTCCAGCGCGTCGCCCGAGATCTGGCCGATGCGCAGGAGCACGCCGTACCCATGCAGCGGCTGGAGCGACACCGCCTTGAGGATCAGCAGGTCGAGGGTCCCTGGAAGCAGCTCTGCGGTCTTGGTCATGGCGCGCACTCTCCTAGTGTGGCTAGGAGTGTGCGGCACGCTCTCCTAGTTTGTCAAGGGGAGTGGTGGTGGTACGCTGCCGCTGCTCGATGGACGACGAGATCCCATCTCCTCCCCGGCCGGAGCCGGCGCCGCCGCTTCGCCGGTGGGGGCTCCTCGCCACGCTCGGTTTCTCCACTTTGGCGGTCGTCGTCTACACCCTGGTCCAGAACGCCGCCCTGGCGCTCTCGCCCACTCTCGCCGCACCCGAGAACTACGGGCTCTCGATCACCTTTCCGACCCTGGTTTCGGTACCGGTCGGCATCCTCCTCGTCCTCGGTCTCGTCCGCCTGCGGCGGGGCCTGCCGGTGCGGAACTACCTGGGGCTCTCCCTGCCGACTCTCGGCCAGGCGTTGGGCGCCCTCGCCCCGCTCGCCGCCATCCAGCTGGTCTACGACCAGCTCTCCCAGTTCCTCTACCGGCCGCTGGTCCCCGATTTCCTGCTCAACGCCTACCGCACCGCCCACGGCCTGCCCGCCCTCTATCTCGCCATGGTGGTGGCGGGCCCGGCCTTCGAGGAGCTGCTCTTCCGCGGTTTCCTCCTCCCCGGCCTCACCCCGGCCCTGGGCGGGACGGTCGCCACCCTCCTCTCCGCGCTCGTCTTCGGCCTCCTCCATGCGCAGTACGACCCGCTCGACATGAGCTTCGTCTTCCTCCTCGGCCTCCTCCTCGCCGGGGTCCGCCTGAAGACGGGCTCGACGCTCCTCTCGTTCGGCCTCCACGCGCTCACCAACCTGATCGCGCTCGCCGAGGCGGCCTGGTTGATCTCGCGGACGGGTGGATAGAAAGAAAAAGGCCGTGGGCGCTTACAAGCGCCCACGGCCCCGGGTCTCAAAAAAGCCGTCCCGCGCCTCTATCCGGCGGAACGCGACCTGCCGGTCGGTTTCTTCACCGGCTTGGGCTTTGGCGCCGGCTTGCTCTGCGTGGTCGACGGGCAGCCGTTCCCCTGGGAGAGGTTCCACTGCGAGAGCTGGAGGGTCCAGATGAAGTCGCCCGCAACGTAGGGACCGGAGCTCCCGCTCGCGTTGTAGAGGCTGGACTGGCCGTTGCCGGTGTAGCCGGTGCCGAAGGCCTGCATGTTGGGGATCTGGGTGGTGGTCTGGAAGATCCCGATGCGCCGGACGTTGGCCGACTTGCCCTTCGAACAGTTATTGGTGTTCAGGTTGCCGATCGAGGCGTAGTAGTGGCAGGTGATGCAGGACGAGGTGGGGTTGGTGAGCGTGTTGGTGGCCCCGAAGTCGGTCTCGATGTGGTTGTTGGCGAGCAGCGTCGGCACGCCGTTGACCATGAACGCCACCTGCACCCCGACCAGCTTGTAGTTGGCGAAGGGGGTGCCGGCGAGCATCGGCTGGTAGATGGCGTTGGCGGCGTTGGCGCCGTTCTGCACCGGGTCCGTGGGGGTCGGGTTGCCCGCGATGTACGGGCCGTCCGGACAGGGGAGAGCGCTGCCGTTCGGGCAGGTCCCGCCGTCGGGCCGGGTGTAGGTGATCGCCTTGGTGACGACCGGGGTGAGCGCCGGGTTCTGGTTGTACTCGAAGGTCATCCAGATCCAGCTCGACTTGGGGAACACCTTCCAGAGGACGTGGAAGCCGGTCAGGCCGATGTTGAAGTTGCCGTTCTGGCCGCACTGCACGCCCGGGGCGCAGGCGCCCTGGCTGACGTACATGGGGTCGTTCTCGCCGTTCGGGATGACGTACCAGGAGGGCTTGACCTCGAAGGCCTGGGGCGAGAAGTCGAGCGGCGACTGGCCCGGCGGCTCGGCCTTGCCGCCCTGCGCGTTGTAGAGGGTGGTCTGGCCGTTGCGGTTATAGATCCCCCACTTGGTGAGGAACGAGACGAAGCTCGGGTTCTCCCGCACCTCGTAGAGGATGATCGAGTTGTTGGCCGGGGTGTTGTTCTTGTCCGGCAGCATGTAGCCGGTCGCCTGGGTGTTCTCCGACAGGTCCTGGTCGTCGCCGGCGACGGCGGCCAGGAGACGCGGGTCGGCGCTGTGCTGAGCCTGGAGGCGCGCCTCGGCGGCATGGGCGGAGTTGGGGTTGGCCATGGTGAGCCGGTGGACCTTGCGCGACGAGGCCGAGCGCTTGAGCGAGGTGCTGCAATTGCCGGGCGCGTTGCCGTTGCTGCAGTAGACCTCGGTCGAGTCCATCCAGGTCTCCCAGACCTCGGTCGCTCCGGCGGTGCCGAACTTGGCGTTCGGGTTGGCGTTCATCGTCGGCGCCGTCCCCTGGGCCGGCCAGTTGAGGGCGATGAAGGTGCACCAGGCGGCCTGGGAGAGGGTGTTGTAGTCGCTGATGAACGCGTTGTTGTTGGGCGCGATCGTCTTGGCGATGGTCCCGAGGTTGGGCGGCGACGACAGGTTGCAGAGGGTCGAGCCGGTGGCGGCGGGCATGGCCGCCGGCTTGGCGGCCTTCGTGGGGGCCGGCTTGGCGGCCGGTTTGGCGGGGGGAGCGGCATCGGCGTGCGGCCGGCCGAGCCCCCAGGCCAGGGCGAAGGCCACGGCGACGAACAGGGCGAGGGTCTTGGGGAGTGATCTCGTCTTGGTACCCATCGTTCTCTTTGTCCTCCAATCGTACGAAAAGGGAACCCCGGGACCGGGAGCGAGCGAGCGCCGCCGCTTCCTCGGAGCCGAGGTCCAGGGGGGGGTGCCCCCATCCATGTCAAGCCTTAAATTCCCAAGTGATTCGGAATGCTACTATCCGGGAGCCGGCATCCCCTGTCAAGCATGCCCATGCGAGCCCCCCGCGTCAGCGTCGTCATCCCGACCCACAATCGGGCGCACCTCCTGCCCGCGACCCTGGAGAGCGTCCTCGGCCAGACGGAGAGCGACCTCGAGGGAATCGTCGTCGACGACGGCTCGACGGACGGGACGGCCGCGGCCGTCTCGGCGATCCGGGCGGGCGATCCGCGGCTCGTCTATCTCCCTCTGCCGCGCTCGGGGAACCTGGCCCGGGTACGGAACGCCGGGGTCGCCCGGGCGCGCGGCGAGCTGATCGCCTTCCTCGACTCGGACGACCTCCTGGAACCGGAGGCGCTCGCCGCCTATCGCGCCGTCCTCGCCGCCCATCCCGAGGCCGGCTGGACCTTGGCCGGCTACCGCTCCTTCGACGCCGGCGGCTTCCGGCGGACGAATCTCCACCCGCTGCCCGGGGAGGAACCGGAGGAGGGGAGCGTTTCGGTCGCCTCGCTCTTCTTTCCCATCCTGCGCGCCTGGACCACCCTCTACACCTCGACGATCACCGTGCGCCGCACAGCGCTCGACCGGGTCGGCCCCTTCGAGGAGCGGCTGACGACCGGCGAGTACGACCTCTTCACCCGCCTCGCCTTCGACTCCCGGGCGGCAGTCCTCCACCGGCCGCTGGTGCGCATCCGCAAGCACCCCGGCAACTCCTCCCCCGGCTACGGGGTCGAGGGCTTCGAGGACGCCCTCCACGGCCTGGAGCGGTTCTATGCCCAGGGGGCCGTGCCACGCCGCCTCTACGACGAGATGTTCCTCCTCTACCGCTACCGGCTGGGCCGCTTCCTCTTGAGCCGGGGCGAGCGACAGGCGGCTCGCCGGCAGTTCCTCGCCTGTCTGCGCCGGAAGCCGACGCTGGGGGGCGCCTGGAGCGGCCTCGCCACCTCGCTCCGCACCGGCCCCTCCCCCGGCCCATGAGCCGGCCGCCCCTGCTCACCGCCGGGTTTCGGCCCCTCGGGCTCACCCTGGGCCTGCGGACCGACCATCCCGCGGTGCTCGCCGCGGCCGAGGACGCCTTCCGCGGCTTCGGGTCCGCTCCCCCGGCGGGGCCGCCCGACCTCGACTTCCTCTTCCTCACCCGCCGGGTTCCAGACCGGGAGCGCGGGACGTCCTACCTGGTCCATGGCGAGCGGGTACGGTTGCGCGAGGGGGGCTCGACCCTGGTCGTCGACCGCACCCAAGGGACCGCCCGCGGCCGCTTCGCGCCCGAGCTGCTGGCCCAGCCGGCTCGCCTCCGCCTGGAGCTCCTGGAGCTCGCCCTGCAGCTCCAGCTGCCGCCGCGCGGCTTTCTCGGCGTCCACGGTGGCGCGGTCGTCCACCAGGGCCGCGCCGCCCTCCTGCGCGCCCAGGGCGGCGGGGGCAAGACCACCCTCGTCTACGCCGCCGCCTCCCGACGGTCCCTCCAGGTCCTCGCCGAGGACGTGGTGTGGATCGATCTCCTTCGCGGTGTCCGCGGGGGCCGGGAAGGACCCGGGGCCTGGTGGGGGCTCCCCTGGTGGTGCCATCTTCGGCCCGACACCGCCCGGTTCTTCCCCGAGCTCGCCGGGCTCGCCCCGTCGCTCGCCCGCAACGGGGTCCCCAAGCTCGCCGTGGCCCTCGAAGCGGTCCGCCCGGAGAGCACGGTGCCGCGCGCCCTGCCGGGGCCGGTCGTCCTCCTCCACCGCCGCCCAGGCACGCCGGCGAGCCGGCTCACCGCCCTGTCGCTCCGCGAAGCTCTGGAGCTCTGGCGCACCGGCCGCGCCGGCACCGAGGAGGAGGTCCCCGGCTATTCTGGCTACGTCGAGACCCTGCTCCGCGACAACGCCTGGCGGCTCGACCTGGGGGACGACCCGGAGGAGGGGCTGGCGCGGATCGAGGAGCTGCTGGGGGGGTGAGGGGCCTCGAAGCCCCGTGATAGGTTAAGGACATGGTCCTGGAAGCCGGCGAGTTCTACCACAAGGAGAAGTTCGGGCCGAAGACCGTCAACCGCGGCGCGGTGCTCCTCGAATGCGAGTGGGACGGCGGGGTCTTCGAGTCCGGGGTGATGCTGGGCGGTCTCTTCCGCGGCGGCACCTTCCGCGGCGGCACCTTCTGGGGCGGCGTCTTCTGGGAGGGCGAGTGGCAGGGCGGCGCCTGGGAGAGCGGCTTCGACCGCGAGGGCCGCTACCGGCCGCGCACCGACGTGCCCGAGTATGCCTGAGCCCCTCCTCCTCGCCTCCCCGCACCGCTACCCGGACCTCGCCCGGCTCTGGTACCACGCCGTCCGCCGCGACCTGCTGCCGGCCCTCGAAGCGGCGGGCTTCGCCGTCGAGATCCGCATCTTCCGTGACGGCCACGCCGCCGAGTTCGCGCCGGGCTGGTTTCCGGGAGCGGTCCTCGCGGCCCCCGGTCCCGGCGTCCGCGACTTCGTCGAGTTCTACGACGCGGCGCTGGCGGAGAGCGCCGGCTGGCTCTTCGTCCTCGACGCCGACCTCTTCTTCCTGGACGGCGCCTGGCCGGTCTCCTATCTCAGCGCCTTCGACCGGCCGGAGGTGGCGGCGGTCTCCTATCTCCGCCGCGGGGCGCTGCCCGGGGTCTACGCCCTGCTCTGCCGGGCGGCTCCCTATCGCGCCCTTCCGGCGCCGGTCTTCGCCGCGAGCTACGAGGGGGTCTGGCCGGGCGGCGTCAACCGCGGTCCCGGCGAGCGCGCCGCCCTCGCCCTCCAGGCGGCCGGCCGGGAGATCGTCGAGGCGGCCGACCCCGAGGCCCACCTCGCCGATTTTCACGGCACCACCGTGCTCCGCGCCTCGCGCGAGATCTTCGGCGGCGTGATCGGCGAGCGCCGCTTCGAGGCCCTGGTGGGCGAGAAACGCTACTTCGCCATGGGGGCCTACGACAACCTGCTCCTCGGCACCCTCTATCAGGCGGTCTTCGGCGAGCCTTTCGCGGCCGGCAGCGCCGGAGAGCCGCTCGCCGGGAGCCTCCCGGCGGCCGGCCTCGCCCGCGCCCTCGCCCAGGTGACCGATCCCGCCCGCCGGAGCGCTCTTCGCGCCTACTTCCAGCGTTCCGACCGGGCGATCGCACGCCTCGCCGCCAGGGAGGGGATCGAGCTGGCGCTCCCTAGGGTGATCCCCGAGAGCTGGGACGAGGCCGTGGCGTGACGGCCGCCGGCAATTCCCCTCTCCTCACGATCTTCACCTCGACCGTCTACCCCGACGTGGTCCGCCTCTGGCACGCCTGTGTCTCCCGGGCTTTCCCGCCGGAGGAGACGCGGATCGAGATCTTCCAGGACTCGGACCGCAATATTTTGGACCCCGCCCTCTACCCCGGGGCCACGATCCTCTACCGTACGTCCGCGCGGCGTGAGTTCCACGACGCCTACAACGACGCCATTGCCCGGGCCGAGACCCCCTACCTCGCCTTCATCGACAGCGACGTCTTCTGGATCTCCGACAGCCTCTGGGGGGAGGTGAAGCAGCGGCTCGCCGATCCGCACGTCGCGGCGGTCTCCTGCGTCTCCCGGAAGCGCCGGCCGAGCCACGGCACCTTCGCCGTGGTGATGAAGGTCGCCGCCTACCGCGAGGTCTTCGCGAGCGCCCTCCCCCTGGGCTTCTTCCCCAAGGCCGACCATCCCGACCCCGCGCTCCCCTTCGAGCAGTGGGTCTGGTACGACACCGGCGACCTGGCGACCCAGGCGGTCGTCGACGCCGGCTGGCAGGTCGACCTCCTCCACCGAGACGAACCGGGGGAGCTCTTCCGCTTCCACGGCATCACCCTCTCCCGCCGCGGCCTGGAGCACGTGGGGGGCGAGACCCTGGCCCGCCTGGCCGGCAAGGACGAGTACTATTTCCGCGGCTACGCCGGGAACCTCGTCCTGAAGCGCCTCCACGATCGCCTCTTCCCCGACGGGCCGCGCTACGACTTCCCCTTAAGTCCCCTCCCCCTCGCCCGTGCCAGCCGCAAGAACCCGCCGGCCGAGGTGGCCTGGCGGCGCGAGTACTGGCGGCGGCTCCAGGAGGGGGCGGGGCGGGTGGAGGCGTTCGTGCGGGGGGGGCGAAAGGAGTCCTGATGTCCAATCTGCGCCGTGCCCTCCGCTGCCTCGCCCTCCTGCTCGTCGCCGGCGCCTGGGGCACGATCGGCGCCCGGGCGGAGGACTTCGCCCTCCAGCTCCAGCGCCCGGTGCCGGTCGGCCGCCGCGCCCACGTCACCGGCACCTACCACTCGGTGATGACGCGGAGCTTCAGCGCCAACGGCAAGGAGTCCCAGGACACCAAGGACGAGACCTATCGCTTCGACGTCACGTCGCAGGTCCTCGCGGTGGGCACCAGGAAGAACGTGACCGAGGTCATGCTCACGATCCACCATCTGACCCGCGAGGCGGACGGCGCGAGCACCCCGCTCCTCCAGGGAGAGATCGTCGTCGCGCGGATCGACAAGGGCGAGACGGTCCTCGAGGTCCGTGGGAAGAATTTGCCCCGGGAGGTGAAAGACGCCCTCGTCACCGCCGTCTCCCTCCACTCCGACGACGCCCCCAACGAAGACGAGATCCTGGGCACCACCAAACGCCACAGCCTCGGCGAGACCTGGCCGGTCGACGTGGAGCTGTTGACCCGGGAGTTGCGCAAGAAACGAGACGATCTCGTCTTCACGCCCAAGGACGTGACCGGGAGCGTGAAGCTCGTCGGCAAGACGTCGCTGGGGAACGTCCCCTGCTTCGAGCTGCAGGTGGAGATCGAGATCCGCAATCCCACCCTGCCGACCCCCGACGCGATGAAGGGGATGACCGCCGTGATGCCCACGCTCCGGATGAGCAGCTCGATGCTCGTGTCGATCGACCCTGCCGCGGAAGCCGGGGCCTCCTCCCTCAAGCTGGAGGGGACCGTGCTGGTGAGCGGCAGCGTCCAGGGCGTGCCGGTCACGGGTAAGATGCAGATGCGGCAGGACCACCAGGTCAAAAGCGAGCCGCTGGCCCCGCCGACGCCGGCCGGCAGCTCAGCGGCGCCGCCTGGATAGCCTGCCGCAGGAATTCGTGTGCCGGAGCAGGTGGGCGTGAGTTCGGTTACGGTAGATCGACCCCTTGGGCTTCACCAGCCGTAGGTCTCTGAAGTCCCTAAAAAGGTCTCGATCCTCCGTACAAAGCGTCCGTGCTCCGCTTCGCCGCGCGAGGGCGATGACGTGCGGATCGTCGGAGCGGCAGTAGCCCGTTCTCTGCACGACTTCCTCTTCCGCCTCGACCTCGGCATCTGGGACCCGCCGTGCGCGCCCCGCTACGACCAACGCGCGCAGGAAGCGTTTCGCCTTGCCAACTCCTTCGAGCTCCGCGGCCAAGCGCCCCCCGAAAACCAATTCTCCACCCTCTTGCAGCAACCAGTCCAGGATGGGAGCAAAGTCAGGATCAGGCGGTTCGCGAAAGACGACCGAAGCCCGGTTCGCGTCGATGATCACACACACGTATCAACCTCCCAGGAACCTTCGCTCCTCGTCGAGGAAAAATCTCCGATAGGTTGCAGGCGCATCTAAGAGATTACCGTAGCTGTCGAGAGTCATGGGATGGATGTGAGCTTCAGCTCCCTGCCTCTCGAAGTACAGGATCAGCACGTCCTCCGGGCGCAGGCCGTGCTTGCCATCCCGGATGTCCATGCGGATGCGGTCGACCATGTAGTCGCTGTGCGTCTCGATGAGGAACTGCTTCTGCCCCTCTTTCGCGAGCAGTGCCAAGAAGGAGCTGAGCTCCGCCTGGGCCCTGGGATGGAGGTGCACCTCGGGCTGCTGGAGGAGAAACGTGGAGCCCTCTGTGGCAAGGATACAGTCCACTACGATCGGGAGGATCTGGCTGACGCCATATCCAACGTCGACGAAGTTCGTCGGAATGCCGTCGATGGCGACACGAATCTGAAACGGTCCCCCTTCCTTGTCGAACGCCTTGACTTCGACTTTCTCGAACAATCCGGAAGCACGACCAAAGCCGCTGATGGCTTTCGATAGACGCTGCCAGGCCGCCCGATCTTGCGAGAGCCTGTACAGAAGGAGGGGGACGTGTGAGCCCTCAGGATTCAAGATCTCTTGCAAAGCGTCGTAGGTCCGCTGAGGTCGCGTGCGGATAGGAGCGAAGGCGTAAGGCCGCGTTGCGGGTGCGAGGGCCACAGCCTGAAACAGAAAAAGCAGTCTCGAAGAATATCCTCTCGATGCAAAGTATCGCGCGATAATAGGGTATGCCAGATAAGGAGGAGGCACCTGCATCTCCTGGTCGACCTTCAGCTCACGCCGGATATTCGGCCCCTTCAGCTTGATGAGAGAAGGCTTCTCGTCTCCGTCGTACTCGAGCGTGATTCGATATTGGGCATCCTCTATCTTCCATTGACGGATGGCGGGTTGACCTCCACGTGACACAAAAGTCGTCGTTACGGTGACATTGTCGGTTATGACCCCACCCGCGACTCTGGCGCCGACCGAAAAAGAGTCAGCAGACGTCGTCGGCTTCTGGACAAGAGTTGCGATTTGATCGTAGGCGCCAAGAGAGAACGGCTCTTCGTTGAAGTTGAGAGGTCTCCGGCTCGCCATCAGATCCCAGGCGAGACGTGCCAGCGCAAGAAACGTCGACTTCCCCGAGCTGTTCTCCCCGACCAGGAAGGTCAAGGGCGCCAGAGGCACCGTCTGCCTCTTGCGAAAGCACCGGACGTTCTCGACGATGATCTGGTCCATCTCCCAACCTCCTCACCTGCCAGGCAACAGAGAAGCCTACCTCTGAGCGCCCCCGAAGGGGGCTAGGCATGTAGCCTGGGGCGAGAGCCCCAGGTAGGCGGGAGATTTACGATCCAGCCCCGAAGGGGCGACGGCAGCTCAGCACCCCAATGACCGCCGCCCCTTCGGGGCTGGATCTCTTTTATCTCTCTTACCTGGGGCTTTCGCCCCAGGCTACATGCCGTCGACCCTTCGGGGCTAAAGACGAAACCCCACGAGGCAAGATACACCCACCCGGGGCGTAGAGTCCTCCCGACTATATCGGGGCCTCCTCTCGACCGCCAACCAGAGGGCGTTCCTACAGGAAATCGCCAGATCGACGCTCCGATACCCCGACGTGGGCCTGGGGAGGGGCTCCCAAGGCCTCAGCTCCGTTCCCGAGCGTCCGAGCGTCCGGGATGCCGACCTCGGCAGCTGGCGCCCCTCGCCCGACCGCCAGCCGCCGGCCCGCGGCGGAAATCGGGCATACGAACCACGGACCGAGGCTCCCGGCGGCAGAATCCGGCAAACGGAGAGCGAAAATGGGGCAACCGCGGTCGAATCTGGCGGGCACAGCCGCTGTGCCTGGCAGCGCGGGCGCTGTGTCTGCCAGCGCAGTCGTTGTGTCTGGTAGCGCGGTCGTTGTGCCTGACGGCACAGACGCTGTGCCTGCCAGCGCGGGAGTTGCGCCTGCCAGCGCAGGGCTTGTGCCTGCCAGCGCAGCTGTGGTGCCCAGCAGCGCAGGCACTGTGCCTGGCAGCAGGGGAAGGAGGGCTGGCCCCCCGCCCCAGCGCCGGAGCTGCCCGACTATACCGCCGCTCCCCGCCCGACCGCCAGCCGCAGGGCTCCCTCCAGGGTCTCCACCGATCGCTCCCAGGTAAACCCGGCCGCCCAGTCCCGCCCGGCCGTAGAGAGATACACCCGCCTCTCCCGGTCCGCCAGGAGCCCCCACACCGCCCCCGCCCAACCCGCCTCATCCTCTGGCGGTAGGAGGACCGCACCCGCATGCACCGCCTCCCGGATTCCGGCTACATCCGAGGCGACGAGCGGCAATCCCACCGCCTGCGCTTCCAATAAGGTCAGGGGAAGATTCTCGTTCCGGCTCGGGAAGAGCAGCAGGTCGGCCTGCCGCATCGCGGCGTAGACCTGCTCCGGGGGGACCGCGCCCGCCAGCTGAACCCTGTCCTCCAGACCGGCCTGCCGGATCTCCCGGAGGAGCGCACCACGCGCCGCGCCATCCCCCAGGTAGAGGAGGGTGATGCCAGGGAAATCGGCGGCGAGGCGGCGGAAGACCGCGAAGGCGGCGAGCGCTCCTTTGTGGATCTCCAGCCGGCCGACGAAGAGGAGGCGCAGGGCTCGCTCCCGCACCTCGTAGGTTCCCTCCAGCAGCTCGGCCGGGATGCCGGGGACGAGCGTACCGGCGACCGGGTACTCCCTCAGGTGCTTGCTCTTGGCGGCGGCCGAGGGGTTGGCCAGGCGGACGGTTGAGAGGTCCCGCTCCAGCCAGCACCTGCCGCCCCCCAGGTAGTAGGAGACATGCGGCAGGCCGAGCCGATGACGCCAGACGGAGACGAGGGCGGTGTCGGCCGGGAGGAGGGTGAAGGTGACGTCGGCGCTCGCCACGAGCCGGCGCAGACCGGGATGAAGCGCGGCCGCCCAGCGGAACGAGCCCGGGTGAACACCCAGCTGTCGACGGCGATCTCCCTGGGCGAGAAGGGCGCTCCACAGGTTCGCCGGCGCGCAGGGGACGCGCAGCCAGCGGACCGGCAGGCGCGCAAGATCCTCGGGCAGACGCCGCCCCGGCCAGCGGCCGCCGACGAGCGTCACCCGGTGCCCCCGCCGGGCGAGCCCCTCCCCGAGGCGGGCGGCCATGGTCTCGACCCCGCCGCGCAGGAGACCGAGGGACGAGACGAGGATTCCCACGTCAAGAGGGGGCAGGGCGGTCACGAACGCATCTTATGCCGCCGGAAGCGATAGACTTCCTCCGTTTCGAGGAGGGAGAGCCCCTGGAGCAGGCGTTGACGATCGAAGAGCCCCTGGGCAGCATCCGGGTCGGGAAGCTGGCGCGCTGGGCGAGCCTCCCCTGGCTCTACGCTCGACTGCCGTTCCTGAAGCGCCGCATCCGCCGGCCGGTGCTCGAGCGGATCGACGGCGTTCCCCTGGTCGTCCTCCCCGCGGTGCTGAACCCCGTGGTCTTCCGGAGCGGCGCCTTCCTGGCGCGTACCGTGGCCACCTCGCCGCTCGCCGTGCCGGGTCCCGGGGCACGCGCCCTGGACATGGGGACCGGCTCCGGAGTGGGGGCGATCTTCGCCGCCCGCCGGGGATTCCGGGCGATCGGGGTCGACTTGAACCCCGAGGCGGTGCGCTGCGCCCGGGCCAACGTCCTCCTCTCTGGCTTGGACGACCGGATCGAGATCCGCCAGGGCGACCTCTTCGCCCCGGTCGCGGGCGAGCGCTTCGACCTCCTTCTCTTTAACCCGCCCTTCTTCCGCGGCGAGCCGCGGGGGAACTTCGACCTCGCCTGGCGCGCCACCGACGTCCTGGAGCGCTTCGCCGCCGGCCTCCCCGCCGCTCTCGCCCCGGGCGGCCGCGCCCTCCTCCTCCTCTCGACCGACGGCGACACCGCCGGCATGCAGGGGATGCTCGCCGCCCTGGCCGCCCAGGGGCTCGCCGTCTCGGTCGCCGCCCGCCGCCACTTCGGCAGCGAGATCATGACCGTCTACTGCGCGCAGAAGGGGGACAGATGAGCCGGGTGATCCTGGTCAACCCGAAGATGTGCTCGCCGCGGAGCGTCCGGCTCCCGCTCTCCCTCCTCGCCCTGGGAGCGGTGCTCGAAGGACGGTACGACTACCGGATCGTCGACGGCAATCTGGATCCTCAGGCGGTCGCGACCGTTCTCGGGCTGCTCGCCGAGGAGCCCGGCGCCCTCTTGGCCGTCACCGTCATGCCCGGACCCCAGGTGGCGACCGCCATCGAGATCTCCGCGGCGGTCCGCCTCGCCCACCCGGAGGTGCCGATCGCCTGGGGGGGCTACTTCCCCACTCTCTACCCGGACGCGGCGCTCAACGCCCCCTATGTCGACTACGTGGTGCGCGGCCAGGGGGAGGACACCCTGCTCCAGCTCCTCGAACGGCTGCCCGAGGCTGGCCCGCCCTTGGACGTCGGCAACTCCGCGGCGGCCCCCGGGGGGCTCGCCGAGATCGGTAGTCTGTCTTACAAGGCCGAGGGAACGGTCGTCCACAACCCCGAGCGGCACTTCAGCTCCCCTGACGACTACCCTCCCCTCCCGTACGAGCGGGCGGGGGAGGTCGCCCGCTACCTGCGGCCGAGCTTCCTCGGCCGGCGGACCGCGGTGCACCAGGCCGCCCTCGGCTGCCGCTACCACTGCACCTTCTGCGGCGTGGTCTCGATGTGGAACGGCGCCACCCGCCTGCAGGGGGCGGCGCGGCTGGAGCGCGCCCTCCTCACCCTGCGCGACGGCCATGGGGCGGACGCCATCCAGTTCTACGACCACAACTTCTTCGACACCGAGGAGTCGAGCCTCCCCACCCTGGAGGTGCTCGCCCGGCTCCAGCTCCCCTGGTGGTCCTACGCCCGCGCCGACACCCTGGCGAAGTTCTCCCCGGAGACCTGGAAGCTCCTCGAGCAGAGCCGCTACCGGATGAGCTACATCGGGGCGGAGGCGGCGAGCGACGAGGTGCTCAAACGGATGAAGAAGGGGAGCCGGGTCGAGCACACCTTCGAAGTCGCCCGGAAGACCCGCGAGCACGGGATCATCCCCGAGTTCTCCTTCGTCCTCGGCGGCCCCGAGGACCCCGAGGGCGAGGTCGAGAAGACCCTCGGCTTCATCCAGCAGATCAAGGCCGTCCACCCCGCGTGCGAGGTCATCCTCTACTTCTACAGCCCGACGCCCCAGCGCGACCCCAGAACGCTGGCCGCTTCCGGCGCCGCCGGAACCCGCCTCCCGGTCTTGAAGACCTATGGCCCCGATGGTCCCGAGCTCCCCACCACTCCCGAGGAGTGGACCGAGCCGCGCTGGATCGCCTACGTCTGCCACCAGGACGCCCCCTGGCTCACCCCGCGGATCAAGGCCCGGGTGCGCGACTTCGGGAAAGTCCTCGCCTGCCGCTTCCCCACCGCCCAGGACTGGTCGACCCCGGCCTGGGGCAAGGAGATCCTCCGCCTCCTCGCCGGCTGGCGCTACAAAACCGGCCGCTACGGCCACCCCTGGGAGCTCGATCTCGCCCGCCGGGTGATTCCCCTGCGCGAGCCGGCGCGGGAGAGCCTATGAACCTATTGGCTGTGCTAAGGTACTTACCGGCTTTATGGTCGCCCCTAACCCCCCCAGGAGGTGTCAGATGAGAAGGATCTGCTTCACGCTGGTCACCCTGTCCTCCCTTGTCCTGCTCGCCGGCTCGGCCACCGCGGACGATCGAGCCCTCACCCGGCTGCGTGGCTTCGACGAGGTGCCGGCCATCTCGTCCCCGGGCGGCGCTCACTTCGATGCCACGATCGACGAGAGCGCGGGCACGGTCAGCTGGACCATGAGCTATGGAACCCTGAACGGCAACATCACCCAGTCGCACATCCACTTCGCCGAGAAGGGGGTCAACGGCGGCATCTGGGTGTTCCTCTGCTCGAACCTGGGCAACGGCCCGGCCGGCACCCAGCACTGCCCGGCCGGCCCGGCGACGATCAGCGGCACGTTCAGCGCCAGCGACGTCATCGGCGGCGCCGCCTCCCAGGGCATCCAGGTCGGCGACTTCGGGCCGGCTCTCCGCGCCATGAAGACCGGGACGACCTACGTCAACATCCACACCGACAAGTATCCCGGCGGCGAGATCCGCGGCCAGCTCACCGTCACGCCCATCCCGTAAGTCCCCTCTCCACCCCGGGGCGGCCGGCCCCTCCGCCGGCCGCCTTCAGGGCTTTTCCGCCAGCAGGATGGCGAAACGGCTGGGCTCCCGCCGCCGCTTGCAACGCGCCACCCAGGGACGGGCGGCCCAGCGCCAGCCATACCAGGGGGTGACGGCGTGGAACCGGACCCCCAGCCGCCGGCCGAGCTCGGCAATCCCGCCCCAGGTCAGGTACTCGCGGCTGGGCAGGGCGTCGGAGCGGGTGCCGAAGCGGCGGGCGAAGTCGGCGTGGCGCTCGGCGGCCATGCGGCGGCCGCTGTCGTCGCTCTTGTAGAGCGGGGTTTCAAGGACGACCACGGACCCTCCACGGACTAACACGCGGAGAGCTTCGGCCAGGGTGACGGCGTAGTCGGTGCTGTAGTGGAGGCTGGCGTTGAAGATCACCAGGTCGGCGGTCCCGTCGGCCAGGGGGAGGTGGTCGAACTCGGCCTGGAGGCAGGGCCAGCTTGGTGCCAGGTGATTCGCAGGAGCGTAGTGCCTTGCGGCGCCCAGGCCGTCCCGGTCGTCGGTCGTCAGGTCGACTGCCAGGGGGTGGTGCCCGAGAAGGGCCAGGCGATTCGACAGCCAGCCGACTCCGGCTCCCAGGTCGACGATTTTCAGACTCGGGCCCAGGCGCGGCAGGACGCGGCGGGTGAAGGCGGCGTAGGTGCGGCGGCGCAGCGCCCATTGCCAGGCGATCGGGTGGTCGGGTGGACAGTCCGGGAGGCCGAGGTAGTAGGCGGGGTCCTCTGAGCCCCGCTGCTCGGCCTGGCGGATGCGGGTGTAGTCGGCGAGGAAGGGGGCGAAGCGCGCCGACCGCTCCGGCGGCAGGAAGCGCCAGATCCCCGAGACGCACGGATAGGCGAGCCCGCAACCCGGGCAGCGGGCCTCGTTCCCCCCCGAGGAGAGCAAGGAGAGCGGCCCGAGCGGCGTCCGGCAGGCCGGGCAGGCGAGCGGCCAGTCGTGGCCCCGGAGATCGCCGCTATCGCCGGTACCGCCGCTCATCGTCGTTCGAGCTCCAGGAGGTAGTGGTCGGCGAGCCAGGGGAGTGGCGGCAGGGTCTCCCAGCGCCGCTCCCAGCGGTCGAGCCGGTCGAGGAGGCGCGGGTGCCGTTGCGCCCAGGGCTCGGCGTAGGAGGGAGGAAGAAGGGCACCGATCGCCACCGCCCGCCGTGCCCGGAAGGCCGGGGCGAAGGCTCGCTTCACGGAGCCGATCGAGGGGTAGTGGATGGGGAGGCCCCGCCAGACCGTCCCGCCCGGCTTGAGCCGGCGGCAGGCTCTCCCCGGCTTCAGGCGCAGGCCGTACCAGGCCCACTCCCAGGGAACGAGCGGCCCCATGACGCAGAGGAAGAGCCGGGCGCCGGGGGCGAGGAGGGCGGCGAGGTCGCCCGCCGGGCCGCGCAAGTCGCGGACGCAGTTGAAGCCGCCGAAGTTGGAGAAGGCGCCGTCGAAGGGGGGCTCGGCCAGCTGCGCCAGCTCTTCGAGGGCGAGCCGCCGCACTTCGACCACGGCGGCGAGATCGGCGGCATGCACCTTCTGCCGCGCCGCCTCGACCATCTCCTGGGAAGCATCGGTCGCCAGCACCCGCACCCCGCGGCGCCCAAGGTGGACGGCGTCCTCCCCCGTCCCGCAGCCCAGCTCCAGGACCCGGTCGCCCGGGGCGAACGCCGCGTCCAGATGGCGCCAGACCGCCCGCCGCTGGAGGGTGCCGACGACGCTCCGGGTGAAGGAGGCGTCGTAGCCGGAGGCGAGGGCGTCGAAGGGAGAGGAAGGAGGATCGGGCATCGACAGAGGGAGGGACGCGCTCGGCTCCCCCTACGCGCTCCGCTCCCCTCTCCCGGCGGTTGGGGAGGGCGGGCCGGGAGAGGGGCCGGGGGTGAGGGCCGGCATCTCCCCCATCGCCACCCGTGCCGCCCGCGCCGCCGCCCGCTCGCGCGCCGCGGCCTCGGGGTCGGTCCCCTCCAGGCGGTACGCGGCGACCTCGCCGCGCAGCCAGCGGTCGGCCTCCTTGTAGTAGTCGCGGGAGGGACGGCCGCTCACCTCGTAGTCGCGATCGGAGCCCTCCTCCCAGGGGCGGGTCGACACCACCTTGTCGGCGACCGCCTGGTAGTAGCCGGTGTTCTTGATCGGGTAGGCGACGGTGGTGAAGAAGACGTCCGGGTTGGCGAGCTTGACGTGCTCGACCGTGGCCTCGATGTCCTCGATCGTCTCCCCCTCGTAGCCCCACATGAGGAACATCCCGACCTGAATCCCGTGGCGCTGCGCCGCATGGGTCGCCCAGCGTACCTGCTCGACCGTGGCGCCGCGCTCCATGGCGTCGAGGATGCGCTGGCTGCCGCTCTCCGAGCCGACCCAGATGCGATAGCAGCCCATCTCGGCGAGCGTCGTCAGCACCTCCTCCTTCATCATCCGGTCAGAGCGGGAGATGGTCTCGAAGGGGATTCTCAAACCGCGGCGCTTCAGCTCTGCCGCGTACTCGTAGAGCCAGCCGTGGTGGATGGTGAAGACGTCGTCGGCATACCAGACCTGGTCGGGCCGGTAGGTCTCGACGATATGGGCCAGCTCGTCGGCCGCGCCCTTGGGGCTCCGCCGCCGGTGGGTGAAGCCGAAGACGGCGTGCGAGCACCAGCGGCAGCGGTAGGGGCAGCCGCGGGCGGTGATCAAATTGACGCTCCCCGAGCCGTGATGCTGCCGCCAGACGTCGACGTAACGGGCGGTGTCGATCGCCGCCCGGTCGGGCCAGGGGAGAGAGTCCAGGTCGGCGATCTGCTCCCGCTCCGGGTTGGTGACGACCGCCCCGGCCTCGTCGCGAAAGACGGTGCCGGCGAGGCCGTGCAGGCGATGGGGACCCCGCGCTGCGAGCGCCGGCAGCAGCTCGGCGAGCGTCGCCTCCCCCTCCCCCACCACCACGACGTCGGCGCCGTGCGCCAGGTACTCCGCCGGGTAGTTGGCCGACTCCGGCCCCCCGAGGACCACGGTCCAGCCGTGCGCCTTGGCCGCGGCCATGGCGGCGAGCACGGCCTGGCGGGTCATCAGGTTGGTGTAGATCCCCACCACTCCCGCCGTCTTCCCGGGGGCGGCGAAGCGCGCCACGAGATCCGCCGGGGTGGCGAAGGTCGAGTCCCAGACCTCGACGGAGAAGCCCTCGCGCTTCAAATAGGCCGAGAGGTAGAGCAGCCCCAGCGGCGGGTAGGGCTTCATGATCTCGACCTCTTTGGGGTCCTCGTAGAGGAAGTAGCCGTGGGTCAAGAGGAGGTCCGGCATTCCCGGCATCCCTAATTCCAGGCTCGCGAGAGGTCGGGGGCGGCGACCGGCGCGTAGTTCTTCTCGATCTCCGTCGGCCGGGGGCTCCGGTGGCTCGCCTCGGTGCGGCCGAGCTCGTCGAGGCGCGCCTCGACCGCCGCCAGGTCGGCCTGGACCGCCGGGTCGCCGGCGGCGCCGTTGGCGAGGGCCAGCCGGAGGTCCAGGTCCTTGTGGAGGAGCTGGTGCAACTCGCGGTAGAAGGCGGTCTGGTAGGTGCCCTGGAACATCATGGCGAGGTCGCCGCTGTCGTCCCAGCGGACTTTCGCGCCCAGGCGGGTCTCGACCATGGCGTGGAACTTGGTGCCGGGGAGCGGGTAGGAGACCGAGACCCCGATGTTGTCGGGGAGGGTCTCGCGGAGCAGTGCGAGGGTCTGGGCGATGTCGTCGAAGGTCTCCCCCGGGTAGCCGAGCTGGAGGAAGTAGCAGGCCTTGATCCCCGCCTGCTTCAGGCGCTCTCTGGCGACCGGGATCTGCTCGCGGCGGGTCCCCTTGTCCATGGCGTCGAGGATCTTCTGGCTGCCGCTCTCGATCCCCAGCCAGACCTCGACGCAGCCGGCCTGGGCGAGGCCGGCCACCGCCTTCTCGGTCATCAGGTCGACCCGCGACTGGATCATGAAGGGAATGGAGGCGTCCCGCGCCTCGACCGCCTGGGCGAGCTCGGCCACCCAGCGCGGCTGGAGGCCGAAGATGTCGTCGGCGAACCACAGGTGGTCGGGGCGCAGGGTGCGCTTGACCAGGGCCATCTCCTCGGCCACGTTGTCGGCCGAGCGCATGGCGTAGCGCTGCCCCCAGATCGGCTTCGCGCACCAGTTGCAGTGGAAGGGGCAGCCGCGGGTGGTCACCAGGTTGAGGCTGAAATAGCCGTGAGCCTTCTGCCAGGCGGCGCGGTAGAGCTCGACGTCCAGGAGGTCCCAGGCCGGGAAGGGGAAGACGTCGGGCTGGCGGTCGGGCGGGCGCGCCGCCGTCCGCCGCACGCCGCCCGGGGCCGCGGGGTCTTCGAGAGCGAGGCCGGCGATCGCTTCGACCGGCTGACCGGTCCGCCCGGAGAGGGCGTCGAGCAGCTCGACCAGGGTGTGGTCGGCCTCCCCCAGGAGGGCGTACTCGACTCCCTGGCCGAGGTAGACCTCGGGATGGTCGGTCACCTCCGCCCCGGCGGCGAGGACCGTGGCTCCCGTCTCGCGCGCCCGGGCGGCCATCCGGCAGGTCGCCTGGCGGGCGTGGGCGAGGCACATCTTGTTCAAGAAGTTGAACTGATCCTCATAGAAGGCGACGAAGCGCGGCCGGTGGGCGTCGAGGAGCGCTGCGAACTCCTCCTCCCCCTCGGCGAGCATGGCGTCGAAGAGGGCCACCGAGTAGCCGCGGCTGCGCAGGTGGCTCGCCGCGTACAGCGTCCCCAGGGGGGCGTACGGGCGCATCTTCTCCACCTGTTTGGGATCGTTCTTCAGGAAGAACGCATGGGCAAGGAGGACGTCGGTCATCGGCCAGGGGTCCCCAATCGCATTTCAGGGGTTGTCCATGCAAGGCGAGGGCCGAGTATATCCGCCGGCTCCGGGAAGGGTCAAACCTGGCGGTGGCAAAAGGCGGCATAAGCCGCGGGTCACTCGCGGCCGAGCGCCTTGACCAGCTGCGCCCGGGCCTGGGCGAGGCCGTACTCCGCCTGCACCCGCTGCTGCGCCGCGGCGGTCAGGGCGACCTGGGCGTCGCCCAGCTCGATGATGCTCCCCACGCCGGTCTCGTAGCGCCCCTCGGCCAGGTGGAGCTGCTCGCGGGCGTTTTCGAGCGCGTCGCCGCTCGCCACCAGGGTGCCCTTGGCGGCGCGCACGGCGAGGCGCGCCTGCTCGACGTCCAGGCGCACGGTGAGCCGCTCGATCTGCAGCTGGGCGCGGACCACCGCCAGGTTGGCCTGCCCTTCGGCGATCTGCGCCCGGGTCAGGCCGCCGGTAAAGATCGGGACCGAGAGCTGGAGGGCGGCGTTCCAGTTCCAGGTCAGGCCGGGGAGCTGGCCGCCGGCATCGGTCACTCCCGAGGAGACGCCGAGGCTCGGCCAGGTGGCGCCGCGCGTCGCCTCGACGGTCAGCTCCGCCGCCTTCACCTGATCGGCGAGCGCCGCGATCTCCGGCCGCACCCGGAGCGCCTCGTCGAAGAGCGTGTCCGGGCTGCCGTCCTCGCCGGCGATCGGCGGCGCGGTCTCGTCGGCGACGTCGTAGTCGGTCGTCGCCTCGACGCCCATCGCCTGGTTCAGCTGGGCCTTGGCCGTCTCGTAGCCGTTCTCGGCATTGATCTGCTGTACCTGGGCGTTGGCGACCGCGGTCTTCGCCTGGGCGAGGGCGATCGGCGGCTGGGTCCCGACCTCGACGAAGCCCTCGGTCTGCTCCAGGTGCTTCTGCTGGTTGGCGAGGGTCTCGGCGGCGACGCCCACCAGCTCCTTGGCGGCGCGGGCCTGGAAGAAAGTGGTGCGGACGGCGAAGAGCACCTGGCTCCCGGTCGTCCGCTCGCCGGCCCGCTGGGCGTCGAGGTTCGCCGCCGCCGAGCGCCAGCGGTTCCGGGTCTGGCCGAAGTCGTAGAGCAGGTAGTTGGCGTTCACCCCGAAGTTGTAGAAGCCCAAGCTGTCGAAGCTCTCGCTGCCGCCGGCCGTCGAGAGTTGGCGCGGCAGGGCGCCCGGACGGCTGACGAAGTTCGCCGTCGCCCGCTGGTAGCTGCCGTTGCCCGAGACCTGCGGCAGGAGAGCCGCATGGGCCTCGTCGGTGCGCGCCGCCGCCGCCGCGGTCTGGGCGGCCGCCGCCTGCAGCTGGGGCTGGCCGGTGCGAGCGGTGGCCAGCGCCTGGTCGAGGGTGAGGAGGGCGAGGAACGCGATCACTCGAACCTCAGGG
>DASQPA010000071.1:0-2244 GCA_035644215.1 Thermoanaerobaculia bacterium
CGGCGATGGGTGAGAGACTGAGACATGGGACTCTCCTCCTCTTGAGGGAAAGGCGACCCGGTTCGGCCTCGATTGGCGGTCCGGGCGCCTCAGCCTACGTAGAGTGCCAGACTTGAGGAGCGTAAACCCGAACCTGGAACCCACATTTTGTTACATGGGAGGGCCAGAGATGGCACGAAAGCAGGGGATCTCCCCAGAGATCACGGCAGAGGACGTCAAAATCCTGATTCGGTGGCTCCGTGCGATTCGCGACTGGAGCCAGGAGCAGCTGGCGGCGGCGGTGGGGATCGATCGCGGCACGATCATCCGCTACGAGGCGGGCGCGATCCCTCCCCGCCGCACCCTGGAAGCGCTCGTCTCGGCGGTCGGCCTGCCGGTTTTCCTCCTGGACGCCTGCCTGCTCCCGGTCGTCTTCCTCGTCCGCCGCGCCGCGGGTCTCGCTCCCGCTGAGGCGTTCGCCGACCTCGAAGCGGGCACGGCGGAGCTCGAACGCTGCCTCTCGACCCTCGCCCGCCCGCGGCTCGCCGCCCTCCTCTTGCAGCTCACCGTGGCGGATTCCGCCGCCCGCCGGCCCGCCGCACCCTCGGCTGCCGACTGGCACCGCCTCCCCGACCTATGGGAGCGCTTCGAGTCCTGCAGCGCGGAGGACCGGCGCTTTCTCCTGGAGCACGCGCCGGAGTTCCGGGACTGGACCCTGGTCGTCCAGCTCTGCGCCGAGAGCGCCAAGGTCGCCGCGCACTCCGCGAAGGAGGCGCGCGAGCTGGCCGAGCTCGCCCGGCACCTCGCCGGCCTGGTGCCCGGTGGGGATGCCTGGCGGTCGCTCCTCCGCGGTTACGCGGAGGCCTTCGTCGCCAATGCCCTCCGAGTCGGCGGCGACCTCAAGGCCGCCGAGGCGTGTTTCGTCCGCGCCTGGACTCTCTGGCAGGCGGGCACCTCTCCGGAACCCGACCTTCTCCCAGCCTGGCGCCTCTTCGATCTCGAGGCGGCTCTTTGCGCCGCTAAGCGAGATTGGACACGGGCCTTGTTTCTTCACGATAACGCTCGGGACCTGGCCCCTGCCGAGGCGGCCGGGCGGATCCTGCTCAACAGATCAGCCACCCTCGTGCTCATGGGCCAGGCCGAGCAGGCGATCGAGATCCTCCGCGAAGCGGCGACCCTGGTCGACGGCGAGCGCGAGCCCCGGCTGTTCTTCGCCCTCCGCTTCAACTTCGCCGCCGACCTCGGCCTCCTCCATCGCTTCCGGGACGCCGAGCTCCTCCTCCCGGAGGTCTGGCAGCTCGCCGCGGGGCTCGGCAACCGGCTCGACCTCGGCCGCTGCCTCTGGCTCCAGGGCCAGATCGCGGCGGGACTCGGCCACGGGCTCGAAGCGGAGGCCGCGTTCCGGCGGGTCCTCGCCGAGTTCACCGACCTGAAGATCGCCTACGACGCCGCCCTCGTCGCCCTGGAGCTTTCCGTCCTCTACCTGGAGCAGGGCCGGACCGGCGAGGTCCGCGAGCTGGTCGAGGACGACATGCTGTGGATCTTCGCCGCCCAAGGCGTCGCCGAGGAGACCGCCAAGGCGCTCGCCGTCTTCCGCGAGGCGGCCCTCCAGGAGGCGGCGACGGCCGAGCTGGCGCGCCGGCTCGTCACCTACCTCGCCCAGGGCCGTTGCGCCTCCGGGCTCCCGTTCGAGCCGTGAGCCGCCATCGCCACCGACCTTCGACGAAGGCGGTAGAGACGCCCCAGGCGCTATCGAAATCCTTGCCGTCACCCTGCCGTCGGGGCGTCTCCAACACCGCCGAGATCTCAGGCGTCTGAGGCCTGCGGAGACGCCCCGACGGCCGTGGTTCCGGATAGGTCCCGGACGGCGGCTGGGGTCGTCTCTACGAAGACCGCGCGCGCAAACCGGTGGTGGGCCTATTCGGACCCTGGAGACACGGCGGATCCTGAGGGGGGCCGTACCCAACCTTCGACGAAGGGGGTAGAGACGTCCCAGGTCCTGAACGATACCCTGCGCAGGCCACGGGGACCACGGGACGTCTCCGGATCGGGTGGTCGCCCCCTACACGCGTCAAAAACAGGCCAGGGCGTTGCCCCGGCGGAGACGGCCCGCGGTCCCCGTGGCCTGCGAGCCGATATCGTTCAGGACCTGGGCGCGTCTCTACCCCCTCCGGCGCTTGACAGCCTCCGGAGGGCCACTCATACTCACACCCATGAGTATGACGAAACGACTTCAGATCCCGGTCGGCGACCAGGAGTGCGAGC
>DASQPA010000072.1:0-14024 GCA_035644215.1 Thermoanaerobaculia bacterium
GACGTGCACCGCGCCCGCGAGCTGATCGCGGAACACTACGCGGCGTTGTAGTAGGAGAGGACGTGGAGGGCAGGGCAGGTAGGGGCTGTGCCCCTGTGCCTGCCCTGCTCGGCACGAGACCTCCCGTGCAGGCGCTACGAGACCTCGGACACCTCCGGGGCGCCCGCGGTCCCCGCGGCCGTCCCTCCGGCCAGGCTCACCGTGCTCGCCTGGGGACCCTCGAAGCCCTGTTCCTCGGCGTAGCGCACCCGCGCTCCCACGGCGAGCGCGTCGAAGCCGGGGTCCAAAACGGAGTTGCGGTGGAAGTAGAGCTCGCGCCCGTCCTCCCCGGCGAGGAAACCGAAACCCTCCTCGGGGAAGATGCGGAGCACCGTCCCCTCGGGGGGAGTGAGGTTGGTTTTGACTTCGCCCCGCCGCTTGCGGGCGAACTCCTCGATCTGGCGTTCGGCGGCCTCGAAGGCGTCCTGGGTGGCGGTGGCCAGGGTGGTGGCCTCCTTATCGGCGACGAGCTCGTTGCCCGGTACCGTGATGTCGAGCCGGACCCGCCAGGGACCCCCCTCCTGATGATGGTTGCTGGGGCCCTCGACGTGAATGCGACAGCTGGTGATCCGACGATAGTGACGCTCCAACTTCTCCACCCGGCCGCGCAGGTCGGCCTCGAACTGGGGAGACAGCGTGGCACGGCGGGCGGAAAGCTCCAGTGGTAGCTGCATGTGCGCTCCTCTCTCGTCTCGATCGCGGAGGAACCGCCTCCGGTGCCCCCGACTCTAGTTTACGCCCGCAAGGGGGATGCCATCGAGCCCGGGGGGCGGAGGAACGGTAGAACACGGACGAACACGGACGCTCCACGGACGGACAGGGACGAAGGGTGGGGCTTCTCCGGGTTTGTCCGGGTTTGTCCTTGTTCGTCCTTGCTCGTCTGTGTTAGTCCGTGTTCTTCTCCTCCCTCAGATCCCCGTCACCCGCACCACCTCCTCGAAGGTGGTGATCCCCTCGGCGAGCTTCCGGAGAGCCGACTGGCGCAGGGTGCGCATGCCGTTCTTGATCGCCTCGCGCTTGATCTCGGGGGCGTCGGCGGCCTGGAGGACGAGGTTCTTGACCCCCTCGTCCATGGGCAGGATCTCGAAGATGCCGGTGCGGCCGAGGTAGCCGGTGCCGCGGCACTCGAAACAGCCCTCCCCCTCCTTGACCTTGACCCGTTTCCCCGGCGGCACGGCGAGGCGGAGGGTCGAGATCTCGTCGGGGGTCAGGTGGCGCTCGGCGGCGCAGTGGGGGCAGATCTTGCGCAGCAGGCGCTGCGCCATGGCGCCCACCAGGGTCGAGCTGATGAGGAAACGCTCGACGCCCAGGTCGGCGAGGCGCGAGATCGAGGCGGCGGCGTCGTTGGTGTGCAGGGTCGAAAAGACGAGATGGCCGGTCAATGCCGCCTGGATGGCGTACTGGGCGGTCTCGGGGTCGCGGATCTCGCCGACCATGATGACGTCCGGGTCCTGGCGCAGGATGTGGCGGAGAGCCCCGGCGAAGGTGATCCCCACCTTGACCTGCACGGCGGTCTGGTTGAACTCGTCGTAGACCATCTCGATGGGGTCCTCGATGGTCGTGACGTTGACCTCGCGGGTGGCGATGGTCTTCAAAGCCGAGTAGAGGGTCGTCGTCTTCCCCGAGCCGGTCGGGCCGGTGACCAGGATGATGCCGTGCGGCCGGGTGATGAAGTCGTTGAAGGTCTGCATCTCGTCCGGGTAGAAGCCGAGCCCGGAGAGGTCCTGCATGAGGACGTCGGGGTCGAAGATGCGGAGCACCACCTTCTCGCCGAAGGCGACGGGGAGGGTCGAGACGCGCAGCTCGATCTCGCGGCCGTTGCGCGTCGCCTTGACCCGCCCGTCCTGCGGCCGGCGCTTCTCGGCGATGTCCAGCCGCGACATCGTCTTCAAGCGCGAGGTGACGGCGGCGTGGACGATTTTCGGCATCCTCTGGATGTCGTGCAGGACGCCGTCGATGCGGAAGCGGATCAGGCTCTGGTCGCGCTTGGGCTCGACGTGGATGTCCGAGGCGCGGCTGTCGAAGGCGTGCTGGAGCATGAACTCGACGGCGTTGACGACGTGCTGGTCGGAGGACTCGATCTCCGACTCGCTCTTCATGCGGACGAGCTGTTCCAGGTTCCCCAGGTCGATGCCAGAGGTCAGGTCGCGTTCGGCGCGCTTGACCGAGTGGCGCAGGCCGTAGAATTCGGTGATCGCCTTGAGGATGTCGGGCTCGGAGGCGACGGCGAACAGGATGTCGCGGCCGGCGATACGGCGGAAGGAGTCGATCCCCTCGATGTCGTAGGGGTTGGCGCAGGCCACCCGGAGGCGCCCGTTGACCATCTCCAGGGGGATCATACGGTGGCGGCGGGCGAAGGGGCGCGACACCTTGGACTCGATGAGATCGGCGTTCAGGTTCAGGGTGTCGATGCGGACGTGGACGAGGCCGGCGTCCTGGGCGATCGTCTGGGCGATCTCCAATTCTCCGATCACGCCACCGTTCTTCGCGTCGGGCAGGCGCAGGCGGGTCACCAGCTCGTAGGCGAGGGCCTTCTGCTCGTAGGAGCTGTGCGAGCGCAGGCGGCTCGGCACCTGCCGGGCCTCCTTCTTGATCGCCTCGGCGTGCTCCTCGGCGATGCGCCCCTGGCGGAGCAGGATGTCGGCGACCAGCTCGGGGGTGAGGTTCATACGCCGAGGAGTTTAGCGTAGAGTGGGGCCGGCGAGAGGAGATGGCCGATGCGTGAAGCGAAAGGGAAGCGGTACCCGTGGACGTTGCCCCTCCTGGGGCTCCTGGCGGTCGGCTCGGTCGCCACCTGCTCGGCGAGCCGCCCGGGCGAGCTTCCCCTGGACCGCCTGCACGTCCCTCCCGGCTTCACCGTCACCCTCTTCTCGGGGGCGGTGCCGGGCGCCCGTTCGCTCGCCCTGTCGCCTTTAGGCGTCCTCTACGTCGGCACCCAGGAGGGGAAGGTCTACGCCCTGGTCGACCGCGACAAGGACGGCCGCGCCGACCGGGTCTACACCGTGGCGCAGGGGCTCGACACGCCGAACGGCGTCGCGGTCCACGGCGGCGCCCTCTACATCGGCCTGGTCTCGCAGATGCTCAGGATCGACGCCATCGACGACCACCTGGAGAACCCCGGCAAGCCGGTGCCCTTCGGCCCCGCCTACCCCACCGACCGCGCCCACGGCTGGAAGTTCATCCGCTTCGGGCCGGACGGGCAGCTCTACGTGCCGGTCGGGGCGCCCTGCAACATCTGCGAGATCAAAGACCCCTACGCCTCGATCACCCGCCTGCGCCCCGACGGCGCGGGCCGCGAGATCTACGCCCGGGGCATCCGCAATACCGTCGGCTTCGACTGGCAGCCGGGGACCGGCGTCCTCTGGTTCACCGACAACGGCCGCGACTGGCTGGGCGACGACAGCCCGCCGGACGAGCTCGACCGCGCCCCGAAAGCCGGGCTCCACTTCGGCTATCCCTTCTGCCACGGCGGCGACGTCGCCGACCCCAAGCTCGGCGCCGGGCACCCCTGCTCGCAGTTCACCCCGCCGGCGAGGAAGCTGGGGCCGCACGTGGCGGCCCTGGGGATGCGCTTCTACACCGGCGCCATGTTCCCGGCCGAGTACAAGAACCAGATCTTCCTCGCCGAGCACGGCTCGTGGAACCGCAGCACCCCGATCGGCTACCGGGTCTCCCTGGTCAAGGTCCAGGGCGACCGCGCCGTCTCCTACCAGACGTTCGCCGAAGGGTGGCTCGGGGGCGGCAGCGCCTGGGGCCGGCCGGTCGACGTCGAAGTGGCGCCGGACGGGGCGCTCCTGGTGTCGGACGACAAGGCGGGCGCGATCTATCGCATCGCCTACAGCGGCGCTCCGCATTGAGCTGCACACGGACCTGCATACGGATCGGATGACCGCGCCTCTCCATCTGCTCATCGCCGCCCGCCAACCGCTCTTCCGTGAATGTCTCGCCGCGACTCTGGAGCAGGGCGGCTTCACCGTCGAGATCGCCGAAGTCGGAGACGGGGCGGTCCGGCCGGCCCTGGCCTGCCTTGCCGACCGCCCGGCCGACGTGCTGCTGGTCGGCCTCGACCTGCCGGAGGGCGCCGCCCTGCTCCTCCGCCAGGTGAAGAGCCGCTTTCCGGACGTCGCCATGCTGGTCGTCGGCAGCGCCCAGGAGAGTGAGGAGATCCTCGCCTGCCTGGAGGCGGGGGCGCGCGGCTACGTCCTGCGCGAGCAGACGCTCCCGGAGCTCCAGGCGGCGATCGAGCGGGTGGTGCGCGGTGAGGCCGTGGTGACGCCGGAGGCCGCGCACCGGCTCTTCCGGCGCCTCGGGGAGCTCGGGCGGGAGAGCCGGCGTCGCCGGCAGTTGGAGTTCCTCGACCTGACGGCGCGCGAGCTCCAGATCCTCGGGTTGATCGCCCAGGGGCTCTCCAACCAGGAGGTCGCCGACCGCCTGTGCCTCTCGATCCACACGGTGAAGAACCACGTCCACAACCTGCTCGAAAGGCTGGGTTTGACGACCCGCGCCGAGGCCGTGGAGTACGCGCGAGCGCGCGGCTGGCTGCAACGGCCGGAGCGGCGGGACGGCCTTCCCTGAAGGGGGCCGACAAAGGGCGACCGTATGGCAAAACCGGTAGGGGTGATGATCGTCGGGCCGGACCGCCTCCTTGGCGATGTGGTGGTGGGCTGGTTGGCCTCCCTTCCCGACTTCCAGGTGATCGATCCCGCCGCCCCGCCCCGGCCTGGCGGCGTCGACGTCGTGCTGCTCGCCGCCGGCCGCCGGCGCGACGAGGCGCTCGCCGCCGCCTGGCGGGTGGGGGAGGAGCTGCCGGGGGCCAGGCTCCTGGTCTTCGGCCTGCCGCGCGAGGACGACGAGCTGCTCGACTTCGTCGAGGCTGGGGCGCTGGGCTACCTGCTCGAAAAGGCGACCTCGACCGATCTGATCGCAGCCCTCCACGACCTCCTGGCCGGGCGCACCCACTGCGCGCCGCACATCGCCGCCGCCGTCCTCGGCCGCATCGAGCGGCATGGCGGGGAGAAGGCCCCGCCGGTCGCCGGCCCGCGCGAGCCGCTCACCGTCCGCGAGCTGGGGATCCTGCGGCTCCTCGCCTCCGGCCTCTCCAACAAGGAGATCGGCCAGCACCTGGGGATCAGCCTCTCGACGGTCAAGAACCACGTCCACAACCTGCTGGGGAAGCTCGCGGTCCTCCGCCGCCGCGACGCCGTCCGGCTCGCCTACGCGTCCGGTCTCCTCCCCGACCTCCTGGACGGGCCGCGGCGGTCGGCGACCGGTCAGGGGGGCGGTGCGGAGCGGGATGCGAAGGCGCCGGCTCCCGCCCCCGCCGTACCGACGAGCAGGCGGCGCGGGTCGTAGGGATCGAATTCGAGCGTCGTGGCGTCGCGGTTGAAGAGCCCGGCGTCCAGGCTCTGCCAGCCGGTCCCCGGGGCGCGGCGGGAGACGCCGTTGGTCCAGGCGAGATAGAGGCTGGAGGGGTCGGCCGGGTCGACCGCCAGGGGATGGTGGACGGCGTCCAGGAAGGGTTGGTAGGGTGGCGCGACGACCCCGGGGAGCCGCCGCCAGGTCGCCCCGCCGTCCATGCTGCGCCAGGTCGCGTGGTCGCCGGCGACCCAGAGGACGTCCGGGTCGGAGGGGGCGACGGCCATGGCGCGCAGGATGCTCCCGACGTCCGCCGGCAATCCCGGCAGGAGCAGGCTCCAGCTCTGCCCGGAGTCGGCGCTCCGGTAGAGCCCGAAGAGGAAGAGCGCCCAGACGGTTCCAGGCCGGGCGGGCCGGCCCGGATCGACCGCGAGGGCCTCGAAGCTGGCCTCCGGGAGAGACGTGGCGGTCCAGGTCTCGCCGCCGTCGGCCGAGCGGTAGACTCCCGCCCCGGTCGAGCTGCCGAAGCCGGTCGCCGCCGTGGCGAGGAAGACGACCCGGGAGTCCGTGGGATCGACGGCGAGGTCCGCGGCGCGCAGGCCGGAGGCCGGGTCGTCCGGGCGCGGGTGGGGGAGAGGGGTCCAGGTGTCGCCGCCGTCGGTCGTCTTCCAGACGATGCGCGGGTCGCGGCCGAAGGGGGCGAGGGCTCCGGCGTAGACCGTCTCCGGGGACCGGCGGTCGACCGCCAGGGTGCCGAGTTGGGGGCCGGCCAGGACCCGCGTCCAGGTGGCGCCGTCGTCGCGGCTGCGGTAGAGGCCCTGGGGCGTGCCGGCGAAGAGGGTCCCCGGGCTGCCGAAGGCGAGCGCCAGGACGACGGAGTTGACCAGGCCGGCCCCGGCCGGGCTCCAGGTGGCGCCAAGGTCCTCGCTGCGGAAGAGCCCGGCGTGGCCGGTGCCGAGGAGCAGGGGGCCGGCCGGGGCGACCGCCAGGGCGCTGCTGAAGAACTGGGTGGGGAGGCCGGTGGAGAGGGCCGTCCAGTGCCGGCCGTCGTCGGTCGTCCGGTAGAGCGCCGCCGGCTGCTCGTCGGCCGGGTCGGTGGCGCCCCGTGCATAGGCGGTCTCCGGATGGCGCGGGTCGAAAACGAGGTCGAAGGCGCGGCGGCCGAAGTAGCGCTCCCAGGTGGCGCCGCGGTCACGGCTGCGCTCCACCGAGGCGCCCAGGAAATAGAGGGTGCCGGTCCGCCGGGGGTCGGCGACGAGCCGGCCGGGCACCGTGCGCCGGCGGCGCTCCCAGCTCCGGCCGCCGTCCGCGGAGACCCAGAAGCCGGAGTTGCCCCCGGACCCGGTGCCGGCGATGCCGGCATAGAGGAGCTGCGGGTCCAGGGCGTCGACCGCCAAGGCGATCACCCGGAAGCCGGCGGGGAGGCCGCGCCCGGGCAGGCGGCTCCAGTGGTCGCCCTGGTCGCGGCTCGCGAAGAGGCCGGTGTCGGTGCCGGCATAAAGGAGCCGCGGGTCGCCGGGCACCAGGGCCAAGGCCCGCACCGGGGTCTCCGCGAGGGGAGGGAACGGAGGTGGCAGGCGGTTCCAGGTCTGGCCGCCGTCCCGACTGCGCACCAGGTGGGCGCCGCCGTCGAGCCCGTAGACCAGCCCGCTCTGCCGGGGGTGCGTGGTCAGCTCGGCGAGGGCGGGATCGGTCAACCCCGCGCTGCTCGTCCGCCAGCTCCGGCCGCCGTCCGCGCTCCGCGCCGCGCCGCCGCCGTCCAGGCCGGCGTAGGCGATTTCGGGATGCTGCGGATCGAAGGCCAGGCCGGTGACCGTGGCAGGCGTGTCGGGACCCAGGGTGGTCCAGCGCGCCGGCTCAGCCGGCGCCGCGGGCATGGCCGCGAGCAGGCCGCAGAAGACGAGGGGGGCGAGCCGTCGCATGGGGCGGCAGCATAGCGCAGGTCGCCTCCGCCCGCTGCGCAGGTCGCACGCGGAGTAGAGACGCCCCTCGCGCTATCGAAATCCTTGCCGTTACCGCGCCGTCGGGGCGTCTCCAGCGCCGCCGAGATCTCAGGCGTCCGAGATCTGCGGAGACGCCCCGACGGCGGTGGTTCCGGGGAGGTCCCGGACGGCGGCTGGGGACGTCTCTACGAAGGCCCGTGAGGTAGGGGCCGTAGCCGATGGACCATCTCCAGGATCATCGGACGCTCGCCCTCCGGAAGCTTCCAAAACGCTTCACCGATCCTCCGGAACCTCTTCCGGAGCTTCCAAAATCCCTCCGGGACCTTCCAAAACGTTTCCGGAGCTTCCAGAACGACTTTCGGAGCATCCAAAACGCTTCCGGAACCTCCGGAAAGACTTTTGGCGCGTCCGGAACCGTTTCCGGAGCATCCGGAACGATTTCTGGAGCGCCCAAAACGCTTCCGGAAGCTCCGGAAAGACTTTTGGAGCATCCGGAACGATTTTCGGAGCGCCCGAAACGCTTCCGGAACCTCCGGAAGGACTTTTGGCGCATCCGGAATCGTTTTGGATGCTCCCGAAGACGTTTCGGGTTGAGCCGGAGAGGGCAAGAGTCGACCCGGAGGCGTAAACCGCGCGCGCGGACCACCTGAGGGCAGGCAGGCATAGGCGATAACTTTGGCCGCAGAGAGGGTCGGGAGGTGGGTCCCTCCCCCCTGGGAGGGGGCGGTTGGATCAGGGGGGAGGCTAGGAGGGGGGCGTTCCGTACACTACCCGAGAGCTTCTGTGGCGGTCGCAGCCACCCCCCTCCTGCCCTCCCCCCTTTCCCAACCTTCCCCCTCCCAGGGGGGAGGAACCCCGCCCGGCCCCTCTCTGTGGCCTAAGTTATCGCCTATGGGGTAGGCAGGTCAGCCCTTCGGTGCCTACCAGCGGTATTATGGGAAGATCCAACCGCAGGAGGCCCTCTGGGCAGGGAGACGAGATGATCGCCCAGGCCATGGGGAGAGGGGGGCACCAGGAGCGATGACCCGTCCCAGCAGAGCCCGGGAGATCCGCAGCGACGAGGCGCCCGCCGCCGCCCGGCGGGAGCCGCTGGCCGAGCCCTCGGCGCTGCCCGCGGTGGACCCCGCGGCCGGCCTGCACGCCCCGGTATCTCCTGGCGACCTCCTCGCCGCCCAGCGTTTGCAGGGCAACCGCCACGTCCAGCGCCTCGTCGGCACGCTCCGGCGGGCGCCCAAGCCCAAGGACCCGGCGCCGGTCTCGCTTCCCGAAGCCATGCGCCACGGGGCGCAGATCGGCGGCAGCGGCGGCGGCAAGGTCCGCTTCTACCCCCGGTCGCTGGCCGGTAGCCGCCTGGGCCAGGCCTCGGCGCCGGCCGGCTTGCAGGGCGATTCCACCGATCGGCTGAACGTCTTCGTCGAGCAGGGCACGACCTTCAAGGCCCTGGCCGAGCTGCTGCTGCCGCTGTGGAACGACGCGGCCGAGTCGCAGCCCGACCCCGACCTGGGCGAGCCCACGGTGCCGCCCACCCCGCTCACCGCCGACGACCTCGCCAAGGGCCTCCTCGCCTACAACGCCCAATACCTGGAGGTGCCGACCTTCGGCAAGTGGCAGGCGGGTCTGCGCCTCCCCCTGCCAGTACGGATCAACGCCAAGGGCGAGGGGATCGTCAACCCGGTCACGGTGCAGGATTATGAGAAGGGCTATAAGGACGACTGGGTGGATCTCCTCACCCGTCCGGCAGGAGCCCTGGCGGCTCCCGCCCCGGCGGACGTCGAGAAAGAGTCGAAGGACTTCCTCGCCGCCAACTCCGACGCCACGGCGCGCGGCATGGCGCTCATGGCGCGCGTCCTCACCAACCCTCGCCAGGCCCGCCCGCTCGTCGTCGACCTCCTGGGCCGCCTGTCCGCCGCCGACGCGCTCGCCCTGACCCTGGAATTCCTTGACTGGGTGGGCGCCCGGACCGCGCTCCTCTCCTCCGATCCGGACGGCGTCTTCATCCTCGACAAGATGCGCGACGTGGTGAAGGCGGCGCCGGCCGGCCCCTCGCCCCAACAGCAGGAGAAGCTCGACAAGGCGCGCAGCATGCTCGACCGCGGCCGCCAGGTCGAGATCGCCCTCGCCGCCCGCGACTGGCCGACCGTCCTGCCGCCGGCCAAGCGGACCGCCGGCAAGCACATCAGCAAGGTGGCGGGGAAGCTGGAGCTCAAGATCCCCAAGGTGGCGGTCGGCACCCTCTCCCCGACCCAGCAGGGGGTGGTCGACCGCATCAAGGCCAACCGCGCCGCCCTGCCCGCGGCCGAGGACAAGGTCCAGGCCACCCCCTACAAGAAGCAGGCGAACGCCGGCTACTCCTACCTGGGCGAGGGCTCGAAGGGGATCAAGCCGGAGGTGCCCAAGGCCGACAAGAAACGCCAGGACGTCCTGGACGCCATCAAGACCGAGATCCTGCGCGAGGGCGGGTTCTCCGCCGTCAACACCTACGACGACGCGGTCGTCACCCTGGGGATGGGTTTCACCCGCTCGATCCTCGCCACGGTGATGCAGACCTTCTTCGCCGCCGACCCGGCGGCCCAGGACACCTTCCTTGACCTGGGTTTCACCTGGGTGGGCGGCAAGGCCCTGGCGGTCAAAACCGACAGCGGCGGCGTCGAGGAGGGGGACGACGCCCTGCATCTGCTCCAGCTCGAGCCCAAAATCCTCTCCGTCTTCGTGCGCATGGCGGAGAGCGCCGAACACGGCGCCAAGCTCGCCACCGCCCAGCTCAAGTCGGTCGCCGCCGCCGACGTGCCCAAGTCGGTGGTCGACACCTGGACCGACATGAAAGCGGTCCGCCTGGTGGCGCACCTCATCCACTGGCGCTCGGCCAAGGGGTGGGGGGCCTACGCGGCGACCGGCGGCGACGTGAAGAAGATCCTCGCCGTGGCGCGGCCGGTGATCGGCACGGACGACCCGGCGCGCGGCGGCGCCACCTTCCTGACCGCCGAGCAGACCGGGATCGTCTTCAGCTTCGCCGAGGGCAAGGCCAAGGACGCGCTCGCTTCGCCCACCGCCGCCGACCTCCCGGCCGACATCACCAAGACCTCCTACGCCGGCAACATCTTCTTCGCCGACGGCGCGGGCAAGTTCTACCGCATGACGCCGTAGGAAAACTTTCTTTGGACCCGTTGTCGATTTGGGGCTCCCCGGACGACTAGGGGGTAGAACCGCCGCGCGGGTCGGCGAAAACTGGCGAACGAGACGAAAGGAGCGAACGATGAAATACCTCTGCCTGGCCTACGGTGACGAAGAGAAGTTCAACGCCATGTCGAAGAGCCAGCTGGACGAGCTGATGGCGAAGATCATGGTCTACGACGAGGAGCTGCAGAGGAGCGGGCACCTGGTCTCCGGCATGAGCTTGGGCTGGAGCGCCACGACCCTGCGCCTTGCGAGCGGCAAGCTCGCGATCACCGACGGCCCCTTCACCGCGACCAAGGAGGTGGTGGGCGGGCTGGTCATCATCGAGGCTCGCGACCTGAACGAGGCCATCCAGGTGGCCTCGCTCCATCCGGCGGCGCGCATCGGCGAGGACCTGGGCTGGGGCGTCGAAGTGCGACCGATCGAGGAGAACCCGCCCTGCAAGCCGCAGCCGGCGGACCGTGGGTGAGCCGGCGGTGCGCGAGGACGCGGAGGAGCTCCTGGCGAGGGTGGAAGCGGTCTACCGCGCCGACTCGCGCCGCGTCCTCGCCACGCTGATCCGCCTCCTGGGCGACTTCGACCTCGCCGAGGAGGCTCTCCACGAAGCCTTCGCGGCGGCGCTGGAACGCTGGCCGCGCGAAGGCCTGCCGGCGAACCCCCGAGCCTGGCTGGTGTCCACCGGCCGCTTCAAGGCCATCGACACCTTCCGCCGGCGGGCCCGCTTCGACGCCTCCGTGGCGGCGCTCGCCGAGCGCTTCGCGGGCGCGGCGAGCGAAATCGAGGAGCCGGACGAGCGCGCCGCCCATGCCGCCGATTCCGTCGAGGACGATCGGCTGCGCCTCCTCTTCACCTGCTGCCATCCGGCGCTCCCGCCCGACGCCCAGGTGGCCCTCACCCTGCGCGAGGTGGCGGGGCTGACCACCGAGGAGATCGCGCGCGCCTTCCTCACCCGGCCCTCCACTCTGGCCCAGCGGATCGTACGCGCCAAGGCGAAGATCCGCGACGAGCGCATCCCCTACCAGGTGCCCTCGCGGGACGAGCTGCCCGATCGGCTGGGCGCCGTGCTCCAGGTGCTCTACCTGGTGTTCAACGAAGGGTATTCCGCCTCGTCGGGAGAGGCGCTGACCCGGGCCGACCTCTCGGGCGAGGCGATCCGCCTCGGGCGGCTCCTCGCCGAGCTGCTGCCGGAGCCCGAGGCGCTGGGCCTCCTGGGCCTCATGCTGCTCCAGGAGTCGCGGCGCGCCGCGCGCACCTCGCCGGAGGGCGAGCTGGTCCTGCTCGACGACCAGGACCGTGCGCTCTGGAACCGGGAGCAGATCGCCGAGGGGGCGGCGCTGGTCGAAAGGGCGCTGCGCTCGCGCCGCTTCGGACCCTACACCCTCCAGGGGGCGATCGCGGCGGTCCACGCCGAAGCGCCGAGCGCCGCCGCGACGGACTGGGCGCAGATCGTCGGGCTCCACAACGTGCTGGCGCCCGTGGCCCGCTCTCCCGTCGTCGAGCTCGACCGTGCCGTGGCCGTCGCCCTGCGCGACGGTCCGGCGGCGGGCCTCGCCCTGGTCGACGCCATCCTGGCGCGCGGCGATCTCCGCGACTATCACCTCGCCCACGCGGCGCGGGCGGACCTCTTGAGGCGGCTGGGGAGAACGGCGGAAGCCCGGGCCGCCTACGAACGGGCCTTGAGCCTTGCGCGGCAGGAGCCGGAGCGGCGGTTTCTCGCGCGGCGGCTGGCGGCGCTGGAGTGAAGACAGCTGAATCAGCGACTCGACGGGTTGCGGCGGGCCAGCTCCTCTTCCAACTGCCGGATCCGCTCTTCGGCGGACTGGCGTGCCCGCATCTCCTGGTCAGCCCTTTGGGCCTCCCGTTCCGCCCTGCGAGCTTCCTGCCCGGCTCGTTCCTCGGCGGCGCGGGCGTGCTCCTCGGCGGCCTGCTGGGCCTCGGCCTGCTCCTCGCTCCAGAGTAGGGGCTCGCCGGTCGCCGCGTCGCGCAACCGCAGCCGCTCCCCCTCCGGCGCCAGTCGCAAGCCCGTGGTCCGGCTTGCCAGCGATCCGTCCGCCTCCGGCGCCAACGCCTGGTAGCGACCACCCACCCGGCGGTAGCCCTGGAGTTGGGGCCGCAGGTACTCCCCTAGGGGATCGAACAGGAAGTACTCCTCCACCCCCAGCCGCTCGTAGATCCCCTTCTTCTCCACCTCGTCCTCGTCCCGCGTGCTCTTCGAGGTGACCTCGATGATCAGGCTCGGAACGCGCCCCTCCTCCCACAGCTTGTAGGTGCGCCGAACGCGCTTGTCCACCCCGTGGACCAGGAACAGGTCCGGCGCCACGCAGGCACTGGGGTTTCCCTGCTGGTAGTAGAGGAACATGTTGCCCCAGGCGTAGACATCCGGCACGCTCGCGTAGCGCCTCCGGAGCGCGTTCCACAGATCGATCATCACCTGGCCGTGGACTTCGGTCTCCGCCATGGGGCGTCCGTCGGACTCCGGGTAGTACACTTCCTGCGCGAGAGGCATCGTGGACATCGGAAACCTCCGGCCCCGACAGGCGCGGAATTCGGGAACGGCTACCTGTCGGAGCGCGACATCTGCTGGCGGAAGTCTATCATGCCGGCGGGACGCCCGTGCCATCCCCCAGGCTGTAACGAACGCCCGCCCCCCGGAGCCCAATCGGCAACCGCTCCCCTGCATTCGAGCCGGGAGAGTTGTATCCTTAGGGGATCATGGACCACCAGCGCTACGACGTGCTCATCGTGGGCGGCGGTCTCGCCGGCCTCTGCCTCGCCCGCCAGCTCCTCCTCCAGTCGGACAAGAGCATCCTCCTCCTCGACCGCCGCCCCATCCCGCCCTCCCGGCAGAAGGTGGGGGAGGCCACGGTGCAGATGAGCGGCTACTACTACGGCAAGGTCCTCGACCTGGAGGAGTACCTGCTGCAAGAGCACTATTTGAAGTACAACCTGCGCTTCTACTGGTCGTCCGCGAACGGCCCGAGCGAGCGCTACGAGGAGCTCTCCCAGTCGTACATCCGCGGCCTCTCGAACATCCCCACCTACCAGCTCGATCGCAACAAGTTCGAGGACGAGGTGCTGCGCCGCAACCTTTCCTTCCCCAACTTCCACTTCGTGCCCTCGTCTCATGGTCTCGAGCTCGATATCAGCCAGGGCGGCGCCGCGCACCGCTTCCGCTTCCGTGCGGAGGGGGAGGCGGTGGCCGGCGAGGCGGGCTGGGTGGTCGACGCCTCGGGGCGCAACAAGGTGCTGCAGAAGAAGCTCGGCCTGGCGCGCCGGAGCCCTATCCGCCACGGCACCAGTTTCGCCTGGGTGGATGGCCTGCTCGACATCGAGCGGCTGACCGACCTGTCGCCCAAGGAGCGCCGCCTGCGCCCTGACCGCTCCGCCCTCGGCCACTTTCCGGCCTTCCTCGCCACCAATCACTTTTGCGGCGAGGGCTTCTGGTTCTGGGTCATCCCCCTCCACGGCCGCACCAGCCTGGGGTTGGTCTACGACGTCGACTGCGTGCCGCGG
>DASQPA010000073.1:0-2528 GCA_035644215.1 Thermoanaerobaculia bacterium
CCTCTTCAGCTTCCCCCTGGGCAGCAAGCTGCGGACGAGCAGCGCCGCCTGGACGGAGGGCGGCGGATTGAAGGCGAAGCTCGAGGCCTACAACAACGGCCGTCTCTGCGCCTCCCGGCGCCAGGGCTAGCTGGTCGACCCACCGCCATCCCGACGCGAGCCCGGTCCCACCGGGCTCGCGCCTTTTGGGGGCTACCCGGCCGGAATCATCCGCTCCGCTGGCGACTCCGTAGGATAGGACATGACGAATACGACGAAATCGATCCTCCTCCCGGCTCTTGCCCTGGCCGTCGGTCTCGGCGGAAGCACTGTCCGTGCCGCCACCGCTCCGGCTCCTGCCCCGGCGTCCGCCGGCGCCCCCGACTATGCGACCTGGGGCGAGCTGCTGTCGAAGTACTACGACCCCGCCAAGGGCATGAACTACCGCGATCTCAAGGCCAAGGACGGCAAGACCCTGGAGAGCGTGCGCCAGTCGCTCGGCCAGGTCGATCCCAGGTCACTGGGAAAAAAAGACCAGCTCGCCTACTGGATCAACGTCTACAACGTGAACACCGTGGCGACCATCGTCGAGAGCTATCCCGTCGCCTCGATCCGCGACCTTTCGACCGACCCCATCGTGCGCCTGAACGTCTTCAAGAAAGACCGGGTGCCCACCAAGGGCGGCGCGATCTCCTTGAACGACGTCGAGAACGACCGCATCCGGGCCGGATTCCACGACCCGCGCATCCACTTCGCGATCAACTGCGCCGCCCAGAGCTGCCCGCCGATCCGCCCCGAGCCCTATGCCGGCGCCAAGCTCGACGAGCAGCTGGACGACCAGGCCCGCAAGTTCCTCGCCGGCCCCCATGGGGTACGCCTGGAGAAGGACGGCGACCGGCTGGTCGCCCACGTCACCAAGATCCTCGACTGGTTCGGCGAGGACTTCGACAAGTGGGCAGGCGGCAAAGTTGCATTCCTCCGCAAGTACCTGCCGGAGGACAAGGCCAAGCAGCTCGCGACGGCCGGCGGCAATGGCGGCAACGTGAAATTTGAATACGATGACTACAGCTGGAAGCTGAACGACACCTCCAAGTGATCGCCGGAGGGCAACGATGCGCGGACGACCGGTACTCGCCAGGGCCTGGGAGCTGCTGAAAGATCCCGTCACCGCGGAAAAGCGCCACATCCTGAAGGAGCGCTGGGCCGGGCTCGCCCCCGAGCTGCGCCTGACCGGCCAGGGGCTGGGCCAGAAGGCCACGGGCTGCGGCGCCACGGTGGGCATCAAGCCGCGCTGCGACTTCGCCTGCACCGGCTGCTACCTGGGAAGCGACGCCAACCGCACCCCCGATCTGCCCGTCGAGGCGATCTTCCGGCAGCTCGACGAGCTGCGCCGGTATCTCGGTCCGAAGAGCAACGTCCAGATCACCGACGGCGAGGTCACCCTGCTGCCGATCGCGGACCTGCTCGCCGTCCTCCGCTACGCGCGGCAGATCGGCGCCATCCCCATGCTGATGACCCACGGCGACACCCTGCGCCGCCAGCCCGGCCTGCTCGAACGGCTGATGACCGAGGGCGGCCTCTCCGAGATCTCGATCCACGTCGACATCACCCAGCGCGGTCGCGACGGCTACCGCGCGCCCACCCGCGAACGCGAGCTCCACCCCCTGCGAGAGGAGTTCGTCGCCATGGTGCGGGAGGCCCGGAAGCGCACCGGCCTCCCCCTGCGCGTCGCCAACACGGTGACCGTCACCCGCGACAACCTGCCGGAGGTGGGGGACCTCGTGCGCTGGACGGTCGAGCACAGAGACGTCGTCACCCTCGTCAGCTTCCAGCCGGTGGCCCGGGTGGGACGGACGAAAAAGGACCTCGCCGGGGTGAGCGCGGCCGAGCTCTGGGAGGAAGTGGCGCGCGGGCTCGTCCCCTACGGTGTCACTCTCCCCTCGACCGAGCCGCTCCACTTCGGCCATCCCGAGTGCACCCGCTTCGTCCCCCTCCTCGCCCTCGAGCGGCCGGGCGAGGGGCCGCGCCTCTTTCCGCTCATCCGCGACCGGCCGGAGGACGTGCCGATCCTGGAGGAGTTCTTCGCCCAGGGCCTGGGCGGGGTCGCCTTCCGCGACGACTCCGGGATCGAAAAGCTGGCGCGCGGCGCCGGCATGCTCGGCCGGGCGCCGGGCTGGTTCCTCGGCCGGGTGCGGCGCTGGGCCGGCGCGCGGCTGCGGGAGGAAGCAGGGACGACCCCGCGGCAGCTCCTCTGGGATGCCGTCCGCGGGCGGGTGCGGATCGACGGCTTGACCCTGACCAGCCATCACTTCATGAACCCCGAGGAGCTCGCGACCGACGTCGGCAAGGCCCGACTCGCAGCCTGCGTCTTCCGTCTGCCGTACAAAGGGGAGATGATCCCCATGTGCCAGATGAACGCCGGAGGGGTGCGCGAACGGCTGTACGCCGAAATCGCCGCGGGGACGACATCGCCGACTGGCTGACCCACCTCGCCCTGCACCGTCGCCGCGCCCTCTTTGTCATCGCCCTGGTCGTGGCGGCGCTCTCGG
>DASQPA010000074.1:0-6986 GCA_035644215.1 Thermoanaerobaculia bacterium
AGGTATGAAGAGGGACCATTCCGCGGTAGAATATAGTTATGTCCGTTCCCTTGAAACACATCGACCTGTTCCTCGACGAGGATCTCATCACGAAGCTCGAAGAGGAGTCCCGACTCCGGCAGGCAAGCGTATCGGAAGTGGTGCGCGATCTCCTGGCCCGTGATCTGGGGGTCATCCGGCCGACTCGTGGGTTCGTGGAGCGGATCCGAAAGCTCCGCGCAACGATCGGTCCTATCCCCCCTGACAGCACCGAGATCATCCGTGAGTCGCGAGATCGCGGATGGTGAAGCGGGTCCTCGATACCAGCGTCGTCGGAGAATGAGAACATCGGGTCGTCATAGCGACCGGGGAGGGCCGATGGAACCTGTGCGCATATTCGTCGCATCTTCCAGCGAAGGCTTGGACATCGCTCGATCTCTTCAGTACCAGCTACAGGACATCGGGAGTGTGAGACTTTGGAATGAAGGCATCTTTGGCCTCGGCCGCACCACGATCGAGTCCTTGGAAGAAGCGGTGCGAGCCTCTGATATCGCAGTGCTAGTGCTGCGAGCAGATGACCTCCTGATCAGCCGGGGAAAACGAACTCCGTCGGGCCGAGATAACATCCTCTTCGAGCTTGGGCTCTTCATCGGCTATCTGGGGCGCGATCGGACCTTCATTGCTTATGACAAGAGCAAGCCAGCAAAAATACTGTCTGACCTTGCTGGTGTTGTGGTTGCGGAGTTCGACGGCAGCCTTTCGGAGGATTTGCTTACCGCAGTTGGGCCCGCATGTACCCTGATCCGGAAGGCGATTCGGCGCGCTACTCAGCCGACAGAGGTATGGCACACGTCATGGCATCTTGATAAAAAGATCTACCGAGAGCGACTCGAGCTTCGAATTGAGAATGACTGTCAAATCCGCGGCCGGCGCTTCTACGACGAGGTCGGAGGGGAGAGACGGGTCTATGCCGTGCAGGGGTTTCGCGGCAAGGGCTTCGACTGGGTCGAGTATCACCAGGGAAACGGTGCCGGCGGCGGAGCTCTCCTACTTCACCACATAGGCACTGGCAAACTGCGCGGCCTCATTACCGCTGGCCACTGCGATGCGAGCATACTGCGATGCTACCTCAACCAATGGCTGCTGGATGGGACGCAAGAATCCTACGATCCCAAATGGCTTCTCAAGATGGGTGAACATTCGTAGCTGCCACCCAATATTGATGTCTTGCGTCAGAGTCGCGGTTTGTGATGACTTTGGCTCTAAGCTTTCGCTGAATCGTCTCGGCGTGCTCTTTCGTGATCGGTGGGGACATCGACAAACTCCCGTAATACGGCCAGTTGTCGCCTTGGCCCAGGACCGAGCTTCGACTCTGGTAAGGCAGTCAGACTGTCGAGGACGTCGAGAATCAACTCTCTCAAGTTGGCGTACGCTTCCTGCTGCGTCTCTCCGGATGTGTTGATATTTGCGTCGGCGAAGGAAGCCACGAAACCACCTGCGCCCCTCTGCACGCAAACCGGTATCGCCTTCTTCACGCTGTACGGTTCAGGAGTGAAGGTTGTGATGTTGAACGTCACGGAGTGAGATCCCAGCAGAGATCCAGAGAGCCCCCGCCCGCCTCGTCGAAGACGAGCGGAGGCTCTCTCTCAGGAAAAGTCTAGTGCGCAGCCTCGACCGGGATGCGCATCTTGTAGAACGACCGCCAGACGAAGACGCAGGCGATGGTGAAGAAGGCGACGGCGAGCACCGTGCTCAAGGTCCGATCCATGCCGACCGCCAGCTCGACGGCTAAGAGGCCGAAGAGGGTGGTGAACTTGATGATCGGGTTCATCGCCACCGACGAGGTGTCCTTGAACGGATCGCCCACGGTGTCGCCGACGACGGTGGCGGCGTGGAGCGGCGTCCCCTTCTCGTGCAGCTCGACCTCGACGATTTTCTTGGCGTTGTCCCAGGCGCCGCCGGCGTTGGCCATGAAGATCGCCTGGTAGAGACCGAAGAGGGCGATCGAGATCAGGTAGCCGATGAAGAAGAAGGCGTCCAGGCAGGCGAAGGCCAGGGTGATGAAGAAGATGGTGAGGAAGATGTTGAACATCCCCTTCTGGGCGTAGCTGGTGCAAATCGCGACGACGTTTTTGCTGTCCTCGATCGAGGCCTTCTCGCCGCCGCCTTCGAGCTTGATGTTCTTCTTGATGAACTCGACCGCCCGGTAGGCGCCGGTCGATACCGCCTGGCAGGAGGCGCCGCTGAACCAGTAGATGACGGCGCCGCCGCAGATCAGGCCGAGCAGGAAGGGAGCGTGGATGATCGACAGCTTGCTGATCGCGATCGTATCCGTCAGCCCCTTGGTCAAGAGCATGATGATCGAGAAGATGAGGGTCGTCGAGCCCACCACGGCGGTGCCGATGAGCACCGGCTTGGCGGTCGCCTTGAAGGTGTTGCCGGCGCCGTCGTTGGCCTCCAGGTGGTGCTTGGCGCGTTCGAAGTCGACGTCGAAGCCGTAGTCCTTCTTGAGCTCCGCCTTGATCCCCGGCAGAGTCTCGATGGTCGACAGCTCGAAGACCGACTGCGCGTTGTCGGTGACCGGACCATAGGAGTCGACGGCGATGGTCACCGGCCCCATGCCGAGGAAGCCGAAGGCGACGAGGCCGAAGGCGAAGACGGCCGCGGCGTTGCTCATCAGCTCCGGGGGGATGGCCGTGCTGACGCCGTAGGCGGCGCCCATCAGGCCGGCGATGGCGAGGCCCATCCAGTAGGCGGAGAAGTCGCCGGCGATCAGGCCGGCGAGGATGTTGAGCGAGGCGCCGCCCTCACGGGAGGCGGTGACGATCTCCTTGACGTGCCCCGACTCGACCGAGGTGAAGATCTTGACCAGCTCGGGGATGATCGCCCCGGCGAGCGTGCCGCAGGTGATGATCGTCCCCAGCTTCCACCACAGGGTGGAGTCGCCGGCCACGCTCGGAATCAGCAGGTAGGAGGCGACGTAGGTGACGACGACCGAGAGGACGGAGGTGATCCAGACGAGCGAGGTGAGCGGCGCCTCGAAGTTGAACGAGTCGGCGTTCTGGTAGCGCGCCTTGGCGATCGCGTCGTTGATCCAGTAGGAGACCGCCGAGGTGGCGATCATCATGACGCGCATGACGAAGATCCAGACCAGGAGCTGGACCTGGATCGTGGGCTCTTTCACCGCCAGCAGGATGAAGGTGATGAGCGCGACCCCGGTGACGCCGTAGGTCTCGAAGCCGTCCGCCGTCGGGCCGACCGAGTCGCCGGCGTTGTCGCCCGTGCAGTCGGCGATGACGCCGGGGTTCCTGGCGTCGTCCTCCTTGATGTTGAAGACGATCTTCATCAGGTCGGCGCCGATGTCGGCGATCTTGGTGAAGATGCCGCCGGCGATGCGGAGAGCCGCGGCGCCCAGCGACTCGCCGATGGCGAAGCCGATGAAGCAGGGGCCGGCGTAGTCCCGGGGGATGAAGAGGAGGATGGCGAGCATCATCACCAGCTCGGTCGAGATGAGCAGCATGCCGATCGAGATGCCGGACTTGAGCGGGATGGCATAGGTCGGGAACGGCTTGCCGCGCAGGCTGGCGAAGGCCGAACGCGAGTTGGCGAAGGTGTTGACCCGGATGCCGAACCAGGCGACGCCGTAGCTACCGCCGATACCGATCAGGCTGAAGAGGAGGATGATGACGACCTTGACCGGCTCGAAATGCCGCAGCCAGCCGAAGTAGACGACCATCACCGCGCCGATGAACGCCTCTAAGATGAGGATGAACTTGCCCTGGGTGATGAGATAGGTCTTGCAGGTCTCGAAGATCAGCTCCGAGATCTCCCGCATCGACTTGTGGACCGGGAGGTTCTTGAGCTGCACGTAGGTGACGAGGCCGAAGAGCATCCCGAGGACGCAGACCAGAAGACCGCCCAGGAGCAGGTTGTGGCCGGAGAAGCCGAGGAACTGGACGGAGCCGAGGTCGGGAAGCAGGAGATCGGCTTCGCTTGCCGAGGCGGGAGCGGCAAAGAGCAGGGCGGCGAGGCCGGCCAATCCCGGCAGCAGACGCCGCAGGGGAGACGAGCCCTTCCGTAGAACGCTAGGGTGTGCGGACATGGTTCCTCCAGATCGAACGAATGGATCGCATTCGCGGGCAATCGAGCTATCGCATGCGGGCGCCGCGGCCGCGCAGGTTATCACAAACTGGGGTCCGGGTAGGAGCGGCCCCCCGGGGGGACCGGGGGGAAGCGCCGGCCGGGCGAGGTCAGAGCCGGCGGCGGCCCAGGGGGAAGGTGGGGCGGCGCAGGCCCAGGGTCTTGATCTTCTTGCTCAGGCCGACCCGCGACAGCCCCAGGCGGCGGGCGGCGGCGGAGACGTTCCAGCGTGTCGCCTCGAGGGTCTCGACGACCATCGCGCGCTCCTGGTCCCGGCGGTACTGGCGCAGCGGCACCTCGCCGACCCCGCCTGGACCGGAGGCCGCGGCGGTCAGGGGGAGAGCCTCCGGCGGCAGGGCCTGGCCGGCCGGCGCGTGCAGCACCGCGTGCTCGATCTCGGACTCCAGCTCGCGCAGGTTGCCTTCGAAGGGGTGGGAGAGCAACAGGGTGAGCGCCGCCGGGCTGATCCCGGGGATCGCCTTGCCGTAGCGCGTGGCGTAGCGGGTGAGGAGCTGGCCGGCGAGGAACGGCAGGTCCTCGCGCCGGTCGCGCAGGCTGGGGACCCGCAGGAGGTAGCCGCGCAGGCGGTAGTAGAGGTCGGAGCGGAAGCGGCCGGCCCGCACCTCGGCGCGCAGGTCGTTCTTGCTGGCGGCGAGGATCCGCACGTCGACCGGCCGCGGGTGGGCCGCCCCCAGCGGCTGGACCAGGCGCGAGTCGAGGAAGCGCGCCAGCTTGCCCTGGCTGTCGGCGGGCAGCTGGTCGACGCCGTCGAAGAAGAGGGTGCCGCCGTCGGCCACCCCGGCCAGGCCCTCGCGCACCTCGGGGGCTTCGGGGAAGACCCCCGGCCGGTAGCCGAAGAGCTCGCTGTCGAAGAACTCCTCCCCCAGCCCGGCGGCGTCGACCCGCACGAACGGCCGGCCGGCGCGCCGCCCGAGACGATGGAGGGTCTGGGCGACCAGGCTCTTGCCGCTCCCCGTCTCCCCCTCGATCAGGACGGTGATCTCGGTCAGGGCGACTTTCTCGATCTGCTGGAGCAGCTCGCCCATCACCGGCGAGCTCCCCATCAGATCGCTGGGCAAGGACGGCTGAGCTTCCCGGGTCGACATGACCGGCGTCTCCTACGAGCGGCTTTCAGGACTGGCCCAGAAGGGGCCATCGTGGCGCAAGCCTTGGTTATCACTTGGATAGTGCCCCCGCGGTGGCGGGACGGGACAGCAGGGGGGATCAGGTCAGGCGCGACAGCTCGTCGAGCAGCCGGCCGATCTCCTCGGCGGTATTGTAGACGTGGGGGGAGAGGCGGAGGCGGCTGGCGCGGGCCGAGACCACGATGCCGCGTTCGAGGAGCTGGGCGACCAGCTCCTCGGCCGGGCGGCGGGGGTGGACGGCGGCGACGATGCCCGAGGTCTCGCCCGGCCGGCGGGAGCTGACGAGCGCGAAGCCGCCGTCGACGAGGCCCTGGGCAGCCTGGTCGGCGAGCGCCAGGACCCGCTTCTCGACGGCGGCCGGACCGAGCTCCAGGAGCAGCTCCAGGGAGGCGCCCAGGGTGTGGATGCCCAGGCCGTTCAACGAGCCGCTCTCGTGCCGTTTCGCCCCCGGAGCCCAGTCGATCGCGAATTCGGTCCAGCTCACCTGGTCGCGCATCGAGCGCCAGCCGGCGCGCAGGGGGTGGAAGCGCTCGACCACCCGGTCCGAGATGTAAAGGAGGCCGATCCCCTCGGGTCCGAGCAGCCACTTGTGGGCCGAGGCGCAGGCGACGTCGACCGCCTCGCGCTCGACGTCTAAGGCGAGGCCGCCCAGGCCCTGGATGACGTCGACGACGAAGAGCACCCCGCGCGCCCGGCAGACGGCGCCGATCCGGGCGAGATCGAAGCGGAAGCCGTTCGAGTACTCGACCCAGGAGATCGCGACGACCCGGGTGCGGTCGTCGATCCGGGCGAGCAGCTCGTCGGTGTCGACCCGGCCGTCGCGCTCGGGGACGGTGCGGTACTCGACCCCGAAGACCGCGAGGTTCATCCACGGATAGACGTTCGAGGGGAACTCGCAGGCGACGCCGACGACGTTGTCCCCCGGCTGCCAGTCGAGCCCGGAGGCGACGAGCGACAGACCGGTCGAGGTGTTCTCGACGAAGGCGACCTCGTGCGGCTCGCGGGCGCCGAGGAGACGCGCGGCGAGGCGGCGCACCCCCTCGCTGGTGTCGTTGCGCTCCACCCAGGTCAGCTCGCCGGTCAGGGAGATCCGCTGGGCGAGGGCCGCCGCCCGCTCCGCGCTGCGCCGCGGCAGGGGACCGATGGCGGCGTGGTTCAGGTAGGCATAGTTCCGGGTGATCGGAAACTCGTCGCGGAGGGCCAGGAGCGTCTTCAGATCCATCGTCGCCATCCTTATTAGATAGGGCCGCTAGCGGGAGCGGGTCGCGAGCCAGCCGAGAGCCGGCAGGCCGACCGCCAGCACCAGCACGTAATGAAGGCCGCGGAAGAGGAGGGTCGCCGCCCCGGCGCTCGCCCGGTCCACCCCCAGGGCCACGAAGGCCGCCACCATGGCCGCCTCGGTCGTCCCGATCCCACCCGGGGTCCCCGCCAGCATACCCGCTGCGTTGCCCAAGGCCACCACCGCGATCACCGGAAGGAGCCCCACCCGCTGGCCCAAGGCGAGGAAGATGAGCCACTGGGCCACGGCGTTGGCGAGGAAGAGGACCGTCCCCAGGCCCGCCGCCCGGAGCGCCATTCCGGCATCGCCCAGGAGCTTCACGAAGGTGTCGGCCGCCTGGTGTCCCTGGGAGTAGACGCGCTGCAGCCCCCCTTCGGCCTGGTCGGCCCGGCGGGCGAGAAAGCGGACCAGCGGATTGTCCGCGAAGGGACCCCGCCGCCGGC
>DASQPA010000075.1:0-39750 GCA_035644215.1 Thermoanaerobaculia bacterium
GCCACCGGGGTGCTCTCGGTGCGCTCCGGGCGGGACACCCTGGTGATGACCTTCGATCCCTCGCTCCGCCTGAAGCAGGCCCTCGGAGTGGGGGAGGAGGCCAGGGAGCACGAGGTGCCGGTCGATCTGGGACCGCTCGGGTCGGGTCGGCAGGATCAGGCTGCGGCCTTCGGCAAGCTCGACGCCAGCCTCCTGGACGCCCAGCGGACCTTCGACCGGCTGATCGAGCGCTACGCGCCCGACCCCGAATCGCGGCAGCGCATCCTCTCCAACCGCTTCTACCGGCACCTCTCCGGCACGCTGGGGGGGATTCTGGAGTAGATGGCGGTCGAGCGGCTGTTCGAGGTGGCGGCCGGCGGGCGTTACGCGCAGATCGTGCTCGACACCCCGCCGACCCGCCAGGCGCTCGACTTCCTGGAGGCCCCGGCTCGCATCGTCGGCTTCCTCGACAGCGGCGCCCTGAAGATGGGCATGAAGACCTGGTTTGACGAGGCGGGACGGCTCAAGGCGGCCAAGGGGTGGTGGGGCGGCCTCGGCCGGCGCGCCGAGCGCTTCCTCGACGAGGTCGTGGGGCTGGACCTGCTGCGCGACATGTCCGAGTTCTTCCAGGCCTTTGCGCCGCTCTACGCAGGCTTCCACGAACGGGCGGAGGCGGTCGAGGAGCTGCTGCGCTCGCCCAGGACGCTCTTCATCCTGGTCTCCGGGCCGGGGGAGGAGCGCATCCCGGACACCCTCTTCTTCGCCCGCCGGCTGGCAGCCGCCGGGTATCACCTGGGGCCGATCGTGGTGAACCGGGTCCATCCCCAGGTTGCCGCCGCTGCCGGCGTCGCGGCCTTCGACCCGGCCCAAGCGTTGCACGTGGACGGTCGCCGGCTCCTCGCCTGGCTGGGCGAGCGCGACCGGCGGGGGCTGGCCGGGCTCTCCGGCCTCCTCTCGGCGCAGCGGCTGGTCGCTCTCCCCCTGCTGCCCGAGGAGCCCACCGACCTCCCCGCGCTCGCCGCCCTGGGAGGAGACCTGGCGGCGCGGCTCCGCGCGCCGGCCGCAACGACCTAAGGAGGATCGCCATGGAGATCGAGGTCCAGAACGACGAGCAGGGCCGGCAGTTCCATGCCGAGGTCGACGGGCACCGCGCCCATCTCGACTACCTGAAGCACAAGGACGGCACGCTCGACCTCATCCACACCGAGGTCGACCCCGCCCTGCGCGGCAAGGGAGTGGGGGAGGCGGTCGTCCGCCATGCCCTGGACGAGGCGCGCAGCCGAGGCGTGAAGGTCATCGCCACCTGCCCGTTCGTCAAGAAGTTCATCGAGCGCCATCCCGACTACCAGGACCTCGTGGCCGTGCGCTGAGAGCGATCCTCCTGTAACAGCGGGAGCGCCGCCGCGCCTGTAGGAGCGAACGCGTGGTCTCCGCCCCCCGTCCCTCCGCGGGGGACCGGCAGGCCACCTTTTGGCTCACGCCAAGGAGATCCATATGGCTCAGCAGGTCGCCAAGGTCCGTTTCAACCGCGCCCAGAACCGCCTGGAGGTCGCCGTCCCCAAGGGGACGCTGCCGAACCAGATCGTTCGCCTGAACGAGACCCTGACCGCCCATGTCATCCCCGGCCTCACCGCCTGCCCGCACTGCTACTCGGGTCTCGAGCTCCTCATCAAGGAGGAGCTGGCCGACGTGGTCAGCGTCGACCTCGCCACCGGCAATCGGATGTAACGCCCGGGATCCGCCCGCGACGCGCCAGAGGAGAGCCCGATGATCGCCCTCGAACCCCCCCCGGCTCCTGCCGCGTCGCCGGCGGATCGCCCGGCGTCCCTCCCCCAACTCCCCCAACTGGGCGTCGGGGTGCTCTACAACGCCGCCCTCCCCGATCTCCTGCGCTCGGACCACGACCTCGTCGATTACGTCGAGCTCGTCCCCGATACCTTCTGGACCGACGACGGCATGGGCAGCGTGGCCCGCTATCAAGAGATCGGCCCCGCGGTCGCGATCCTCGACGAGCTGGCCCCCCGGCTCCCGCTCGTCGCGCACAGCGTCGGCCTCTCGATCGGCAGCGCCGACCTCTTCGACCGCGAGCACGTCGAGCAGATCGCCCGTTGGCAACAGCGCTACGGTTTCCCCTGGCACAGCGATCATCTGTCCTTCGCCCGGGTCCCGGGCGGAGCGCACGAGCTCAATGCCGGCCTCGCCGTGCCGGTCCCCTATGACGCGGAGGTCCTGGATCTCATCGCTTTCCGGGTCGAGGAGATCCAGCGCCGCATCCCGGTCCCCTTCCTCTTGGAGAACAACGTCTACTACACCGATCTCCCCGAGCAGGAGATGAGCGAGCCGGAGTTCCTGAACCGCCTGGCGACGCGGACCGGCTGCGGCCTGCTGCTCGACGTTCACAACGTATACGTCAACGCGGTGAACCACGGCTTTGCGGCGGAGAGCTTCGTCGACGCGCTCGACCTCGACCGGGTGGTCGAGGTCCACGTGGCGGGCGGCAACGAGTTTGCCGGCCTGTACACCGACTCGCACGCCGGCCCCTGCCCGGAGCCGGTCTGGGAGCTCCTCGACCGGGTGGTCGCCGGCGCCCGCCGCCTGGCCGGGATCACCTTCGAGTTCCACCACTCCTACTATCCGCTCCTCGGACCCGACGGCCTGCGCCGGGAGCTCGACCGCGCCCGCGACGCCTGGGCGCGGCGCACCTGAGGGGCCGCCATGTCGCTCGCCGGCTTCCAGCGCGCCCTCGTGGACCTCATCGCCTCCCCCGCCCTCTGCCGCTCGCTCCTGACCTCGGAAGAAGATGCGGCGGCGGTGCTCGACGCCTACGCTCTCACCGGGCGCGAACGGCGGCGCCTCACGGGGATCGTCGGGCAGCGCGGCATGGCGGCCAACTGCGCCTTCCACCGCGCCAACCGGCTGGGGCCGCTGCGGGCCTTCCTGCCCCGCACCTGCGCCCTCCTGGGCGCCGGTCTCCGGGCCGAGCTCGACGCCTACTGGGAGCGCCATCCCGCCCGGGACCTCCAGTTCCGGCGCGAGGTCGAGACCTTCGCCGGCTTCCTCCTGGAACGCTGCGCGACGGGGGAGGTCGCGATCCCCGCCCTGCCCGAGGTCCTGGCGGCGGAGCTCCAGGCCTCCGGCATCGCCTGAGCCGTTCCACCCTCCTGGCACGCCCCCTGCTCTCTACTCCCTTGCTTGCTTGGGCCTTCTTGCCGCGTCGCGGCAGGAAGTCCTTGACAATCTTGCCGCAGTGCGGTAAGTTCATCCTGGCGGAAGGGGGAGAGCCCCGACCGGCCGACGAGGAGATGCCATGATCCGACTTATCAAGCGATACGAAAGCCGCAAGCTCTACGACACCGAGGAGAGCCGGTACGTCTCGCTGGAGGAGATCGCGGCCTGGGTGCGGGCGGGGCAGGAGGTCAAGGTGGTGGACAACGCCACCGGGACCGACGTCACCTCCCAGACGTTGACCCAGATCATCCTCGACGAGGGCCGCAAGGGAACCGGGTTCCTACCCAGCGAGCTGCTGCACGAGCTGGTGCGCATTGGGGAGAAGGCGGTCCACAGCGGCAAGGAGCAGATCCAGCAGGGGGTCGATCGCCTGGTCCAGGTTTCGCTCGATCGCCTCGCCCCGGTGCGCCGCGCGCGGGAGGAGATGTCCGGCCTGCGCGCCCGCCTGGAGCAACTGGAGGCCTCTCTGTCCGAGCTCGAGACCGCACCGGCCCCCGAGCCCGCGGCCTCGCACCGGGTGGAGATCCCATCCGAACTTCCGAAAAACGAGGAATCTTAGAGATGAACGCAACCGAGACCACGGCCGCGAGCTTCGACGCGCTGCGGCAAACCGGGCGCAAGCTCTGGCTGGCCGGCCTGGGAGCCCTGGCGCAGATCGAGGAGATCGGCGAGGAAGGCAAGGGCCTGTTCGACCGCCTGGTCGAACGGGGTCGCCCGCTCGAAGAGCGGCAGAAGCAGACGATGGACGAGCTCGGTCAGCGGGCCGAGGTCCGGCTCCGTGAGATGAGCGAGCTGGTGCGGGACCAGGTCCGCTACGACGTCAAGCGGGTGATGCAGCGGGTGGGGGTGCCGACGCGCGAGGACTTCGCCGGTCTCGCCACCCGCCTGGAAACACTATCTTCGAATTCGAAGATCGACGAGATCGCCCAGCGCGACACCGCGCCGAACGCCGCGAATGCCGCTAACGCCGCGAATGCCGCCAATACCGCGGACCTTCAGACCCAACCACGGGCTACCGCGAGAAAGAAGAAAGGGTGAATCCAATGGACAGCAATACCACCGGGCGGGAGAAGAAACTGCAGGACGAGCTGATGGAATCGGCGCACCGGATCTGGCTCGCCGGTCTGGGCGCCCTGGCCGCCGCCGAGGAGGAGGGCTCCAAGGTGTTCAGCCGCCTCGTCGAGCGCGGCAAGGACGTCGAGTCGCGTGGCAAGGAGGGCGCCGCCGACGCCAAGGAGCAGGTGAAGAGCAAGTTCGAGGACGTCAAGAACCAGGCCTCGAACGCCTGGTCGGGGTTGGGTGACAAGCTCGACGACACCCTGACCTCGGCCCTCCACCGCCTGGGCGTGCCGACCCGCGACGAGATCCACAGCCTGACGCAGAAGATCGAGGAGCTCAACGCCAAGGTCGATCAGCTGAAGCCGCGGGTGACCCCGGCGCCGTCCGACAACCCGATCGTCACCGCCGCAGGAGAGCCGGTCTCCGAAGCGTAAGGGAGAGCCCCGGTGGAAGCCACCCCGAACGTCTCGCTACCGGCGCTCGCCGGCCGATCGTCGAAGATCGGCCTGGCGCTCGCCGGCGGCGCTCCCCAGGGAGCGGTCTACGAGATCGGCGCCCTGCGCGCCCTGGACGAGGCCCTGGGCGGCGCCAGCCTGACCGACCTCACGATGTATGTCGGGGTGAGCTCGGGCGCCCTGCTCTCCGCCTGCCTGGCGAACGGCATCACCCCCGCCCAGCTCTGCCGCACCCTGGCGGGGGCCGAGCCGGGCGAGCCGCCGTTCCATGCCGACACCTTCCTCACCCCCTGCTACCGCGAGCTCGCGCGCGGTGGCCGGGACCTGCCGGGACTGCTGGGCGGTGCCCTGTGGGACTACGTCACCCATCCCGGCGAGGCGACGATCCTCGAATCGCTGACCCGGCTGGTGCGGGCGCTGCCGGCGGGTCTGTTCGACAACGAGCCGGTGCGCCGGTACCTGGAGCAGGTGTTCACGCGCCAGGGGCGGACCGACGACTTCCGCCAGCTGAAAAAGCCGCTCACCGTGGTGGCGGCCGAGCTCGACTCGGGAGTGGCGGTGCGCTTCGGCGAGCCGGGGCTGGACCACGTCCCCATCTCGCTCGCCGTGCAGGCGAGCGCCGCCCTCCCCGGCCTCTACCCGCCGGTCGAGATCGAGGGCCGCCACTATGTCGACGGCATCCTCTTGAAGACGCTCCACGCCTCGGTCGCCCTGGAGAAGGGGGCGGACCTGGTGATCTGCATCAACCCCATCGTGCCGGTCGACACTCGGGGCGCCGTCGAGGCGGGGGTCCTGACCCGCGACAAGCTGGTGGACTACGGCCTGCCCGTGCTCCTGTCGCAGGCGCTGCGGACTCTCATCCACTCCCGGATGGGGGTCGGGATGGCCGCCTACGACACCCGCTTCCCGGACGCCGACGTGATCCTCCTGGAGCCCGAGCACGACGACTACAAGATGTTCTTCACCAACATCTTCAGCTTCTCGGAGCGCATCCAGGTGTGCTCCCACGCCTACCAGTCGACCCGTCGCAACCTGCTGGCACGCTACGACAAGCTGGCGCCGATCTTCGCCCGCCACGGCCTCACCCTGCGCCGGGACGTGCTCGAATCGCCGCGCAACCTGTGGACGGGGGTCGGCGCCCCCGGCGCCCGCCTGGGAACCCAGGCGACCGAGTCCGGCCGCGTCGTCGTCCGCCGCCTGAGCCACGCCCTCGACCGTCTCGACCGTCTGGTCGACCGGCGGCTCGCCTAGTCGCTCAGCCGGCGGTCGTCAGCCCGCCCGCTGAGTGACCTCACTTCCCCTTCTCCTCCAGCTCCGCCCAGCGTCCGTAGAGCCGGTCGACCTCGCCCCGGGCTTCGTCGAGAACGCGGCAGCGCTCGCTCAAAGCCACCGGATCGCTGGCGATGGCCGGGTCCGCGACGGCTGCCTCGGCGGCGGCCAGGTTGGCTTCAGCCTGGTGGATCTTCGCCTCGATCCCGGCGAGCTCCTGATCTTCCTTCCAGGTCAGCTTCTTGCCGGACTTGGGGCGAGGTGTCGGAGCTGAAGCAGTGCCGGTCGTGGCCCTGGGGGCTTTTGACGTCGGCGCGGTCGTCTTGCGGCTCGCCTCCCACTGGAGGTAGTCGGCGAAATACTCGGCGTTGCCGCGGCCGTCGAGGGCGAGGACGTGGGTCGAGACCCCTTCGAGGAGCAGGCGGTCGTGGGTGACGAGGACCAGGGCGCCGGGGAAGTCCAGGAGGCTGTCCTCCAGCACCTCCAGGGTGGGGATGTCGAGGTCGTTGGTCGGCTCGTCCAGGATCAGCAGGTCGGCCGGCTGGAGCATCAGCCGGGCGAGGAGGACCCGGGCCTTCTCGCCGCCGGAGAGGCGGGAGACCGGGGTCTCCAGCTGCTCGCTGCGAAAGAGGAAGCGCTTGGCCCAGCCGACGACGTGGATCGGCCGGTCGCGGTAGAGCACCGTATCCCCCTCGGGGGCGAGAGCGCGCTTCAGGGAGACCGTGGGGTCGAGCGTCTCTCGCCCCTGCTCGAAGTAGACCACCCGCAGGATCGTGGCCCGTTCGACCTCGCCGCCATCCGGTTGGATCTCCCCGGCGAGAATCTTCAAGAGCGTCGATTTGCCGGAGCCGTTGGGGCCGAGGAGCCCCAGCCGCTGGCCGGGGGAGAGCGCTAGGTCGATCCCGTCGAGGATCGTCCGGTCGCCGTAGATCTTGGTGAGCCCCTTGGCCACCAGGAGCTTCTTGGTCTTCCGGCCGGAGGCGGTGAAGTCCATCGTCGCCGTCGCCTCGAACGCCCGGTCCTTCATGTCGGCGAGCTCGCCCATCATCCGGTGCGCCTCGTCGATCCGCGCCTGGGCCTTCCGGGTCCGCGCCCGCGCCTTGCGGCTCAGCCAGTCGATCTCCCGCCGGACCTTGTTTTCGAGCGAAGTCTGGTACTCGGCCTGGTTGCGCAGCAGCTCGTCGCGCTTCAGGAGGAAGGCCGTGTAGTTGCCCTGCGACTCGAACATCCCCTTGGGGTACTTCTTGTCGAGCTCGAGCATCCGCCCGGCGACGTTCTCCAGGAACTGCCGGTCGTGGCTGATGACGAGGAAGGCCCGGGCCTCCTCCTTGAGCCGGCCTTCGAGCCAGAGGATGCCGTCGAGGTCGAGATGGTTGGTGGGCTCGTCCAGGAGGAGCACGTCGGGCTCGCGGACCAGCTCGCGGGTGATCGCCAGGCGCTTGTTCCAGCCGCCCGAGAGGCTCCCCACCGCCTGCCGCGCGTCGAGGAAGCCGGCCCGGCCGAGGGCGATGGCGACCCGCGAGCTCTTCTCGAAGTCCTCGATCGGCAGATCGTCGAGCGCCCCGTGGAGCACCGCCTCGACCGTGGCCCCGGGGGGGAAGGTGGGGTCCTGCGGCACGTAGCCCAGCCGCATCCCCTTGCGCAGCGACCGGGTGCCGAGGTCCGGCTCCTCCAGCCCGGCGAGGATGCGCACCAGGGTCGTTTTCCCCGAGCCGTTGGGACCGATCAGGCCGGCCCGGTCGCCCTCGTAGAGGCCGACCGTGACCTCCTCGAAGAGCGGCCGCGCGCCGTAGCCCTTGGTCACCGACTCGCAGGAGAGGAGGAGCGGCCGGCTGCTCATGGCGCGGCGCTCCCGGCCGCTGCCAGCAGGGCCTCTTTCTGTGGCCGCCGGAGAGCCTTGATCCGCCGCTCCTCGCGGAGGGCCTCCCCCCAGGTGCGGATCTCCCGGGTCCATAGGAGGGTGACCGGCAGGCGGCTCCGGGTATAGCGCGACGCCCGGCCCTTCCCGTGCTGGGCGAGGCGGCGTTCGACGTCCTTGGCGATCCCGGTGTAGAGCGAGCCGTCGGCGCAGCGGAGGATGTAGACGTAGGGCATGCGGGGGGCATTATAGGGGGGCCGGCGCGAAGCAGGGGCGGTATACTTTCGCGATCAACGGCCTTCGGATGGGCCGAAGGAGTTGTTCCGAGGGAGCCTGGCATGAAGAAGAGTCTGAAGCTCAAGCTGCACCGCGAGACCCTGCGGGCGCTCGACCCGCCGGCGCTGGCGGACATTGCCGGTGGCGCCACCGCCTTCACCTGCAACCAGCTCACCTGCCCGTTCAGCGACTGCCATCACACCTGTGTGAACGGCAGCTGCACCTGCTGACACGACCGGCAGGCGGAGAGCTCCGGCACGGCCGGGGCTCTCCTTTCCGAGCGGCCTCCATGGCTCGGCATTGCGGCTATGATGGGTCCTCCTCAAATGGAGGCCGTCCATGCCCGTACGCCGTCTTCTCTTTATTCTCTTGCTCGCTGTGCTCGCCGGCACGAGCGCCGCCCAGGCGGTCGATCCGGCCCTGCTCCAGGACCTGCGCTGGCGCCTGATCGGCCCGTTCCGCGGCGGCCGGGTCCTCGCCGTGACCGGGGTCCCGGGGCAGCCGGGCCACTTCTACTTCGGCAGCGTCAACGGCGGAGTCTGGGAGACGAACGACGCCGGCCGCACCTGGCAGCCGATCTTCGACGGCCAGCCGATCGGCTCGATCGGCGCCCTGGCGGTCGCCCCGTCCGACCCGCGCGTTCTCTACGTGGGCACCGGCGAGGCGGACATGCGTTCCGACATCGCCCAAGGCGACGGCATGTACAAATCGGTCGACGGCGGCAAGAGCTGGACCTCGATCGGCCTCAGAGACTCGCAGCAGATCGGCCAGGTTCTCGTCGACCCGAAGAACCCGGACCGGGTCTTCGTCGCGGCGCTGGGCCACCCCTACGGCCCCAACCCCGAGCGCGGCGTCTTCCGCTCGACCGACGGTGGCAGGAGCTGGCAGAAGCTGCTCCCCAAGGACGATGCTGGCAACGTGGGGGCGATCGACCTCGCCTTCGAGCCGGGGAACCCGGCGGTGCTCTACGCCAGTCTCTGGGCGACCCGGCGCACCCCCTGGGAGGTCTACCCGCCCTCGAACGGCCCGGGGAGCGGTCTCTACAAGTCGAGTGACGGCGGCGAGACCTGGGTGCCGCTCGCCGGCCATGGCCTGCCCGCCAAACCGGGGCGGATCGGCCTTGCCGTGGCGCCCTCCCAGCCGCGGCGGGTGTACGCGATGGTCGACGCGGCGGAGGGGGGTGGTCTCTACCGCTCGGACGACGCCGGGGCCACCTGGACCCCGGCGAGCGGCGACCCGCGAATCTGGGGACGCGGCTGGTACTTCGGCGGCATCACGGTCGAGCCCAAGGAACCTGACGTCGTCTACGCCTGCAACACCGCTCTCTACCGCTCGGGAGACGGCGGCAAGACCTTCGTGCCGGTCAAGGGCGCCCCTGGCGGCGACGACTATCACGTGCTGTGGATCGACCCGCAGGAGCCGCAACGGCGGATGCTCGGCGTTGACCAGGGGGCGGTGGTCTCGGTCGACGGCGGGGCGACCTGGAGCTCCTGGTTCAACCAGCCGACCGGGCAGTTCTACCACGTCATCACCGACAACCGTTTCCCTTACTGGGTCTACGGCTCGCAGCAGGACTCCGGCGCCGCGGGGGTCCCCAGCCGCACCACCACCTACGACGGCATCAACCTCACCGTCTTCCGCGAGACGACCGCCGGCGGCGAGAGCGACAACGTCGCCCCCGACCCGCGCGACCCGGACGTGCTCTTCGGCGGCCGGGTGGAGCGGCTCGACCTGCGGACCATGCAGACCCGGTCGATCGACCCCACCCTGGCCTATCCGGATCGCTACCGCAACACCTGGACCCTGCCGCTCGTCTTCTCGCACCGCGATCCCAGGGTGCTCTACTTCTCGAACCAGCGGCTCTTCCGCACCGAGGACGGCGGCCTCCACTGGGCCGCGATCAGCCCCGACCTCACGCGCGAGGCGCCGGCCACTCCGGCGAACCTCGACCCGGTGACCGCTGGGCTCGACGAGGGGATGGGGGTGAGGAAGGGCGTGATCTATGCCATCGCCCCCTCCCGAGTGGCCGACCGCGACCTCTGGGTCGGCACCGACGACGGCCTCCTCTGGCGCACGAAGGACGAGGGGCAGCACTGGTCGAACGTGACGCCGGAGGCGCTCACCCCGTGGTCCAAGGTCGGCATTCTCGAAACCTCGCACTTCGACGCCGAGACCGCCTACGCCGCCGTCGACCGCCACCGGCTCGACGATTTCAAGCCCTACCTCTACCGCACCCACGACGGCGGGGCGCACTGGCAGCTGGCGGCCGGCGGCATTCCCGACGGCAGCTTCGTCAACGCCGTGCGCGAGGACCCGGTGCGCCGGGGCCTCCTCTACGCCGGCACCGAGAAGGGGGTCTACGCCTCCTGGGACGACGGCGACCACTGGCAGGCGCTCCAGGGGAACCTCCCGGTGAGCTCGGTGCGCGACCTGGAGGTCCACGGCGACGACCTGGTGGTCGCCACCCACGGCCGCGCCTTCTGGGTGCTGGACGACGTGACCCCGCTGCGCCAGCTCGATGCGAAAGTCGAAAGCGCCGCCGCCTGGCTGTTCGCGCCGGCCACTGCGGTACGGGTGCGCCCGGCGGGCTTCACCGGCAGCCCGATGCCGAAGGACGAGGCCGCGGCGCCCAACCCGCCGGCGGGGGCGGTCCTCGACTACGCGCTGAAGACCGCGGCGAAGCAGGTGACCCTGGAGATCCACGACGAGCGGGGTGACCTCGTCCGCCGCTTCAGCAGCGCCGATAAGGCGTCCCCGCCGGACCTCGCCAAGCTGAGCATCGCTCCCGAGTGGGTGGCCCCGCCGCCCGGTCTCTCGACCGCGCCGGGCCTCCACCGCTTCGTCTGGTCGCTCCACTACGCCCCGCTCCCCGCTCTTGCCGAAGGCCGCGGCAGAAACGCCGGCGACGGCGTCTGGGCACCCCCCGGCCGCTACACTGCGGTTTTGGACGTGGACGGCACCCGGCTCACCCAGCCGCTCACCGTGGTGCCCGACCCGCGCGTCCAGGTTCCGCCGGAGGGCTACGCCCGGCAGTTCGCCCTCGCCCGCCGGGTCGAGGAGGCCCGCGCCCGGGTGGCCACGGCCCTCCACGAGGCGGGGGCGGTGCAGAAGTCCCTGGGCGAGCGGCGGAAGGGGGCGAAGCCGGAGATCGGCAAGGACCTCGACGCGCTCCTGGCGCGGATCCGCGCGGCGACCGGCGGCGATACCGATTTCCCGGCCCCCAAGGACAACACCAGCCTGCGCGGCCTCTCCGGCGCCCTGGGCAAGCTCGCCGCCGCCGTCGACGGCACCGACGACGCCCCCTCGGCGGATGCCGTGACCGGCTTCGACCAGATCCAGACGCTGCTCGCGGCCCGCCTGGCGGCCTGGGAGACGCTCAAAACGAAGGATTTGGCGGCGTTGAACGCGATGCTCCAGAAAGTGGGAGAGAAGGGCCTTGCCGTGAACCCGTAGTCGATCTTTCCTGCGTGCCCGGCGTTTCAGGGGTTCTTTTTTAGCAGGCACATTGATATGCTCATCGGCATACGATCCTGGAGGTGCCAGAGATGGCCCCAGAGAGGGCCGACGACGAGTTCGTCGGCGTGCCGGAGGGCACGCCGCTCGACCGCTGGGTGCTCGTGCTCTACGACGAGCTGCGGGCCCTGGCTGGCAAGCTGCTCTCCGACCGGGGAGCCGTCGTCACCCTGCAACCGACCAGCCTGGTGCACGAGGCGTATCTGCGCCTGTCCCGCCAGCGGAGCATGGATTGGCAGAACCGCCTGCATTTCTTCGCCGTCGCCGCGCGGTTGATGCGGCGGGTGCTCGTCGATCACTGCCGTGCCCGCTTGACGCAGAAGCGCGGCGGCGCCCTGCTGGCGGTGGAGCTCGCCGAGGCGGCGGTGCCGGCGCCCGGCGAGGTGGACGTCCTCACCGTCGACCGCCTGCTCACCCGCCTCGCGGCCTTCGACCCCCAGCAGGAGCGGATCGTCGAGCTGCGCTTCTTCGCCGGCCTGACCCTTGAGGAGACGGCGGAAGCCCTGGGCATTTCGAAGGCCACCGTGAAGCGCGACTGGGCCCTGGCCAAGGCCTGGATGGCGGAACAGATGGCACAGGGCCGGGCCCGTGGATCCTGAACGCTGGCAGCGCATCAAGGAAGTCTTTGCCGCCGCCCTCGAGCTCCCCGCCGAGCAGAGGAACGCCTGGCTCTCCTCCGCCCTGCCCGACGACCCCTCTCTGGCCGGCGAGGTGACGGAGCTTCTGGCCGCCCACGATGGGGCGGGCGATTTCTACGAACGGGGCGCTCTCGCCGCGGTCCCCGAGATGCAACGGCAGCTCGAAGAGGCGGTCGAGGGGATGCGGATCGGCCCCTATCGGCTGCTCTCGGAGCTCGGGCGTGGCGGCATGGGGGCGGTCTACCTGGCGGTCCGCGACGAGCCGCGCTTCACCCAGCGGGTCGCCCTGAAGCTGATCAAGCGGGGGATGGACACCGACGAGATCGTGCGCCGCTTCGTCGCCGAGCGGCAGATCTTAGCCGCTCTCGCCCATCCCAACATCGCCCGGCTGTTCGACGGCGGCTCGACCCCCGACGGACGCCCCTACTTCGTCATGGAGTACGTGGAGGGGCAGCCGATCACCGTCTACGTCGCCCAGCAGAAGCTCGCGCTCGAGGCCCGGCTGCGCCTCTTCTTGCGCGTCTGCGGCGCCGTGCAGAGCGCCCACCAGAGCCTGGTGGTGCACCGCGACCTGAAACCCGCCAACATCCTGGTCGACGCCCAGGGCGAGCCCAAGCTGCTCGACTTCGGCATCGCCAAGCTCCTCGATCCCAGCTCGTTCGGCGGGATGACGGCCCTGACCGGGCTCGCTCCCGGTCCCATGACCCCGGAGTACGCGAGCCCCGAGCAGCAGGCCGGCCGCCCGGTGACCACGGCCACCGACGTCTACGGCCTGGGGCTTCTGCTCTACGAGCTGCTGGTGGGGCAGAGCCCGCGGGCGGTGGCGCGCCAGCTCGGGCCGGACTGGCTCGATCGCCCCCCCAGCCAGGCCCTGGCCGCGCTCGGCCCGGACGCCGAAACGCGCCGCCTCGCCCGCCGCCTGACGGGCGACCTCGACACCATCGTCGGCAAGGCCCTGGAGAGCGAGCCGGAGCGGCGCTACGGCACGGCGGCGGCCCTGGGCGAGGACGTCGAACGGTACCTGACGCAGCGACCGGTCGCCGCCCGTCGTCCCACCCTGCGCTACCGGCTGGGCCGGACTCTTCTCCGCCACAAGCTCGCGGCCGCCCTGGCGCTCGCGGTCTGCCTGTCCGCCGCCCTCTCGTCCTACCAGGCCTTCGCCGTCAGCCGAGAGCGCGATCGGGTCGAGGCCCAGCGCCAGCGGGCGGAAGCGCTGAACGATTTCCTGCAGAGCCTGCTGCAACGGGCGAATCCCGAGAAGAGCCGCGGGAAGACCCTGACGGTGCGGCAGATCCTCGACGCCGGGGCCCAGGAGCTCGCGGCGCGCAAGGGCCGGCGCGACACCGGGACCTGGGCCGCGCTCCTGACGACTACCGGCACCACCTACGCGGAGCTCGGCTTCTACGCGGAGGCGAGGCGGTACCTGGAACAGGCCCTGGCGCTGCGCCAAAGGCAGCGCAACCCGAGCCGGGAGGCGGCCCTGGACCTTGCCGGCAACTGGACGTTGCTGGGGCAGGTCGCCAAGGAGCAGGAGAGATACGCGGCGGGCCGCAGCTCGTTTGAGCGGGCCCTCGCCATCAAGGAGCGGCTGCTCGGTCCGGCCGCTCTCCCCATGGTCCGCGACTGGAACGGCCTGGGGGTGATCGCCATCGAGCTCCGGGACCTTCCCGCGGCGCGCCGCCACCTCGGCCGGGCGCTCGCCGTCAGCCGCGCGGCGGAGGACGGCCAGCGGGAGCTGGCCGAAACCCTGAACGCCCTGGGAAGCCTGGCCGCGGCCGAGGGTAAGCACGCCCGCGCGCAGGTGTTCTTCCAAGTGGCCTCGCGCTACTTGACCGCCGTGCTGGGCGCCGACCACCCGGAAACCGTGCTGGTGCGGAGCAACCTGGCCTACACGCTCTTTCACCGGGCGGACTATGCCGCGGCGGAGAGCCTGTACCAGGAGACCGTCGACCTGCGGAGGCGTCTGCTCGGGCTGGATCACCCCGAGCTGGCCCGCGGCCTCCTGGAGCTCGCCATCGTCCAGCACCGTCGCGGACGGCTGGCCGCCGCCCGTGCCACCTTGGACGAGCTTCTGAAGGTCCGCCGCGAACATCGACTCCCGGTCAACGAGGACGAGGCGGAGACCTGGAACCTGCTCGGGCACATCGAGCTCGCCGGGAATCGGCTCGACGCCGCCGAGGCGGCCCTGCTGAAGAGCTTCGATATCTACCGGTCCCTGCCCGGGGAGCATCGCTGCGACCTCGCGAGCGCCCTGGCCGGCCAGGCCCGGGTCCACCGCGAACGGGGCGACCTCGCCGGCGCCACCGCCCTGGTGCGCCGGAGCCTCGAGCTGATGCGCGCCGCGCTGGGCCCGAAAAACCCCCTGGTCGCCGATCCGCTGGAGTTCCTGGCCGAGCTCCTCGAGCAGGCCGGGCAAGCTCGTGGCGCGGAAACCGCCTACCGCCAGTCGCTCGACCTGCGCCCGGGCGCCGAGTGGGCCGACCACCCGGACCGGGCGCGCTCTTTGATCGGGCTGGGGAGATTGCTCGTCGCCACCGGCAGGGCCGGAGAGGCGCGCCCCTACCTGGAGGACGGGCTGCGCATCGAGCGCCGAGCGCTGCCGGCCCGAGATCCCGGGATCGCCAAGGCCGAGAGCGAGCTCGGCGCCTGTTATGCGACTCTCGGAGACCAGCGCGCCCGAGCCCTGCTCGAACATAGCTACCAGGTGTTCGCGGAGCTCCAAGGGCCGAGCCACCCGGATACCCGGAAGGCCAAGGACCGCCTGCGCCGTCTCGTCCCTCCCGCCGGCTGAGCCCTTTTTCCGCCCGTTTCCGCGTCCTGGTTATTACTTGGCCCCCGGACTCTTTCCCGGGGTCGAATGAGGAGGCCTCGACCATGCAACCTCGCCTGTCCGCTCTCTACGTCACACTTCTCGTCCTGCTGTCCGCCGCCCAGGCCGGTGCCGCGACGCCGGACGCCAGCCCCACCGCCGGCGAAGTTCACCTCGCCCTCTGGCCCGGCCGGATCTCGGCTCTGCCGCTCGACACCTACGCCCTGGGGGAGGCCCTCTGTGGAGCGCCCATCGCCCAGACCGGCGAGGCGAAATGCCGTTTGACGATCGCCGCATCGTCGGGTGGTCCCTCGACGACCTTGGAACTGAGCGATTTGTCCGCGAGCATAGCCTGGCAGGCCTCCGCCCTCGACATGAAGGGGACGCCGGTTTCCACCTCCTGCGGGGTCTGGAGCGTCTCCCTGATCCTCGACACCACCGTGCCCCAACTGGTGTCGTCGTTGGTCCTGGAGCCGGTCCCGGGGGGGGGCGGCCTCCTCGCGAGCGTCCTCAAGGTGAGGATTCGCCTCCACCTCGTCAACCTGAGCACGGGTCAGGTCTACGACGATTCCCTGCTGCTCGGCTTCGCCCTATCCGGTGTCTATAGCCTGGCTTCCTCTACCTCCTCTACGGAGGCGACGGATCTGCCGACGAGCAACCTCCTCGTCTTCCCCGATGGGGCCTGCGAGTCGGCGTGGATCCTGGAGCCGTCGCCCTTCCTGAAGCAGTTTGGGTCCGGCACCACCTGTGAGGTCTGTCTGAAGGCGGCTCTCCCGGCCTCCTTGGGCAACGTCACCCAGTAGCCCTTTCGTTCCACCGTAGGCGCTTTCCTGGGAGCCGCGATGGCTCCTCTGGGGAACGTCTACCCGTACGACAAGAGAAGGAGAGATCATGTTGACGTGCAAGAAATCCAAGTCCCTGTGTTGTTTCCTCGGCGGGCTCCTGCTCCTGGCGCTCGCCGGCCGGCCGGCTGCGGCCCAGACCGCGGTCGATCCGGGGCCCAAACCGCCCGGCGCCGTGGGCTATGACGTCGAGACCCACCAGTGGCTGTTCGACTCCGACGGCGACGGCTTCCCCGACCTGACGGAGGAGATCGGCGATACCGACCCGTTCGACCCGCACAGCAATCCGCGGACCGAGCCCGCGGCCGGAGGCGAGGGGGTCGGCGTCAAGCTGGAGAAGGTCGGATTCCAGCAGCCGGCCTGCCGCGTCGGTTTCAACTCCTGGCCCGGGGCGCCCCGCCTGTGCATCACCGCGACCCAGAACGCCGCCCTGTACGAGCAGGCGGCGGTCAGCTGCCGGACGAACTTCTCCCGCCTGTGCAGCTACGAGGACCTGAGCTACCTCTACATCAACTCGAACGTCGACGCCGCCTTCGATCCCAGCGGCGGGAAGTGGCTCGGGGACTTCACCGCCAACGACGTCGTCAACTGCGGCGACCAGTCGGTGACCTTCGACAACGACCCCGACATCTGGAACTTCGAGGGGGCCTGCAGCAAGTTCGAACGGCACCCCTACTGGTGCTGCCACGATCGCACCTGACCTAAGAGGTCCGGCTCGTGCCCGCGAGGGAATCCGCCCTCGCGGGCATCAAGGCGCCTATCTCCAGTCCCCATAGAGGGCAAACCCCGCCCAGTGATAGGGGTGCGCGAGCTCGCCTCCTGCGGAGCGGAGCAGATCGAGCTGTGCCGCCCGCAGGGCTTCATCTTTCGGCCTACCCTCGCGAAGATAGGTGTAGAACCGCTCCATGAGCTTCGCCGTCGAGACGTCGGCGACGCTCCACAGCGAGGCGAGGACCGAGTGGGCGCCGGCGAACTGGAAGGCGCGGGTGAGCCCCAGAATCCCTTCTCCGCCCATCTCCCGGCCGAGCGCGGTGTCGCAGGCCGAGAGGGTGACCAGATGGGCCTTCAAGCGCACGGTCTCGAAGATCTCCCACGCCTGGAGAAGCCCGTTGTCCTGGCCCTCCCGGGGCTGCACCGGGAGGGTTAGAGCGAGCGCCGAGTCGAGCGGGAAGCGTTCGTCGATCAGGCCATGCGTCGCGAAATGGAGGAGGTCGGCCCTGGGCGCGGCCTGTTTCGCCTGCTCCTCCGTCGCCTCCCTGCCCAGATAGATTTCTGCTCCGGGAAAGAGCTCGGCGATCCCGCGGATCTCGTCGCGCGCCGCCGGCAGGGGCTCGAGGTTGAGGCCGCGGCGCAGCGCGGAACGGACTTCGCCGACCGCCGGGGGCTCGCTCGGCGTGCCGGCATTCCCGGGATACTCGGGGTCCCCAAAGGCGACCAGTCGCCAGCTGCCGGGATCACTCGCGGGCCGCCGGTTCCACCGGGTCTCTCCATAGACGGTCGCCGAGGCGGTGCAATGGATCGGCCGCCACTCTGCCAGGTACCGGCCGTGGCGCCGGAGAGCGGCCCAGGGCAGCCGATGGAGCGGCCCATCGGCCGAGATGAGGATTCGACTGGCGCCGGCCAGTCTCGTCTCGGCCGGCCGGAGGAGCAGGTCGTAGAGACGGGCGGCTCGTCGGTTGAGCTTCGCGAGGTCGCTCTGGGGATGGGTGAGGAAGCGGCGATAGACCTCGATCTTTTTCTCCAGGGCGGCCTTGCCGATGGGCAGACGGTGTACCTCCAGACCGTCGCCGCGCTTGTCGCTTGGCCGGACGACGAAGAGATACGACTCCCTGGAACCGACGGCGAAGGCGAGCAGGACCGTGCCGGGATCGAGGGCGCGGCGCGCCTCCGCGAGGTCCATGGGCGCCGGCGTCTGGAGGGCGGCGAGCCGGGGAGACTGGAGCTGCAACCGCGCGAGGAGCGCCTCTCGCGCGGCCTTGATCTCTCCGAGCCGAGCCCGGAGCCCGGTTCTCTCGTCAGGGCTGTCGGGCCCGGTCTGCGTCTGGGCGAGCTTCGTCAGGATGCGATCGTACTCGGCGTCCAGGCGCCCCCGCTCGGTTTTCAGCTCGGATGGCAGCTCCGCAAAGCGCAGGTCCCGCTCGGCCAGGAGCTGGAGAAAAACTCGCGTCTTGCCATGCTCGAGGGCCTGAAACGCCGCGGCGGACCGTCCACGCGCCATCCGGGCCGAGAGGCAGTCGAAGGCGTAGGGTTCGGTCTCCGACTCGAACCAGCCGCGCGACTCCAGGCTGCCGCCGAGGCGTGAACGTTGGAGGTCGAGACCGAAGCGCTGCTGTCGGCTCGCCACCTCCGCCAGGTTGGTATAGACCCCGGCCAGCTCGACACTCTCGGGTCCCGTCCGCAGGCGGTTCAGCGCCAACTCGAAATAGGATTGCGCAGCCGCAAGATCGCCCCGATACAGAGCGAGCTCTCCCAGATTGTTGCGTGGCCTGGCCGTCTCCCTGGGGTCTCCACCCGGTTGGTCGAACAGCTCGACACTCTGGCGCAGCAGATCCTCGGCCGAGGCCAATTCACCACGCAGGATCAACGTGGTCGCCAGGTTCATGAGCGCCCCGCCGTAATCGACCGATCCCGGTTCCCACCGTTGGTCCAGGGCGAGCACCCGCTGCTGCAAGGCTTCGGCCCGCTCCAGATCGCCGAGATCCTGGGCGAGGAGAGCCAGCTTGTTGAGGGTGTGGGCGTAAAGGAGCGAGTCGGAGAACGGTCGTTCGATGGCTTCCGCCCGGTTCAGGCGCTCCTCGGCGGTGGCGGTGTCGCCGCGCCACAGGGATAGATATCCAAGGTTGTCGAGGATGAGGGCGACTTCGAGGCTCTCCGGCACCACCTTCTCCAGGAGCGCCAGGCGCTCGAGCCACGCCCGCTCGGCCGCCGGAAGGTCCCCTTGGCGGTCGGCGAGGTCGCCGAGAAAAAAGAGCGGATAGGCGACGGCCAGATCGGCGCCGTCGCGTCGGTGCTCCAGCGCGAGAGCCTGTTCGAACCGCTCCCGGGAGCGGGCGAGCTCCCCCAGGGCCGAGAGTTGGTGGGCCCAGACGATCAGGGCCAGGGCGTGGCCGGAGGGGTCGGAGGCGTGGCGCAGGATCTCTGCGGCCTCTTCGAAGGCTCGATCCGCGGCCTCGGTCTGGCCGGCGTAGGAGGCGACGAAGGCATAGCGCAGCCGGTACGTGGCGGCCAGGCGCGGCGAGATTTTCGCCGTGTCTGGGCGTACCGGCCGAAGCTCGAGCCCGAAGATGAGGCTGCCCGTCGAGCGGATTCTCCAGGTGAGGGGCCGGCCCTGGCGCAAACCCTCCAGCGTCACCTCGCCGCGCGGGATCACCTCGATGGAAAGCTCGAGCAGATCCAAGGGGTTGTCGAGCGTTCCGCTGCGCGGCTGCCCCGTCGGGACATAGGATTGAAACGTCCACTGGAGCAGCACGTCCTGGGGCTCGATCCCGGCCAGGGCTGGCGCCGAGAGCGGGGCCACGCTCTCGACCACCAGGCCGGAGCCGGGCTCGGTCGCCCTGGAAGACCGCGCCGCAATCAGCAGACAGGCGAGGGCGATCTGCCATCGCCATCGTGGGGAACTCGGGTGCGCTCTCACGCCAAGATCATACGATGGCGTTCTTGGTGCACGGCGATTGCTGCCCCGCCTGGGCTACCATAGGCCCCCATGCGCCTCCTCTATTCCTACCTGCGCCGGTACTGGCACCTCGTGGCCCTGGCCCTCGTGCTCGCCGCGATCAACCAGATCTTCTCGCTCCTCGATCCCCTCATCTTCCGCCACGTCATCGACGACTACGCCACCCGCTACAAGGAGTACACCACCCGCCAGTTCTTCGGCGGCGTCTCGCTCCTCCTCGCCGCGGCGGTGGGGGTGGCCTTCGTGTCGCGGGTGGCCAAGAACTTCCAGGACTATTTCGTCAACGTCGTCACCCAGCGGCTGGGGGCGGAGCTCTACTCAGACGGCGTCCGCCACTCGCTCGATCTGCCCTACTCGCTGTTCGAGGACCAGCGGAGCGGCGAGACCCTGGGGAAGCTCCAGAAGGTGCGAAACGACGTCGAGAAGTGGATCGGCACCGCGGTCAACCTTCTCTTCACCACCCTGGTCGGGGTGCTCTTCGTGATGATCTATGCCCTCCGGGTGCACTGGGTCATCGCCCTCGTCTTCTTCCTCACCATCCCCATCCTGGGCCTCCTCTCCTCGGTGCTCTCGAAGCGGATCAAGACGATCCAGCGGGTCATCGTGGCCGAGACGACGGCGCTCGCCGGCTCGACCACCGAGTCGCTCCGCAACATCGAGCTGGTCAAGAGCCTGGGGCTCGCCGGCCAGGAGATCGAGCGGCTCAATACGATCACCGGCAAGATCCTGCGCCTGGAGCTCAGGAAGGTCCGCTCGTTCCGGCTCCTCGCCTTCGTCCAGGGGACGGCGGTCAACGCCCTGCGCACCTCGATCCTCTTCCTCATGCTTTATTTCATCTTCGCGCAGCGCATCACCTTCGGGCAGTTCTTCTCGCTCTGGATCTACTCGTTCTTCGTCTTCGGGCCGCTCCAGGAGTTGGGGACGGTGATCAACACCTACCGCGAGACCGAGGCGTCGCTCGAGACCTTCCAGGCGATCCTCGATCTTCCCGTGGAGGCGCGGCCGGCGTCGCCGCTGCCGCTGGGGGAGCTCGGCTCCCTCGCCCTGGAGGAGGTGGCCTTCACCCACCAGAGCGGCACGGCGCCGGCGCTCTCCGGCGTCTCGTTCACGGTCGAGCGTGGCGAGACCGTCGCCTTCGTCGGCCCCTCGGGCTCGGGGAAGACGACGCTGGTCAAGCTTCTGGTCGGCCTCTACGTGCCGCAGCACGGCCGCGTCCTCTACAACGGCAAGCCGGGAACGGCGATCAACTTGGACGAGCTGCGCTCGCAGATCGGCTTCGTCACCCAGGACACCCAGCTCTTCTCCGGCTCGATCCGCGAGAACCTGCTCTTCGTCAACCCCACCGCGACCGACGCCGAGTGCCTGGAGGTCCTGAAGCGGGCCGCCTGCGACAGTCTCCTGGCACGCGCCGACCGTGGCCTCGACACGGTGATCGGCGAAGGGGGCGTCAAGGTCTCGGGCGGTGAGAAGCAGCGCCTGTCGATCGCGCGGGCGCTCCTGCGCCGGCCGCGTCTCCTGGTCTTCGACGAGGCGACCTCGTCGCTCGACTCGCTGACCGAGGAGGAGATCACCGAGACCATCCGCGAGGTGGCCTCCTCCCAGGTGATCACGATCTTGATCGCCCACCGCCTGTCGACGATCCTCCACGCCGACCGCATCCACGTCCTCGAACGCGGCAAGATCGTCGAGTCCGGCCGTCACGAGGAGCTCCTGGAGCAGAAGGGCCTCTACTACGCCATGTGGCGCCAGCAGATCGGCGAGCGCCGTCCGGTCGGGCCGCGGCTGGTGGCGGCGGGAAGGGGGTAGCTTCCCTCAGCGAGCTACGGCCGCCTCTCCGGGACTCTCCGGAGCGCCGCCGGAGCTCGCCGATACACATTTTGCGCCGCCCAATACACATTCGGGCGCTCACGAAACGCTTTTGGAACCTTCCGATACGCCTCTGGACACTTCCAAAGTCGTTCTGGATGCGCCGAAAATCGTTTTGGCGGCTCCGAAAGGCGTTCCGGAAGCTACCGAAGACGTTTCGGAAGCTTCCGGAGAGGTTCTGGAAGGTCCCGATGTGTATGCGGAACCTTCCGAAGGTGTATTGGCGGCTTCCGGAGTCGTTCCGATAGGTCCCGGAGTCGTTGCGGTGGCGTCCGGAGGACTTCTGGAACCGGTCCGGAGGGATCTGGGAGCCTCCGGAGGAGGTCTCGAACGATCCAGAGAGGTTCCGGAAACGCCTCTCGGCCCGGCCGCCGAGAGTGGCGACGTTTTGGCACCTTTTCAGTTTCTCCTGGAGGAACCATGGCCCGCTTCCCCAGGCGGAGTGGTATCCTATACCGCTCCGTTCGCGGTTTTCCCTCCCATGACCGACCTCAAGAAATCCCCCCCCGAGCTGTTCGCCCAGATCCTGGAGGGCAATCTCCGGGGCATCGGGCCCTCGCGCAAGCTCTACGGTCACTTCGCCGAGGCGGTCCGCGTGCGGCTCGCGGCGGTCGCCCGGCGAGAGAGCGATCTCCAGGGTGGGCAATGGGCGATCGCGGAAGGCCGAGTGGAGCAGCGTGCCGGTCGAGGCGAGGCGTAGGGCGCCGCCGTCGGCCCGGAGGCAGAGGAGCGGCGAGTGGCCGGCGTTGAAGAGGCGGGCGCGGCCGTCCGGCAGAAGGAGGAGGTAGATCAGTCGCGGTGTGCGACGTGGTGGGCCACGGCGTCAGCGCCGCCCATGTACGCCGGCATGCTGCGCTCCACCCTGGGCGCCGCCTGGCGCCGCGGCTCCGATCCCGCCCGCGTCGCGCGCGAGCTCCTGGCCGGCATCGACTTCCTCGAAGGCGCCACCTGCGGCACCCTCGGCTGCTGGCCTTGACCGACGGCGCGTTCGAGGCCCGGAGCCCGGCCGACCAGGAGCTGGGGCTCGACTCCCTGGAGGAGGCCTTCGGCCAGCTGCGGGGCCAGCCGGCCGGCGAGATCCTCGACGCCCTGCTGGAGCGCGTCCACGCCCATGGTGCAGGGCGGCCGGTGGCGGACGACGTGACCCTCGTTCTCATCGAGCGGACCGGGTAGGCTCGCTACATACGGATTCAGCATCCTTCCTCCTGACCGTGGGGGCGCACAGGTGCGCTGTCGCAACTCAAGTCGCGGATGACGCAGAGTCGGAATACATGCCGCATCGTACCGATACGTTGCGCCATAATTCTCTCGTGGCGAGTCGCCTTACTGTTAATTTGTTGCGATTTCAACGCTAGTTGCGGCAAGTGATGGCTGGCATGTCTCAGGCGGCATGAATTTGACGCAGAATTGTGGCGGAGAGGCGCAAGGTAGCTCGGACGGGGCTAGGATTCCGCGGATATGCCGCGATGTAGCATCGAATTGCCGCGACACGCCACAGAGCTCGTCAAAATTTGCCGCGATATGCTGCGACATATCGATGGAATGCCGCAAAATAGACTAATTTGACGCAATGCTGAGTATCATTGCCGCAGGGATCGGTGTTCACGGCTCAGCTCGGCGGTGGAGCGGCTTCGCGCAGGGGCATTTGTCGCAACGTACCTGTAAGTTGCGGCATTAGCATTGCAAATGGAGAGGGAACCGATCAATTGACGCAGTCTTCCGGCGTCGGCTCGCGTCTCCTGTGGATTTGACGCAACGTTCCGATCCGCCGGAAGGGCACGGCTGGATGGGGAGCCGGCGGCTTGAGATTTGTCGCAACCTTGGGGCTACAAGAAAGAGGCGCGCCCTACGCGTCGAGGGAACTTCCCAACCGGTGGAGCATCTGCTGGATCGAGATCCAGACCACCAGCTCGATCTGTGCCTCCGGAGAGAGGGTTTGGGCGACCTTGGAGAGGAGCGCCGTCGGCACCGCGGCGGGACTCGGGGAGACCGCTTTCGCCAACAGGAGAGCCAGGGCCGCTTCGCCGTCGAGCCCAGGGAGCGATCCCAACCGGGCGCGGGCGTCTTCGATCCCGCGGTCGCTGCCGTCGAGCGGTTCCGCGGCGAAACGGGCAACCGCCTGCAGCATCTCCTCGTCGATGGAAAAGCTCGGCCGAGCGGCCAGCGATCGGGCCTCGCCGGCGAGGGTCCCGTTCCCCACCACCGACGCGTAGACCAGGCCGGCGAGGACCTTGACCCGCAGGCCGAGCCGGCTGTCCGACGCGGTCAGGTTGTCCCGCAGGGCGGTGGCGATGGCCCTGACCGCACGCCGGCTGCCGACTTTCGCCAGCAGCGGGAAATCGTGGCCGGTCCGGGCCTTGAGATAGGTCCCGACGGCCGGCCAGCGCGACGGGACCCCGCGGGTCCAGGAGCGCTCGAGCCGGAGAGCGGCCGGCAGCCAGCGCAGGAAGGCCAACTTGGTGGCCAGCGTATCCCGGCCGCCGGGTCGCGCGCGGAGCGCTGGATCCGCGAACGTCTCGGCAGCGACCCGATGCTTGCCGGGACTCCAGCCGGTTGGCAGGAGGAGGGCGGAGACCTCCTGCACGGCGGCCTCTTCCAGGTCGACCCCGACGGCGTCCATGAACTTGTTCAGGAAGCCCATCAGGGCGATTCCCAGAACGATCCGCTCGGCGTCCGGAGCGGAGAAGTGGCGGCGAAGCTCGTCGCGGTGCTCACGGGTGAAAACGGAGGGGATGCGCGCCAGCGCCTCGGCCGCGGCGACAGCCGCGCTCTCGGCCGGGGAGCGGTCTCCGGTCAGAGTTTCGGCCGGCGCGCCGCGGCGCAGGGTGAAGGAGCAGGTATGAGCGGTGCAGTAAGGGCACCCCGCGGTCCGACTGGCGGTGTACAGGGCCAGCCCGAGAGGCACCGCCGGCGGCCCCAGTCCCCAGATCGAGAACGGCAGGTTGAGGAGATTCGGCACGAGGAGGTTGTAGCTCCGGAACCCTGGGGGCCAGATGGCGAGCAGGGAGTCGCAGTTGGGCACGATCCCGATGACCAGCCGGACGAGTTGGAGGAGCGGCCGGTACTCCTCGCCGAGCCGCGAGACCTCCACGGCCGCCGGCTGCAGCGACTGGCTCAGCGTGTCCGCTGGCACCGCGGTATCGAGACTCATTGGGGAGATCTCCTTGAAAGTGAGTCTCAGGAATTGAGCCTCACCGATCGCGGGCACCAGTAAAGGGATCTGATCCGCTCAGCGCTCATGCAACTCGTCCCGCGACGATGCTCGGCCTCCCAGGTGATGGCTCTGGTTCAGGATGCGTTCCAACGCTGCTTCCTGATCTGGGCTGAGGGGCCGTTCCTGAAGCGGCACGGGCGCGAGGAGGGCCACCGGTTTGCCGCCGACCTCATCGTACCCCAGGATCTCGTCCGCATCCCGGGTATCCAGATCGGGGAGCTTGCTGCAGCGCCGGCTGATCGCCAGCAGGTTCTCCACCAGATCCGGCGCGGAGCGCCGGCCCTTGAGCCGCTCCAGACGCTCTTCCAGGGAATGAATGATCGCCTCGGTGAGGCTCTCCCCCGTCTCGGCAGCCAACTGTCGGGCCAGCTTCTCGGCCGTGTTGTTCTTGAGACTCAGTGCCATGATGACACCTCCGAATCTAGAATCCATCCGGGATTCTAGATTCTTCCCGGAAGGAAGCAACCTAGTGTAGTGCGTCGGAAGTTCGGTACCTTTTCGCGGCCCCTCCCGGAGAGTCATCCTGAGGGAGCCTTGGCGACCGCAGGATCTGGGCGGGGGAACTTCCCGCCTTCGCGCCCTCTTTTCCCCCTCCCAGATCCTTCTGGCTCGCGGAACTCGCCCTCAGGATGACGATAGCAGGAGGCGCCGCGGACACCCGGCATAAGGACGATCTGCAAGACCCTACACTAGGTGGCGGCATCTCCGAGAGTCGTTTCAGGAGGAGCCGCGGCGGAAGGGGAGAGCCGAAAGACCCCGGGGAGGACTTGCGGAGCGGGATCGGGCGGCGTTACGATCCCCTTGGCTGAAGGGGCAGCCGCCAGTCCGCGGAAAGGGCCGAGCCCACCTCCTTGCGTGACACGTTCGATCGTCGTCACCTTCTTTCTGCCGAAGCGAGCGGACCTCGGCACTTCTGAAAGGAGGTGGCTGTATGCCCCTGTCCCTGCCTTCCCGTCCGCGTCTCGATCAGCTGAAAAAACAGGCCAAGGACCTGCTCGCCGCATGGCAAGCCGGCGATGCCGAGGCGTTTTCCTGGTTGCGGGAGCACCACCCCGCGCACCGGGGAACGACGGCCGCGGCCGGGCTTCAGCTCGCCGATGCCCAGCTGGTCACCGCGCGGCGGTACGGTTTCCCGAGTTGGCCGCGGCTCCGGGAGGAGATCGAGCTGGCGAACCTCGCCTTCGCCGAGCGGGCGCGGCTTTTCGTGCGGGCGGCGACGGACGAGTCGACGGGCGCCGTCGACGCGCCTTTTCGGCAGGCCCAGCGCCTGCTGGCGCGCGACCCGACCCTGGCGCGGGCGGATGTCTGGAGCGCCCTGGTCCTGGGCGACGTCGACACGGTCGCCCGGCGGATCGCGGCGGAGCCGCGGTGGGTGGGGGAGAAGGGGGGGCCGCAAGAGCGCCAGCCGCTGCACTACGTGACCTACTCGAAGTTCCACCGCGAGAGCCCCGAGATCGCCCAGGGGCTCCTGGCGACCGCGCGGCTTCTCCTCGACCACGGCGCCGATCCGGACGCCTCGTTCGTCCTCGAACCCTGGCCGCAGAACCCCCTGCGCCCGCTCCTGGGTGCCTGTGGGGTGGCCAATTTCCCGGAGATGGCCGAGTTGCTCCTCGATCGCGGCGCGACGATCGACGACAATGAGTCGCTCTACCATGCAACCGAGCACGCCGACACCCGCTGCCTCGCCCTGCTCCTCGCGCGCGGCGCGAATCCCCGGGGCACCAACGCGCTCCACCACGCGTTCGATCGCCAGGGCACACCGGGCCTGGAGCGGGCCCGGCTGCTTCTCGAACACGGGGCCGATCCCAACGAGGCGCTGAACGAGAATGACGGGCCGCCGCTCTTCGTGGCGATCCAGAGGGGCCGCGAGCGGGCCCTGCTGGAGCTCCTCGTCGCGCACGGCGCCGACGTCCACTTCCGGCGCCGGGACGGGCGGTCGGCCTACCAGGTGGCGATGAGCCACGGCCATGCCGAGGCGGTCGCCTACCTCGAGGAGTTGGGGGTGGCCACGGATACGACGCCGTTCGAGCGCTTCGTCGGCGCCTGCGGACGGGGCGACCTGGCCGCGGCGCGGGAGATCGCTTCTGCGACGCCGCGCTTCTTCGAGTCGCTTTCGCACCCGGAGGGCCAGGCCTATCTCCGGCTGGCCCAGAGCGGCCGGGCGGCGACCCTGGCCGTCCTCCTCGACGCCAGTTTCCCGGTGAACGCGTCGGGGCCGGCCGGCCAGACCGCCCTGCATTGGGCCGCCTGGCACGGCTGGCGGGACACCGTCCAAGTCCTCCTCGCGCGCGGCGCCGCGGTCGGGGCGGTGGAGCACGAGTTCGGCGGTACCCCGCTCGTTTGGGCGATCCACGGCAGCGACAACTATCCGAACCCGGACGGGGACTATCCCGGCGTGGTCCGGCTCCTCCTGGCGGCGGGAGCGGAAATCAAAGAGAGCATGCTGGAGAGCGACGGCAACCCGGAGATCGCCGATCTGCTCCGGGCGGCCTTCCAAAGGGAACGGGTATAGTGGCGCCAGGGTGTAGGGCCGAGATGCCCTTCCATCACTTCGAGTGGCTGGCATAGACCGAAAACGACAACGGGGAGGGTGGCGCCGAAGCGGCCCTCCCCGTTGCAGTGGTCCCCGAATGGGGAAGTCGCCCGGCTACTCGCGGTCGCCGTCGCGGCTGAAATCGGGGGCCGGGTTGCTGGTCTCGACCAGCGTCACCGCCGTCTGGGTGGTGACGCCGCCCGTGACCCGCGTCGTCTGGGCGGGGGTGAGAGGCCGGAACAGCTGGTCGTCGATCCGTTCCATCTTCTTCATCAGGAACCTCCTTCGAGAATGCCGGCAGCCAGGGGCAGCGCCGGGCCACCGGGAGACGGCGGCACGGTGGAGGTCTGCGCCATAGCCGGCGGTTGCCACTCGGCGGTATAGGGGTCGTAGGTACACTTCGACGGCTTCGAGTAGAGATCGGACGCGTCGGAGAGATAGGCCCGGCAGTCGGTGCAGACGTAGCGGAACTCGCAGTCCTTGCAGATCGCGATCTGGTCCTTGTTGATCGACCAGAGGGCGGTGAAGTCGCGCGCCGCGAGAGCGCTGTGGAGCGAGACCTCCCGCACGTTGCCGAACGAGCGCGCCAGCGAGGGGCAGTTTTTGATCTCGCCACGGGCGTCGACCGAGATCTTTCGATGCAGACAGGTGTTGTGTTTCTGCGCCTCGGCGAAGGTCTCCAGGTTGGGCGCGAAGTACCGCGGATGGATCTGGCCGCAGCAGCGCGGCGAGTCGATCCTCTCCCGGAGATACTGCACCGTCACCCCGGTCCGCAGCGGCGGCAGCCGGCGGCTCTCCGGAGAGGAGTGGACGATCACGCTGCTCACCCGCCGGTAGGCGTTGGCGAGCGCCGTCAGGGTCTCAGGGTCGAGCTCGGGAGCATGGCCCACCAGGAGGTCGATCGAGCGCAATCGGCCGAAGCGCGAGGCTTCGAGGATCGCGCGCAGCTCGGCCAGGGAGCCGCGGTGGAAGCAGCGGACCTCCAGGGCCTTGCAGCCCAGGTCGTCGAGCTCGGCGAAGATCTTTCCATAGTCGTGATCCGAATGCTCGTCGACGTCGACGATGGCGTTGGTGATCCGCTCTGGCGCCTCCCAGGTGAGGTCGATCGCTGGGAAGCGATCGGGATCGTGGGTAAAGAAGCCAAGCTCGTGGCGGAGCAGGAAGGCGAAATATTCATCGATCTCCGCGTCGTACTCGTGGCCGTAGAAATCCTGGATCGCGGCGACGCTCTTGCCGGCGTGCTCGGTCAGGATCTCGTACAACCCGTTGGGGATCGGCTGGACCGACTGCCGCTGCAGGTCGCAGAGCACGCTCCGCCGCGCTCCCCGCACCGGCAGGCAGCAGGCGAAGAGGACGAAGACCGGCTCAGAGGTCATCTTCCGAGAGGCATTTCGAGATCGGCTTGTGGAAACCGGAGCAGGCATAGCCGCTGGCGCGATAGGGTCGGCTCTCGACCAGGCGCAGGATCGTCGCCTCGGCGGTCGCGGACGTCTGGGTGAAGCGATGGGTCACCGGAACGAGGTCCTGGCCCGCCGTGGAGAGCTGGTCAAAGAGGCTTTTGCGCTCGTCGTCCATGCGCTTCCTTTGCGATCAAGAGCTCCGCCACCTGGCGCTCCAGGTGGTAGTTGCAGGGTTTCGAGACCATCCCGAACTGTCCGACCGGGTTGACCTCCAGGAAGACCTCGCGGCCGTCCGCGGTCTGCAACAGATCGATCGAGCCGGTCTCCAGATCCAAGTCCGCCATCAGGCGAGTGAGCCGAGTTACGGTCTCCGCCGCCAGCCGGTAGGGCACCGTGCGGTTCGGCCGCTCGCGGTTGTAGTGGCGAAAATCGTCCCGCGTCCGCGGATCGGCCTGGGAGAAGATCGCCATGGTGTGGCAGGCGCCGGCGAGGTAGAAGACCCGCAGCTCGTACGTCTTCACCAGCTGCTCCTGGAAGAGCGAAGGGGCGAAGCGCTCGGGCAGGGCCGCGATGGCCGCCGCGTCCAGGGCGGTGGTGAAGAGGAAGTGGGTGCGCTCCCCGTCGAGGAAGAGGTCGACCTCGCCGATCGGCTTGGTGATGACGCGTCCATGGTGGGCGGCGGCGAAGCGGGAGAGCTCCGCCCGCTTGGTCGTGACCAGGGTCGCCGGGGTGTCGAGGCCGACTTGGGCGGCGCGGGTCAGGACGTCGAGCTTGGTGAGGCTCGCCGTCTTCGGGTGGGAGAGCCAGGGGACGGCGGCGAAGCGCGAGAAGACGAAGTCGGAGAGTCTGCGGAGCTCCTGGTTCAAGTGACGCCGCAGGTCGTAGTGGAGCTTCGCCTGCTCCGGTCCGCTCTCGGCGAGCAGGCTTGCCTGCTCGTGGCGCTTCTCGTTCATCCAGCGCCGGTACCACACGGCGCCCACCTCGGCGAGCGGCAGCTCGACGGTATCGCCGGCATTGGCGGCATCGGCAAAGACGCCCAGGCCGACTTTCCCGCCGTCGAGCCGGAGGCGCAGCGTGGCCGCGCCGTCGAAGTCCTCGCCGTTCAAACGCAAGCAGCGGGCGCCTTTGGCCTCCAGCCAGTCCATGACCTCCTCGGTCGTGGGTTCCATGGCGGACTGGCTGAGGATGAGAATCATGTCGATGTCCCAATAAATCAGGTGCGGGGTGGGGAGCGAGAGGGGACAGGGCAACGTTTCTCCCGGCTCATCCGTACGATTCAGCAACAAAAGGAGGGTGGCACCATGAGAGCTCCGTGCCTGCTGCTGTTGAGTATCCTGATCGCCCTGCCGAGCCTGGCGGGAACGGCCTACATCCCCTTCGTCGCCGAGGATCTGCCCGGCGCCGACGCCGGCCGGTCCACCACGGTGGACGTGGAGATCTACAACCAGGGGACGGTGGGGCGCCGCTACGCGGTGAGCTTCGTCCGCGCCGGCGAGGACGGCAGCCAGGGCGGCACCTTTTTGCGGACCGACGCTCAGGCCCCCGGCACGGCGCGCACCTTGACCTGCTGCGACGGCGGCTCCGGTATGTTGATCGTTTCCGGGGCTCCGCAGATCGCTTTCACCGTCCATCTCAACGAGGTGTTCAACCAGCCTTCGCCCAACATGGTCTCTCTGCGGCTGCCGCTCGTCACCGCAGCGGATGCCCTGCCGGCGGGCTCGCACGCCTCGCTCCAGAGGCTGGTATGGGAGTTCGGCGATTCCGTGACGAGCAGCGTGGGAATCGTGAACCTCGGGCATCATCCGGCCCACTGCACGGGGAGCGGGATCAGCTTCCCGGCGCAGTTCCCCGATCTCCAATCGATCGACGTCCCGCCGGTTTCGGTGGCGGCCGTTCCCCACGCCCTCCATGGGCCGGTGGTCCAGGGCGGCACTCCCATCACGTTCTTCGAACAGCGCCCCACCTTCACCTGCGACCAGCCCTTCTATCCCTTCGCCCTCGTATACTGGGGCCTCCTCGGCGCCTCCTTGCCCGTGGGGCTACCCTGGGTGGAGTTCGTGCCGCCCACGATACCGCTGGGGAACGTGCCGTAACGGCGACTTCGCCGGGGGCGCGCCCTCACCATCCAATTCCGTAGTCCTCCCCGTGATCGGAGGAGCCGCCCCAGATCGTGCCGTGCTCATGGTCTAAGAGAATGGCGTTGATCGGTCCGGAGGTGCGGGCCTCGACCTCCAGGGTGTAGCCCATCTTCTGGAGCTCCGCCCGCACCCAGGGGGGCGTGCCGGCGTGGATCAGCAGCCGGCCGGGCCGCGATTCGTGCTCGCCGAAGGAGCTGTGCATCTGGTAGCTGTTGACGTTCGGAGCCTCGGTCGCCTCCTGCACGGTCATGCCGAACTCGACGATGTCGAGGAAGAACTGGAGCAGGTTCTGGTCCTGCGAGTCGCCGCCCTGGACGGCGAAGGCGAGCCAGGGCTGACCGTTCTTGACGGCCAGGCTGGGGGTGAGCGTCACCCGCGGCTTCTTGCCGGGGACCAGGACGTTGAAAGGGTTTTCCGCCTCGTCGAGCCCGAAGCTCTGCATGCGCTGCGAGAGGCCGATCCCGGTCCGGCCGGCGATGAAGGAGGGCACCCAGCCGCCGGAAGGAGTCACCGAGACCACCCAGCCCTCCTCGTCCGCCGCCTCGATCGAGGTGGTGCCGGCCAGGAATCCTTCGTCGAAGCTCCGCGCCGCGTTCTGTGCTGCTTTCTTGGGCTTGGGTGCTCCCCAGTTGGCGAGGAACGATAGATAGGGATTCTTCTTGCCCTCGAACGGGTAGGGATCGCCGGGCTTGACCGCCGGGTCGTTTTTCTCCGGGTTGATCTGGCGCCGGCGGGCGTCCGCGTACGGCTTGGAGAGGAGGCCGGCGAGCGGCTCGTCGGGCGGGAAGTAAGGGTCGCCATAGTAGAAGTCGCGGTCGGCGAAGGCGAGGTTCATCACCTGGTACAGGGTGTGGATATAGCGGCTGCTGTTGAAGCCCATGCCTTTCAAATCCAGGGGCTCCAGGAGGTTCAGGGCCTGGAGCATCACCGGCCCCTGGCTCCAGCGGTCGAGCTTGTAGACGTCGATCCCCTTGTACGCGGTCTTGACCGGTTCCTCCAGGCGTACCTGCCACTTCGCCAGGTCGTCGGTGGTGAAGAGGCCGCCCTGCTCGCGCGTTCCTCGTACCAGCTCTTGGGCGATGTCGCCCTTGTAGAAGCGGTCGTAGGCGGCGTAGATCGCCTCCTTGCGGCTCTTGCCCTGGGCGAGGGCCTGGCGCTCGGCCTCGACCAGTTTCAAGAGGGTGGCGTGGAGATCGTTCTGGCGGAAGACCTCGCCGGCGTTCGGCGCCTCGTGGGCCTGTCCCTTGTGGGGGAGGAAGACGGCTTCCGAGGTGGGCCACTTCTTGATCCACGCCTTGTCGTGCTCAATGGTGTCGACCAGCTGCTGCTCGATGGGATAGCCCTCGGCCATCTGGAGCGCCGGGGCGAGGACGTCGGCGAGCGACAGGCGGCCGTACTCGGCGAGCATGGTCAGGAGACCGCCCGGGGTGCCGGGGGTGACCGCGGCGAGCGGACCGTACTCGGGCGGCACGTCCATCCCCTTGGCCTTGAAGAGCTCCGGAGTGGCGCCGGTCGGGGCGACCCCCAGGGCGTCGACGGCGATGACCTTCTTCGTCCTGGGGTTCCAGATCAGGGCCTGGGCTGGGTCTCGCCGCCCCAGGCGAGGGTGTCCCACATCGTGCAGGTGGCGGCGAGCATGGCGCACGCCGCGTCCACGGCGTTGCCCCCCTTCTGGAACATCAAGGCCCCGGCGGTGGCGGCCAGAGGCTTCCCGGTGATCGCCATCCAGTGCTTGCCATGGAGCGGCGGTTTGGCCGTGCGGGCGGTCGCGGGTTCCCCGGAGAGCCCCAGGGCCAGGATCAGGAGCGCCGCGGCGACCGGCGCAGTCGGGTGGATTCGCATCTTCGCCTCCTCTTTCCTGGCGCTTACGCGTGTCGCGCAGACCTTGACCGTGCCGCCGTTTCGAACGACGCGAGCTCTTCACGCACCACCTGCCGGACGACATCGACGGTCGAACGCTTGTGGATGTACTCGAGCAGCGCATCGTTGATCAAGGTCTGGTAGTTTCCACCGCCGGCCCTGTCGACCAGGTCCCGGAAGTACTCGATCACCGTATTGTCCAGGCGAATCGAGATCTTCGTCTTACCCGGTTCGGGCTTCACGATCGGCCCGCGCTTCGCGTTGGAAAAATCGATGTCACGGTACTTTTCAGCTTCGACCTTTTTCATAGAATCCCCTCTGAGGCTTGTTGGCCTTCCATGCCGAGATCACTCGGATGATGTCAGGCTCGCGGTGCGCGTACACCACGACGAGCAGGTTCGCGAGATTGCTTAGACCCAGGGTCACGAACCGCGACTCTCCCAGGGCGTCTGGATCTTCCCGGGTCAGGGCGAAGTCATCTTCGAGGACGGTGCTTGCCTCCGCGAAGCTGACGCCGTGAGCACGTAGGTTCGCCTCCGCCTTCGGTGGATCCCACTCGAACCTCATACCTGTAGTGTATAGACATCTGTCCTCTGCCGCAACGACCTCGACCCTCTGCGGGTTCTCACCCGAACTGGCTCGGCCGCTGCAATCGTGCAACCGCCTGAGCCGGGACCTGACCCCTGCGTCTCGCGCGGGCCTGTCACGTCTTCTCTATCTTCGGCACCTTAGATAATAGGCGAGTGACGCATCTTCGGCGCTTCGTCGATCCCGGGGACCGGTGTTTCCGGAGAATGGAAGACTTTCTCCAGGAGGTATCTCATGCAGACAGTGAGACATGGGCTACGCAGCGTCTTGACCTTCGCCATCGCAGTGGGTATTGCTGCGTCGGCGAATGCCACGACGCTGATTCGTGCGGGCCTCGCCGATTTGGTCGCCAGCAACGGAACGATCGTCATCGGCACGGTCCGGAGCGCGCACTCGTACTGGAATGAGGAGCGGACGTTCATCCTCACCGACGTGCGGATCGCCGTGACGGATGTCCTCAAGGGCAATCCGAGGGAACGTGACCTCACGGCCACGATCCTGGGGGGAACGGTCGATGATCTGACCACCGTGATCGTGGCCGGGGCCGAGTTGATCCCAGGAAAATCGTACGTCGTGTTCATCGATGAAGGAGACCTGCCAGGCGTCAAGGGGGTGCGTACGGTCCGCCATCACTCCCAGGGCGTCTTCGAGGTCGTGAAGGCCAGGGACGGGCTGCGGGCGGTGAGCCAGGCGAGCCGGCAGCCGCTGTATCCCGACGCCTTCGGATTCGTCGACGCTCCTGGTGGAGTGGGGGGCCTGCCGCTCCACTCCATGATCCAGTCGATCCGCGAGATCGCCAGCCGGCAGGGCAACCGCGGGGAGGTGAAGTGATGAAGCGCGCACAGACCTTCGGACGCTTGGCCTGCCTCGTCGTTGTTGGCCTCGTCGCCTGGGCGCCGCCGTCCCAGGCCTTCCGGATGCTCCAGAACCCGGCGACGGGTCGAGTCACGGCCGGGGCGCTGGTCACCTGCAACGACCCCGGCGGCTTCACGCATTGGACCCAGGCCAACGTCAACTGGTATCACAACACGGCGAACCAGGGCTCGGGTAAGGCGGCGGCCCTCTACAACGCCATGAACGTCTGGACTTTCGTCACCAACGCCAGCCAGGTGCCAACCTATGCCGGCACAACGACCGCCGGTTTTTCCCACGACGGTATCAACACGGTGTCTTGGGGGACAGGTAACGGCTGCGCGGGGACAGGAGGGCCTGGAACCTGTCTCGCCCTGACCGCACTGGACCTCCAGTCAGGCCAGGTCATCGAGGAAACGGATGTCACGTTCAACAACGACGTGACCTGGACGACCAACGGAAACGATTTCGATACCTGGTCGGTCGCCGCCCACGAGTTCGGTCATACCCTGGGGATCCATCACTCCGAGGTCACCACCTCACCGTTGCCTACGATGCATACACCGTATAACGATCTTGGCGCGCAGGCACGGACGCTCGAGAACGATGACAAGTCGGCTCTCCAGTGCTCTCAGTCCCGATATCCCACGACGGTCTCCTGCATCCCGAACGGTGGTGTGGACGACACTCTTTCCAATACTTCCTGCTGCAGCGGAGTCGCGGTGAGCGGCTCCACCTACTGCCTCAATGCGGCTGACTACGGGACGACCTGGGCCAGCTGCTACCAGATCTGCGGCACTCCATTGGTGGGCGGATGCGTCCCTTCTGGTGGAATCGACGACACGCTCTCGAATACCTCCTGCTGCAGCGGCGCGGCCGTGTCGGGAAGCACCCGCTGTTTGAACCCGGCCGACTACGGCGGCAGTTGGGCGACCTGTATCCAGACCTGTCAGTGAGCTGTCCACGCCGGGCCTGCACCTGCAGGCCCGGCTTTCGGAGGGCCACCACGTCAGACGACCGTAGGGGGGAACGCCACCGCGAGTTCAAGCCCACTCGAACTGTGCCAGCAACTGCTCCGGCGAGTTGTTCTCCGGGCGCCAATCGTACTTTTTCTGGGCGCCGGCGTGAGTGTATTCAAAGGCGGCGATCCTCTCGGACTCGAGCTTTGATCTCATGGCGCGGAGCTGATCCACGGTCACGATAAAATGACACGGCAGGCTCTTGATCCGCCAGAGAACGGTCTTTTCATCGTACGCGGCCATGCGTTCCCACACGGTGCCACATTCGATCTCCCGCACGAGATACGATACGCCTTGGCGGACCATGAGCCCTGCGAAGCGCCTGGGCTCCATGACCTCTCGGAGGGTCAGCCGATACAGACCGGGGCGCCAACCCTCGTCGTACCACTGCAGCCAATCGTCGAGACTCCTGCTAGCGCTCGTCCCAATCTCCCAGATCTCGCCCGTGCCTCGCACCACGAAAAAACCGCCCGTGCCGATATAGGGATCGGTACGGCGATTTGCCACAAAGTAGACACCGTCCGGTGCGGATCGTTTCTCCCGGTACAGAATCTCACAGTCCGCGGAATAGGTGTCCCGGACGTGCGCCTCAGCGATACGTTCGATCTCTTCGTCGGTCAGCATCGGAGAGCTTCCGTAGCGCGATCTGGATCCGTCGCATCAAGACCCCTTCTTGAGGCCGCTCGGTCCCTATCCCGACTTCCTGACCAGAAGCGTTGCCGGACGGAGCGATCCCATCGTGATCAGCGTCAGGGCCAGGCGTACGAGGGGCGACCCGAGCCAGCGGACGTCCTTGCACCGGTTCGCGGCGAAGGTCGCGACGTACTCGCGGTGATGGCGGATGTCGTCGATCAGGGCCTGCCCGCCCGGCTTCAGGACCCGCGCGATCTGGCCGATGGCCTGCGCCCGGTCCGTGGCGGTATACAGATTGTGGATCGCCGCGCGGGAGACCACCACGTCGAACGTTGCATCGGGGAACGGGAGCTTGCGCATGTCGGCGGTCTGGATCTCGACGCGATCGGCGACGCCCTCCCGCTCGGCGTTGATCCGCGTCGCCTCGGGCCGGTTCCCCGAGAGATCCTCCGCCTGCCAGACGTCGATCCCGGTCGCCTTGCCCGTGGTGAGGCGCTTGGCGGCGCCGATCAGCATCAGGCCACGCCCACACCCGACGTCGAGCACCTGTTCGTCGCCCCGCCACGGGATCTGGCGGAGGAGCCGTTCGCGCTCCCGCACTTTGCCGATCTTGCTCGACCAGAGCATCCAGATCGCCATCGCCGCGCAGCCGGCGGCGGCCAGCGCGCCCATCGACGCGAGCGGAAAGATGAGCTTCACCGGACCCGCCGGCACCGTCAGCCGCCCCGACCAGAGACCGAGCGCGACCGTAGCCCACAGCCCGAGGCCCACGGCCGCGACAAGGAACAGATTGCGGACGACCCCTGGCGCGTCGACGCCATAGTCGGGCGGCTCTGGAACGGGGGTTGGATCGGTCATCGGTCGATGCCAAGATCCTACCGCAACGCCTCCGGGTTTTTAAGTACACTGGGGCGAAAGGAGTCTCCATGCGCCACCGCCTCCCGCAGGCCCTGAGCCTGTTCTTCCTGCTTGCCGGCCTGCCGGCCCCGGCCTTGGCGCAGCCCGCCACCCTGGTCGTCGACCTCCAGGGGCCGGTGCCGCCGAACGGCGAAAGGCCGGAGTCCTCCTTCCCCATGGGCTTCCAGGCCGCCGGCGGGAAGCTCTTCTTCACCGCCTTCGAGCCCAGCACCGGGTTCGAGGTCTGGGCCTCGGACGGCACGGAAGCGGGCACGGAGCTCCTGGGCGATCTCTGCCCGGGGCTCTGCAGCTTCGACGTCGCGCCCATGGGCACCCTGGGGCCGCTGGCGTTCTGGCGCACTTCCCTGAGCGAGCCGTTCCGCCCGCCCCAGCTCTGGCGCTCGAACGGGACGCAAGCCGGGACCTTCCCCTTGAGCGGTGGGGGAGAGGACCTCGAAACCGCGCCCGGCGGCATCGATTTCAACGGTCTCCTCTATGTCCTCGGCTGTACCCGGACGCTCGGCTGCGGCGTCTGGCGGACCGATGGGACCCAGGCCGGGACCCGGCTCGTCCTCCCGCTTCTGTTTCCCGGCTTTGGCGGCGGCGATCAGCTGGCTTTCGGTCCCCTCCTCACGGCCGGCGGGAAGCTCTTCGCCTTCGGCGGTCCCCCTGCCGGGGACGAGACCGACGTCTGGGTGAGCAACGGCACCCCCGGGGGCAGCGTGCAGATCGCCACTTTGCCCCACCGCGAGGACCACCTTTTCACCGCCGCGGGCGACCACGTCTTCTTCGTCGCCGAGGTGGCTGGCAAGGGCGAGGAGCTGTGGGTGAGCGACGGCACCCGGGCCGGCACCCGGCCGGTCTCGCGGTTCGTCCCGGACCTGCCCTTCGGTTCGACCGTCGCCTTGAAGGCGGTGGGCAACCGGGTCTACTTCCCGGCCGACGACGGTGTCCATGGCACCGAGCTGTGGACGAGCGACGGCACGCCCCGCGGCACCCGGCGGGTCACCGATCTCCCCTACCGACTGCCGTTCGCGCGGAGCGACGCGACCTCGGCGCTCTCCGGGATCGCGGCGGTGGGCGACCGCGTCCTCTTCGCCGCCTATGACGGCGTCCGCTTCGGCCTCTGGCAGACCGCCGGCGACCCGGCCTCGACGACCCGGCTGGCGCTCGAGATCCCGGGCGACTCGCCGCTCGTCCCGGTCGCGGGGACGGTGCTTTTCACGGTCCCCAAGGGCCTCCGCCGGCAGCTGTGGGCCACCGACGGCACCCCGGCCGGCACCCGCTTCCTCCATCCCCTGGTCTCCCGGCCCGTGGTGGCGCGTGGGGTCGCCTACTTCGCCGCCACCCAGGGCTTCGGTCCCGTCCATCTGTGGCGGACCGACGGCTCGCCCGCCGGGACGCGGGAGGTCAGCCCCGTTCCCATCCTGGACCTCACCCACCGGGATCTGGAGGTCGTCGCCCTCCGGGGCCGGCTGTACTTCGCCGGCGAGGGAGCCTACGGGAACGAGCTCTGGTCGAGCGACGGCACCCCGGCGGGAACCGGAATGGTGGCCGACCTCGCGCGCTCCGGCCCGGGCTCGAACCCCCACGACGGCGTCGCCCTGGGCGATCGGCTTCTCTTTTCCGCCGTGACCGACGGCGGGCTCCGGGTGTGGGCCACCCAGGGCACCGCTGCCAGCACGGTCCCGCTGACCCCGCCCATGGACGCCTTCGGCGCCCTCTCGCAACAGGAAGTAGTAGGCGGGCTGTCGTTCTTCTATCGCGACGCGAACCGCGAGCCGGAAGGCGAGCCGGCGAAGCTCTGGCGGACGGACGGCACCCCGGGCGGGACCTTCCCGCTGCTCGACGTCGGCCCGAGGCGGGCCGGCCTCTACGCTCCGACCGCTCCGAAGCTCGGCGCGGGGGAGCTCGTTCGTCTTCGGGCAGGTCGGCGGGCAGCTGGTGTTCAACCGGGATTCGGCCGCGGGAAGCGAGCTCTGGCAGAGCGACGGCACCGTCCAGGGGACGCAGAAGATCGTGACCTTCCCGGACCAGCTCTCGGTGACGCGCTTCCTCACCCTGGGAGGCGAGATCTACTTCACCACCCTGGGATTCTCCACCCGGCAGCTCTGGCGAACCGATGGGACCGCCGCCGGGACCGGTAAGCTCGTCGACGTGGATTTCGAGTCCAACGCCTTAGGCCCCGAGTTGGTTCGCACCGGCTCCGGCGTCTATTTCCTCGGCGCCGACCCGGCCGGCGGCGAGCACCTCTGGCGGACGGACGGCACCGGCGGGGGCACCCGGACCGTGGTCGACTTCCCCAACGCGGACGGGTCACTGAACCCGGCCGGCCCGGTGGCCCTCGGGGAGACCCTCTACTTCCTCGGCGACACCGCGGACGGCGGCCGCGCCCTCTGGCGCTCGGACGGCACTCTCGCGGGAACGGTCGTGGTGCAGGAATTCTTCCGCGACCTGCCGACCGACCTCCACACCGGGCTCACCGTCTTCGCCGGCCGGCTCTACTTCTCGGCGCGCGACGAGGAGCACGGCCGGGAGCTGTGGACGAGCGACGGCACCCCGGAGGGGACGGTGCTCCTGCGCGACGTCGATCCCGGCGCGTCGTCCGCCGATCCGATGAGCCTCACGGTGGCGGGCGGCCGGCTCTTCTTCACGGCGAACGACAGCGTCCACGGCAACGAGCTCTGGCAGACCGACGGCTCGGCGGCGGGCACCCGGCTGGTGCAGGACGTCGCCCCGGAGGCGCGCTCCGCCTTTCCGGTGCCCCTGGCGGTGGTGGGCGACCGCCTCTATTTCTCCGCCGCCGACGGCGAGCACGGCCGGGATGTCTGGTCGCTGCCGCTCGACGGGCCCTGAGGAGCGGCCGCTCCGCGCCCTACGGCCCGAAGTCCTTTTGCAGCTCGACGAAGAGCGGGTTCTCCTCCCCCTGTCCGTCGAGGTTGGCGATCCAGGCGTCGAGGACCTCGTCCTGCAGGGCGTGTTTCTGGACCACGAGGTCCATCGGCCAGGCCCAGCGCTTGCCGAAGGCCTGCCGCATGCGGGCGTAGGGAACTTTGGACAGCCAGGTGTGGTGCGGCTGGTAGCGGGTTGGCGGCTCGGGCGGCTTGGGCGGCTCCGGAGGCTTGGGCGGGTCGGGCGGCTTGGGTGGATC
>DASQPA010000076.1:0-2376 GCA_035644215.1 Thermoanaerobaculia bacterium
GCAGGCGCGCCTCGGGGCTCGGGGCCAGCTCGGCGAGGAAGGCCGCCTCGACCTCGGGAGTGGGAAAGAGGGTGTCGTTCAGGAGCGAGGCCAGGTCGTAGGCCGGCGGACCTAAGCGGAGGTCCTGGTGGTCGAGCACGCCGACCCGCGGACGACCGCCGGGGCCACCGGGCTCGCTGAAGTCGGGCAGGGGCATGAGGTTGCGCGCCATGAAGTCGCGGTGGCAGGGGACGGCCGGGTCGGCGGCGAGCCGGGCGCAGAGCTCGGCGAGGAGGCTTTCGAGCGCCGCCGCTTCCGGGCTCCCGGCGTCGCCGGCATCCCCGCCATCCCCGCCGGTCAGGCCGCGAGGCACGAGGAAGAAATCCCAGGTCTGGCGCAATTCCTTTTCCAGCAGCTCGCGGCCGAGCGGTGGCGACAGCTCCGCCACGCGCTCGGGCGGCAGGGCGGCGATCTGCCGCGCCTGGGCCAGGGCGTCGGCGAAATAGGGGGTGAGCTCGCTCCACGGCGGGCGGGTGGCGAGCGCCCAGTCGGCCAGGGTGCGCGGTCCCAGGTCTTCGAGCAGCATGGCGCCCTTGTCGCAGTCGGCGGCGAGCACCCGCGGCACCCGCACCCCGGCGCCTTCCAAAAGCGCGGTGGTGGCGAGGAAGCGCGGGCAGGTGGCGCCGACCTCTTCCGGGTAGGTGGCGAGGATCGCCGTCGTCCCCACGGCGAGGGTGAGGCGTGAGTAGCGCCGGGGGGAGACGTCGCCGTCGAGCGGCGTCAGGGCCGCCACCGGATGGCCGGTCGCGGCGAGCCAGGCGCGGAGCTCGTCCGTGGAGGAGCGGGACGGGCTCTCGCGATTCTCTCTGGGGGTGAGCGGCTTCGCTGGGCTCGGCTCCATACCGACGTCGATCTCCGGGAGGCTTCCGGTGGAAGCCCGTTAGGGTACCACGGGAGAGCGCCGCGCGCCGGCCTGGGAATGCCGGTTGACACTCGCTTTGTTGCCCCTTCCTGCGGTTTGACACCCCGCGGCGGGCGGCCCATAATCCGCCCGTCGGCACCACAGACCAGGGAGGGGGGAACGGGGAATCGGGCCGGGAGGATTCGAGCTGGACGACAAGCTCCATCAGATGCTCAAGGATCTGCGCCGCGCGCTGTCCGACGCCATTTCGGAGTCGTCGGAGGTGAGCCGGACCTTGCGCAAGATCCGCGACGAGGGCTACTCGCTCTACCTGCTGGTCGACTGCAAGCGGGAGAGCAGCGACGGCGAAGCCTCCCTCGCCCTCACGCCGGCAGGACGGGTGCCGTCCAGGATGGCGGCCGGGTCCGGCTCCAGCGGCCCCGATCCGTCGTTCCAGATCAACGTCCGCGACCTCTCGTTCCTGAAGTCGATCGGCATCGATCCGACCCGCCGGCTGCGCCGCCGCCGCTCGACCCTCTAGGGTCTCTCTCGCCGCTCCCCCGCGCCGGAACCGGGCGCCACGGACCATGGAAGCCTCTCCCCAGACGACCGAGCCGACCCCGGCCGAGCCGACTCCGGACACGCGTCCGGACCTCCTCGGCCTGTCGCTGCCGCGGATGGCCGCGACGCTCGCCCCGGTCCTCGACCGGCCGTTCCGGGCGGCGCAGATCTATGAGGCGATCCACCGCCGCGGGGTGCTCGACTTCGCCGCCATGACCGATCTGCCGAAGGCGATGCGGGACGGGCTCACGGCCGGCTTCCGGCTCGGCCGGCTCGACGTCACGGAGCGCCGCGTCTCGGCCGACGGCACCGCCAAGGTCCTCTACCGCCTGCCGGACGGCGCGACGATCGAGGCGGTCGACATCCCCGACCGCGACCGCCGCACTTTCTGCGTGTCGAGCCAGGCGGGCTGCGCGCTCGCCTGCTCGTTCTGCGTCACCGGCTACTGGGGGGCGGGCCGCAACCTGACGGCGGGGGAGATCGTCGCCCAGGTGCTCGGTCTGCGCCGGGACGGTGGCCTCGTCATCGGCGACGGCCTGAACCTGGTCTTCATGGGGATGGGCGAGCCGCTCCACAACCTGGAGAACCTGAAGGACGCGATCGATCTCCTGGCGGAGACGATTTCGCTGCGCCGCATCACCGTCTCGACCGTCGGGGTGGTCCCCGGGATCGCGGCGATGGCGGGCTGGGAGCGGCGGCCGAACCTCGCCGTCTCGCTCCACGCGCCGGACGACACGCTGCGCAGCCGGATCATGCCGATCAACCGCACCTATCCGCTCCGGGAGCTCTTCGCGGCGCTCGACCGCTACCCGCTGGAGAAGGGGCGGCGGATCACCTACGAGTACATCCTGATCCAGGGTGTCAACGACGCCCCGCGCCAGGCCGACCACCTGGCGAATCTCCTCGCCGGCCGCAAGGCCAAGGTGAATCTCATC
>DASQPA010000077.1:0-16953 GCA_035644215.1 Thermoanaerobaculia bacterium
CACGCCGTTCCAGCCGCTCCAGGACACCAGCGCCTTCGTCTGCCCGTAGGGGCAAACGTAAGCTGAGCCTCACGGCGGCGGTCCGGGTCACCGGGCCGCCGCTGTTTGTTTTTGGCTTGCCCTGTCCTGTCGTTCTAATTACTATCCAAGAATGTTTGAAGCTACGGTCAAAGCCGCCGGAATCGCCGCGCTCGTCGCCTCCCTCGCCAGCGCCGCCGCCCTCCAGGCCGGCGATACCGGCGATGCCTGGGTCGTCGGCGACTGGCCCCAGTTCAACCTCGATGTCCGGCACAGCGGCGCCTCCGCCCAGGAGACGACAATCCACACCGGCAACGTCGCCACCCTGCACTCGCTCTACAGCGTCGCCCTGCCGGCGGTGGCCGACGGCGCCCCGGCGTTCCTCTCCGGCGTGGTGACCCCCTCGGGGGTGAAGGACCTCCTCTTCGTCACCACCAAGCCCGGCCAGATCCTGGCCCTCGACGCGGCGACCGGCGCCGTCGTCTGGACCCACCCGCCGGCGACCGGACCGCGCTACACGACCTCCTCGCCGGCGATCGATCCCAGCCGGCTGTACGTCTACGCCTACAGCCTGGACGGCAAGGTGCGCAAATACCAGGTCGGGGACGGCAGCGAGATCACGACCGGCGGCTGGCCGCAGACGACGACGCTCAAGCCCGACGTCGAGAAGGGCTCCTCGGCGCTCTCCGTGGCCACCGCCAACTCCGGCGCCTCCTATCTCTACGTCACCAACGGCGGCTACCCCGGCGACGCCGGCGACTACCAGGGGCACGTCACGGCGATCGACCTGGCGACCGGGGTGCAGCACGTGTTCAACGCCGCCTGCAGCGACCAGACCATCCACTTCATGGAGAACACCAGCCCCGACTGCCTCAATCACGTGCAGACCGCCATCTGGGCGCGCTCGGGGGTGGTCTACGACGCCGACGACGACCGGCTGCTCATGGCGACCGGCAACGGCGACTTCGATGGGAACACCGGTGGCCACGACTGGGGTGACAGCGTTTTCGCCCTCCACCCCGACGGCACGGGGACCGGCGGCAACCCGATCGACACCTACACCCCGACCGAGTTCCAGACCCTGCAGAATACCGACGCCGACCTCGGGAGCACCGCCCCGGCGATCCTCCCCACCCCAGCATCGAGCCGCTTCCCCCACCTCGGGGTGCAGAGCGGCAAGGACGCCAAGCTTCGGCTCTTGAACCTGGACGACCTGTCGGGAAGCGGCGGCCCCGGCCACCTGGGCGGGGAGCTGCAGAAGATCAACGTGCCGCAGGGTGGCGGCGTCCTGACCGCCCTCGCGGTCTGGGTCGACCCGGTCGACGGCAGCACCTGGGTCTTCGTCGCCAACGGCTCCGGCATCTCGGGGCTGCAGTTGAGCGTCGACGGCGCCGGCACCCCGTCGCTCGTTTCGCGCTGGACCTTGAACGCCAGCGGCACCGGCGGCTCCTCGCCCGTCGTCGCCAACGGCATCCTCTTCTATGCGAGCTTCGGAGGGATGAAGGGTCTCGCGCCGCGGAGCGGCTCGCAGCTGTGGAGCGCCGCGATCGGCGGCGTCCACTGGGAGAGCCCGATCGTCGCCGCCGGCCGCCTCTACGTCACCGACGAGGCGGGCAAGCTCTGGGCCTTCGTCCCCAACCCGGCGCCGCTCCAGTTCTTCACCGTGCCTCCCTGCCGGGTGATCGACACCCGCGGGTCCGCCGGTACCTTCGGCGGCCCCGCTCTGGCGGGCAGCGGTGCCAAGCGCAGCTTCCCCGTCGCCGGCCAGTGCGGCCTCCCCGCCGACGCCCTGGCCGTGGCCGCCAACGTCACCGTGATCGCCCCCACCCACGACGGCGACCTGCGCTTCGGCCCCAACGGCTTTGCCGCCGCCACCTCGACCGCCAACTTCCAGGCCGGGCAGGTGCGCGGCAACAACGCCGTGATCGCCCTGACCGGCGACCCCCTGGGGAGCCTCGCCGTACAGACCGACGTCTTCCCCGGCAGCACGGACCTGGCGCTGGACGTCGTCGGATATTTCAAGTGAGCGCGCAAAATAAAAAAGAGCCGCCGGCAGTCGCCGGCGGCTTGGCTTGAAGCGCCTTCATAGATAAGGTTGCCGCACCCCCCCTTCGCGAGGACAAGAAATTTCGTTCTCGTTCGGAGAGGGCGCCTACCGCACGCGGTCGGCCTTGGCCGCCAGGATGAAATCGTTCTCCGAGAGGCCGCCGATCGAGTGGGTCGACAGGCTCACCCGCACCTTGCCCCAGGTGAGATAGAGGTCGGGGTGGTGCCCCTCGCTCTCTGCCACCTCGCCCAGGCGGTTGACGAAGCCCAGGGCCTGCCGGAAGTCGGGGAAGCGGTACTCCTTTGCGAGCTCCTTGCCGCCTCCCACCAGCTGCCAGCCGTCCAACTGCGCGAGGAGGCGCTCAGCCTCGGCGCCCGCGATCGGCGGCGTCCCCCCCTCGCACGGTACGCATTTCTTCTCTGCCAGTCCGGTATCCATGCCGTCCTCCTTCCGCCGCTATTCTAGCCGGCGTGGCACGTCCCTTGCGGGAGAGGGGGACATGGGTATCCTCCAACGATTCCACCCCCGGGCCTGGAAGGAGAGCGCGCCGCTCTCCCCGTTCCAGCGCCGGGTGGCGATCGGCGTCCTCGCCGCCCTGGGCTTCGTCCTCGTCGCCGCCCTGTCGCTCGGCGGCTATCTCTTCGGCTCGGCCCCCCGCTTTCCCGAACCGCCGTACCGCCAATCCTCCCGGCTCTACGGGCGGAGCACCCACCTGGCGGTGGGGGCGAGCACCGACCCGGCCGAGCTGATCGCGGAGCTGCAAGCGACGGGGTACCGCGAGGCCCCGGCGGGAGGACCGCTCCCGGAAGGGGCGTTCTCTCATGACCGTCGCGAGGGGGAGACCGTCGCCCTGCGCCTGCGCCGTTTCCCCACCTCCGACGGCGGCACGGGCGGCGGCTTCCCGGCCGAGGTGAAATTCGCGCAGGGGCAGGTGGCGGGGCTCACGGTCGGCGGCAAGGCGGCCCAGGGGCTCGATCTGGAGCCCGTCCTCCTCGCCTCCTACTACGGGCCGCGGGTGGAGGAGCGCCGGCCGGTCGAGCTCTCCCACCTGCCCGAGGAGGTCGTCCGCCCCGTCCTCGCGGCCGAGGACGCGGCCTTTTTCAATCACCCCGGCGTCTCGATCCCCGGGATCCTCCGCGCCGCCCTGGCCAACCTGCGCGGGGGGAGCGTCGAGCAGGGGGGGAGCACCTTGACCCAGCAGCTGGTCAAGAACCTCTATCTCACCCAGAAGCGGAGCCTGTCGCGCAAGCTGAAGGAGGCGGTGCTCGCGATGCTCATCGAGCTGCGCCACGACAAACGCTCGATCCTCGAGGCCTACCTGAACGAGATCTACTGGGGCAGGAGCGGCTCGGCCAACCTGATCGGCCTCGGGGCGGCGGCGCGGGGCTACTTCGGCAAGGAGGCGGCCGCTCTCTCGCTCGCCGAGGCGGCGACTCTCGCCGGGATGATCAAGGCGCCGGCCGACTACTCCCCTCTCGCCCATCCCGAGCGGGCGGTCGAGCGGCGCAACCACGTGCTGCAGCGCATGGTCGAGCTGGGCTGGATCGACCGGGCGCGGGCCGCGGCGGTGGAGCAGGAGCCGCTGCGCACGGCGCCGGAGAGCTTCGAGTCGCAGCGCCGGCGGGCCTCCTATTTCGCCGACGCCATGGCCGCGGAGGCCAGGGAGCGGTGGAAGGTGGACGACCTGGCGGGCGGGGGCTATCGCCTCTTCTCCACCCTCGGCTGGCGCGAGCAGAGGCAGGCCGAATCGGCGGTCGCGGCCGGTTTGGCCGCCCTCGAAAAGGGGCCGGAGAAGCGCAGCCGCCGCGACGGCCCACTCCAGGCGTCGCTGCTCTCGATCGACCCGCAAAATGGCGCGATCCTCGCCTACGTCGGCGGCCGCGACTACGGCAAGAGCCAGTTCGACCGCATCGCCCAGGCGCGGCGCCAGGCGGGGAGCGCCTTCAAGCCGGTGATCTACGCCGCCGCCCTCTCCGAGGGGGTGGCCACCCCGACGACCCTGCTCAACGATTCGCCGATCGTCGTCCGCTTCGCCGGCCAGAGCTGGTCGCCGCAGGACAACGACCATGCCTACCGCGGCTGGGTGACGGTCCGCACCGCCCTGGAGCACAGTCTGAACATCCCCGCCGTGCGTCTCGCCCTCGGCGTGGGGCTGGGGAAGATCGTCACCCTCGCCCACGACATGGGGATCGACGGCGACCTGGAGCCCATCCCGGCCCTCGCCCTCGGCGCCTTCGGGGTGACCCCCCGGGAGCTGGCGCAGGTCTACGCCACCCTGGCGAGCGGCGGCACCCGGCCGGTCGTCCACGGCCTGGCCGCCGTCGTCGACCCCGCGGGCCAGCCCCTCCCCGGCAAGGACCTGCCGGCGCCTCACCGGGTCCTCCAGGCCCAGCCGGCCTACCTGGTGACCTCGATGCTCCAGGGGGTCTTGGACCGCGGCACCGCGGCGAGCGCGCGGAACCAGGGCGTGCGCGGCGAGCTGGCGGGCAAGACCGGCACCACCAACGGCCGGCGTGACACCTGGTTCGCCGGCTACTCCCCCGACCGCGTCACAGTCGTCTGGGTGGGCTACGACGACAACGCCCAGAGCCGCCTTTCGGGCGCCAGCGCGGCCCTCCCCATCTGGAGCCGTTTCGTCGCGGCGGTGCGCCCCGCCGGCGGCTATCCCGCCTTCACCCCGCCCCCCGGCATCGTGACGGCGACCGTCGATCCCACCACCGGCCAGCTGGCGACCGCCGCCTGCCCCTATGCCGTGACCGACCTCTTCCCGGAGTGGAAGGTGCCGATGGAGCCCTGCACGCAGCACCCGGCGGACGGCGCCGCCGGGCAGCTCGCGAGCCTGGGGCAGCAGGGCGAGCCGCCGCTCGCGCCGCTCGCCCCGAATCCCGGCCGGCCGGCGAACCTTTCGGTCGTGATCCCGGGGAGCGTCGATCCCAACGCGCCGGACGCCGGCGCCCCGGCCGCCTCGGAGACGCGGCCGGGGAGCATCCTGATCCGCCGCAGCCAGGGCGCCCGCGTCCCCGAGATGGGGGTGCGCCCCGCCGAGCCCGCCCCGCCGGAGGACGACGCCGAGGGGGAGGGAGGTGGGGTCCTGGGCGACGACGCGGAGGACTGGACCGGCCCCATCGGGCAGAGCGCCCCGCCGCCGCCGCCCCCTCCTCCTCCTCCCGCTGGCCCCGCGGTCTGGCACGCGTCTTGAAACATGTTTTCTCAGAGGCGCGGGTCGGCGGCGCGAGGTTTCAACGGGGTGCTCTCTAGTCGTCGCCGATCCAGTCTCTTCTTTCTTCTCCTTTCCATCCAAGAGCGACGATTCCGCGTAGAAGGGATGTCATGGCCGTCGCCCTTCCTCGTCCCGCCGTCTCTTCCTGCCGGCCGGTCCCGCCCGGGGAGCCTCGCCGTGGGCGCGGCAATGTCATATATTTCAGCTCCAAGGAGAAGAACATCTTGGAGCGCCCGCGGGCCAAGCCCGACGACGTCTCCCTGCTGGCGCGGATCGCGGCGGGGGACCTCGACTCGTTTCACTCTTTCTATCGCCGCCATGCCGGCCGGGTCCACGCCTATGCCCGCCAGCTCGCCCGCGGTCACGAGCTGGCCGAAGACGTGACCCAGGAGGTCTTCGTGGCGGTCTGGGCCAAGGCGGGGAGCTTCCGGCCCGACCGTGGCGATGCCGCCGGCTGGCTGTTTACGATGACCCGCAACAAGCTGATCGACCACTGGCGGAAGCAGGGCGCCGGCGCCGAGCTCGACGGGCTCGCGCTCCACGAGGTGGCGGGCTTTGGCGAGAACGGAATGGACCTCCTGCTCACCGTGCGGCAGGCCCTCTCGCGCGTCCAGCCGGAGCAGCGGCGGGCGATCGAGCTGGCCTATTTCGGCGGCCTGACCTACGAGGAGACCGCCGAACGGCTGGAGCTGCCGGTGGGCACCCTGAAGTCGCGTATCCGCTCCGGGCTCAAGGTCATGCGCAACCTGCTCCAGCCCGGGGGACCGGGCTGATGCACCCCAGCGAGGAGACCCTCCTCGCCCTGGCTTCCGGTGAGGCGGACCTCCCCCTGCGCGCCACGGTCGAGGGGCATCTCGCCTCCTGCCCGTCGTGCCGCACCACGCTGGGCGAGCTGACCGCCGCCGGCGGCGCCCTCCTCCGCGGCCTCGCTCCGGCCCCGCCGCCCGATCACCTCTGGCAGCAGGTCCTCGCCCGCGTCACCCCCGGCAAGCCCCCGGCGGCGTCCGCCCTGGACCCCCTGGCGGCCCTGCCGCTCCCCGAGGAGACCCGGCGCGAGCTCCCCCCCCTGTGCAGCCTGCGCTGGCGCAGCGCCTGGACCCCGAAGGCCCGCTATGCCCTGCTCGCCCGGGAACGCGCCACCGGCAGCCTCCTCCTCGTCGGCCACATGCCCCCTGGCCGCTACTTCCCCCGCCACCAGCATCCCGGGCGTGAGGACGTGCTGGTCCTCGCCGGCGGCTACGAGGACGAGCGGGGCCGCTACGAGGCCGGGGAGTACGCGGTCTACGAGCCGGGCTCCCAGCATCGCCCGGCAACCGAGCCGGGCGAGGAGTGCTGGATCCTCTTCCGGCTCGAAGCTCCGATCCGTTTCCTGGGCTGGCGCGGCGGGCTGCAGCGGCTTCTCGCCTCTCTCCCCTGACCGGCCGGAGCACGCGGATGGAGCCCCAGGCCTTTCTCCTCGCCCACGGGCTGCAGGTCCTGCCGCCCGATCCCTCCTTCGCTGAGCCGCTGGCGGAGCTGGTGCGGCGCAACGCCCTGCATTTCGGCCGCTACCTGCCGCCGGTCGCCGAGCTCGTCACCCCGGAAGCCGCCCTTTCGCACCTCGCCGACATGGCGCAGCGGCTGGAACGCGGCGATCTCCTGGAGTGGTATCTGTTCACCGCAGGGACCCTGTGCGGCTCCCTGCGGCTGAACCACTTCGAGCCGGCGAACCGGAAGGCCGCCCTGGGCTACTTCCTCGGCGCCGAGTACCAGGGGCGCGGCATCGTCACCCGGGCGGCGCGGGCGGTCCTCGGCTATGCCTTCCAACGGCTGGGCCTCCACCGCATCGAGCTGCGCTGCGACACCCACAACGAACCGAGCATCCGGGTCGCCGAACGGCTGGGCTTCACCCGCGAGGGGGAGCTGCGGGAAGCCGAGCTGCTCGCCGGGAGCTTCGTCAGCCTCTACGTCTACAGTCTGCTGCGGCCGGAGTTTCCCGAGGACTTTGGAGAAGCTACGCCGCCCGCCGCACGGCTTCCGCCCGCTCGGGCCACTCGCCCTTCAGGAAATCGCCCGCGGCCGGGAAGAACTCCTGCGGGCGCTCCAGATAGGGGTAATGGCCGGCGCCCTCGATCTTGAGGAAGCGGCTGTCGGGGCAGCTCTCGGCCCACTCGCGCGAAGCCTGGAGGGGGACGAGGTCGTCGGTCCCCTGCATCACCAGCACCGGCAGGGGGAGATCCTTCAGGAGCGGCCGGAAGTCCCAGTCGCGCATCTTCGGGATGATGTGCTCGAAGTAGAGGGTGAGGACGTGGCTCGGCCACTCGTTGGGGAAGGCGGCGACGTCGTCCAGGGGGAAGCGGGAGGCGGCGTCGATCTCCCCCATCTGGGCGGGGAGGAGGAAGTAGTTGAACCAGGCGCGGCAGTAGGCGACCGGGTCGGTGCGGTCGAGCCCCTCCCGCCGCATCTCCTCCAGGCGCGGCACGCCCGGCGGGTAGATCAGCACCTCGGGGCCGGGGGTCTCCTGCGTCCACTCCCCGGGCTGGCGGGGGGTGATCGGGCAGACCAGGAGGAGCCGCTCGACCCGCTCCGGGTTCTCGATCGTGTAGCGGGCGGTGATCGCGGCGTGGTAGGAATGGCCGAGGAGCGCCATCCGCTCCAACCCGAAATAGCGCCGCACCGTCTCCAGGTCGCGCACGTCCTCGTCGAGCCCCAGCTGCCGGCGGTCGGTGACGGTGCTCGACCGGCCCCGGCTGCGTGGGTCGTAGAGGATCAGCCGTCTCCCCGTAGCGAGCGGCTGGAGCGGCTCGGCGAGCCAATTGGCGTTGGGGACGACGACGGTCTCCGCCCCCTCGCCCAGCACCCGGAAATAGAGGTGGAGCCCCGGGCGGACGAAAACGAATCCTTCGCTGGTCTCCATGGTTCGGGGGGGCGGGCTCGGTCCTCGCCCGGAGTCTACTACAGGGGTGTCGCGGGGGCCGGGCGGCGCGCCGCGACCGCCGGCGGCTCAGCCGGCCTCGCCGTCGAGCGCCAGCTCGATGACCTTGAAGGCCGGCCGGTCGGGGAAGGTGTGCTGGAGGACCGAGAGGCCGACGTTGTAGACCGGGACTCCCGCGGCGGTCTTTCCCTCGTGGGTGCCGCGGTGGGCGTGGCCATGGAGGACGACGTCCACCGGGTAGCGGGTGAGCGGCTCCTCCAGGCGGCTCGACCCCAGAAAGGGGAAGATCTCGCACGGCTCGCCCTCGACCGTCGCCTGGATCGGCGAGTAGTGGAGGAGAGCGACGCGGCGTTTCAGGCCCCGCATCCGGGCGAGCGCCGATTCGAGCTTCAGCGCCTCCTGCACCGCCTCCTGCACGAAAGCCTTGATGATGTCCTCCCCCCAGGGTCCCAGGGCGCGCTTGCCGAAGCCGCCGCAGAACCCCTTGACCCCCGCGAAGCCGACGCCCGAGACCTCGACCGCCTCGCCGTCCAGCATCTTGATCCCGGCTTCGGAGAGGATCTCCCGCACCACCTGCGGCTGGCCCGACTCGAAGTCGTGGTTGCCGAGGACGGCGATGACCGGCACGTTGACCGCGGCGTGGATCTCCCGCGCCAGCCCCTGTGCCTCCTCCGGAAGGCCGCGGTCGGTCAGGTCGCCGGCGAGGAGGAGCACGTCGCAGGCCCGGCTCGCCTGGGAGAAGAGATCCTGCAGCGAGCGCTGGGGCTGGGGCGACTTCGTGTAGTGGAGGTCCCCCACGGCGCCGATCCGCACTCCCCCCCGCTCGGTCTGACGTTCGCTGGCCATGCTTCTCCTCCTCTCGGAGCCGGATAGCGCAAGCTCCGTGCCAGCGGTTGTCGGCAGCTGGTACATCTCTTGCTCATATCTCTCCTATGAATACCGCCAAGGACACCGTTTCCAGCGTCGCCGAACCGCTCGCCGCCGAGGAAGCGGACTTTTACCGTCGCGCCATGACCCTGCTCCAGGAGGCCCAGGTCCCCTTTCTGGTCGGCGGCGCCTACGCCTATGCCCGTTACACCGGGGTGGTCCGCCACACCAAGGACTTCGACGTCTTCGTCCGGCCGGAGGACAAGGACCGGGCGCTCCGGACCTTCGCCGAGGCCGGCTATGCGACCGAGCTCTCCTTCCCCCACTGGCTGGGCAAGGCCTATCGCGGGGAGAATTTCGTCGACGTCATCTACGGCTCGGGCAACGGCATCGCCCGGGTCGACGACGGCTGGTTCGAGCATGCCGTCGAGGGCGAGGTCCTGGGGATGTCGGTCCCCCTCTGCCCGGCCGAGGAGATCCTGTGGTCCAAGTCGTTCATCATGGAGCGCGAGCGTTACGACGGGGCCGACGTCGCCCACCTCCTCCTCCATTGCGCCCAGGACCTCGACTGGGACCGCCTGCTCGACCGCTTCGGCCCCCACTGGCGGGTGCTCCTGAGCCATCTCCTCCTCTTCGGCTACATCTACCCCGGCGAGCGCGATCTCCTGCCGCGCCGGGTTCTCGACACCCTTCTCGCCCGCTGGGCGGACGAGGGCGCCCCGAGCCCCGAGGAGAAGAAGCTCTGCCGCGGCACCATTCTCTCCCGCGCGCAATATCTGATGGACGTCGAGGAGTGCGGCTACCGCGACGCCCGCCTGGAGGAAGGCGCGATGGGCCGGCGGGACATCGCGACCTGGACCACGGCGGCGCGGGAGGAGGAGAAGAAGCAGTTGGAGTTGCACAAGGGGTGAGCGCCTGAAAAGAGGCGGCCCGCATGAGTAGCGCACCGGCAGCTATAGCCCCGCAGGGGCGGCAGCACTGAGCCTGGGGCGCGAGCCCCAGGTAGGGTAACCCCAAGAAAATAAAAGCCCCGAAGGGGCGGCGGTCCTTCCGGCTTGGCCCCGCCCGGAGATAAATCTCCGGGCTATGAGTTGCGCTGGATGAATCCAGCTTCGCGCGGGTGGAAAGTTATCCGGTCCGCTCGGCCAGAATCGCTTCGATGCCAACCTGCTCCAGTTCCTCATCGAGGTCGAACTCGGTGCCGGCCTGGTCCTTCGCAAATCTGGCGATCTCCTCGTGGAGCCGCTGCCTTTTTCTCTGTGCCAACCATGAAAAGAGAGCCTCAATGAGCGCCATGGCCGATCTCCTTCGTTCTACGGGAGGAGCAGCGTCTAATGCTCCGGGTATAGAGAATATCCGCACTCGCGCCAGCGCGAAGAGCCCCGATCCGGAGAAGCCGAAGATCGAGGTGACGGAAGGGTAGACAGCCCGACGGGCTGAACGGCGCGCTCATTTTGCTGCCGCCGGGGGGAGGAAGCGGGTGACGGCGGTGCTCCCAGGAGTTTGCGGCAACTTCCCGAAACTTCGCGGCAGCGCTCGGAAGTTTGCGGCAACTTCCCGGGAGTCGCCGCAACACGAGGCGAGTTTGCGGCAGCTAGACTTAGTTCGCGGCGAAGTCCGCGGATTCGCCGCGAAGTTTCCTTAGTTTGCGGCAACGGAGCCTCCGTTGCCGCAAAGTTCCCCCAGCTGCCGCAAAGTAAGCTTAGTTTGCGGCGAAGAAGGGGAGTCGCCGCGATCTCCCCTTAGTTTGCGGCAGCTCCGCGGAGTTTGTCGCAACATAAGGCGAGTTGCCGCAAACTCCGGAAAGTTCGCGCTCTTCTCCGCTGGGCTCTCGCAAGCCCGCGGCCCCTCCACCGTCGGCCCGGTACGTTGCCGCAAAGTCGGCGGCGCTGGAGCGTGGCCGCTCGGCATCGGTCGACTCGCCTGAAAGCGGCGCCTCTTGCGGAAACAGAAATGCTGATCTAGCATATCCACCAGACAAGAGGGAGGATCTCTCATGCAGCACCGCTTTCTTCTGGCGCCCGCGGTCGCGTTGCTCCTCGCTGCGCCCGCCGCGGCGCAGAGCCTGATCGCCAATCCCAACTTCGATTTCGGTTTGAGTGGATGGGAGGCGAGACCCGGGACCACCTGGAACGGCAGCCGAGACGCCGGCGGTTCCCCGTCCTCGGGCTCGGCCCAGGGGAACGTCGATTTCGCCAGCCCCTTCGAGGTGGATGCCATCGTCTCCCAGTGCATCCCGATGACCGAGCCCGGAGCCCAGCTCCTCCTCGGCGGCAAGGTCTTCATCCCCGGCGGTCAGGAGGGAGCCGGCGGCGTCGATCTCTCCCTCGACTTCTTCGCGAGCCCTTCCTGCGCCGGAAGCCCCATCCCGTTCAACACCGTCCGCACGCCGCTGGTCACCGCCACGGATCGCTGGACGGACACCGCGGTTTCCGTGCCGGCGCTCGGCCAGTCGGCGATGCTCTGGGCCTTCGCCCGGGCCTCGTCTCTCGGCCGCTTCAGCGCCAGTGTCGACAGCCTGTCCCTCCAGTCCGAGCCCACCTGCCGGTCGGACCATCACACCCTCTGCCTGGGCGCCTCGCGGTTCAAGGTCACCGCGACCTTCGACGCCGGCCATGGCAATGCCGGCGATGCCGGCGATGCGGGCGTCGAGTCGCTGTCGCCCACCACCGGGTACCTGTGGTTCTTCGACGCCGCCAACGTCGAGATGATCGTCAAGGTGATCGACGGCTGCGGGCTGGGCGGCCACTACTGGTTCTTCGCCAGCGGCATGACCGACGTCCAGGTGACGATCACGGTGACCGACGTCGTGACCGGGATGGTCAAAACCTACACCCACCCGGCCGGCCACGTCTTCGAGCCGATCCTCGACACCTCGGCGTTCCCCTGTTCGTAAGGACGCGACAGCGAATCCCCAACGGAATCGATTCAAGAGAGGATGCTCGACATGAAACCTCGCTTGTTCTTCATACTCCCCTTAGCGCTCGCCTTCGCCGGTTCCGCCGCGGCGCAGAACCTGCTCTCGAACTCCGGCTTCGACACCAGCCTGAGCGGCTGGCAGGCGGGGGCCGGCACGACCTGGGACGGCACCCGGGACGCCAAGGGGTCCACCGCCTCCGGCTCGGCGCACGGGACCGCGCCACTCCCCAACGGCGGCAGCGTGATCCTCGTCTCCCAGTGCGTCAACATCGTCCATCCCGAGACCTCGTACGTCCTTTCCGGGAAGGTCTTCATCCCCGGTGGCCAGCCCACGGCCAACGGCGTCTACTTCACCACGACCCCCTTCCTCGACGCGGACTGCAGCGGGCCGATCATCCCCGGCTCGGCGGGCTCGACGCCGCTGACCACGACGACCAACCGGTGGACCCCGGCGGCGGCGGCGGTGGTGGCGTACGGTGCGTCCGCCCTGGTGAGCGCTCTTCTCTACGCGGAGTCGCCGGGTCCGTTCCAGGCGAGCGTGGACGACCTGCGCTTCGAGCCGGTCTCGGCCTCGACCTGCGTCTACGACGAGGACACGCTCTGCCTCCACGGCCTGCGCTTCAAGGTGACTGCGACCTTCGACGCCGGGAACGGCAACTCCGGCGCGGGGCGGATGGAAGGGCTCACCGGCGACAGCGGCTACATGTGGTTCTTCGACGAGTACAACGTCGAGGTGATCGTCAAGGTGGTCGACGGCTGCGCCCTGGGAGGCCACTACTGGTTCTTCGCCGCCGGCATCACCAACGTCAAGGTGGTGCTGACGGTGACCGATCTGCAGACGGGTGTGGTCAAGACGTACACCAACCCGGCGGACAGGCCCTTCGCGACCATCGAGGACACGGCGGCGTTCGCCTGCCCTTGAGGAGGGAGCTCAGTGCTCCCGGGTATAGAGGACGTCCGCGCTCGTGCCGGTGCCGCTCTCCGCCTGGAGGGTGAACTGCTTGTTCATGATGTAGCGGATGCGGAAGGTGTTGATCGGCTCGAAGAGGCCGATGCCGTAGGAGACGTAGAGGCGCGGCGAGAGGTACTTGCCGAGGACGAGGGCCGTCTGGTCTAAGCCGCCCGAGCTTTCGAGGGTCGCCGATTCGAGGCCGAAACGGGTGGCCAGGCGCTTGGCGATGAGGTTGCCGCCCTTCAGGCCGAGCGAGGTGGCGGCGTTGGCGAGGAGGCTCCCCTCCTGCGGTGAGGCCTGGCCCAGCGGGTGGCCGAGGAGGAGGTAGGCCAGGGCCTCGCTCTCGGTCATCGTCGGAGTGGAGTAGAGAGTGACCTCGGGCTTCTTGAGCGTCCCCTGGGCCTCGATGCCGGCGATCGTGCCGTCGGTGGCCGTCCGGTAGGCGCGCAGGTCGATCCCCGGGTCGTCGAGCGGCCCGCCGGCGAAGATCAGCCGGCCACGCTCGATCGTCAGATCCTGGCCGTAGGCCTTGAAGGTCCCCTCGCTCACCTCGATCTCGCCCACCGCGCTCTCCGGGCGGCCCGGCTGCTCGACGACGAGAATCGAGCCCTTGGGCTTGGCGTCCAACCCCAGGGCCTTGAGCTCGATGTCGTCGCCGAGCACCAGCCGCACCCGCGCGGTGATCGAAAGCGGAGTCTTTTTCACCTGCGCCGGGCCGCCTCTCACGAAGACCACGTCCTTCGACACCGGTACGGCCCCCGGCTTCTTTCTGTCCTCGATGTTGGTCCGCGCGTAGGGCACGTTCACCTGGCCGGTGAGCGACGCCTGGGTGCCGCCGTAGTTGAGGTCGAGATCGGGCGAGACCTGGATCGTCATCTCGCGCGTCCCCGTGACCTGGAAGCGCCGGCCGGTGATCTTCATGTGGAGCGGCGTGGCGGCGGTGGGAAAGAGGCCGGTCGATCCTTCGATCGCCACCGTGCCGGGGCCGGAGCGGGCGCCCGCGGTGACGGTCAGGAGGGGACTGCCGTTGCCGGTCGCGGTCAAGGTGACGTCGCGCACGTCCAGGCCGTACTCGGGGACCCGCGCCCGGCCGTTGGCGAGCTTCGCCTGGCCGTTCAGGCGCGGCGTGCCGACCGTGCCGCCGAGCTGGAAGCCGGCCACCAGGCTCCCGGTCACGCCGCGCAGGTCGGGCACGAAGCCTTCGAGGAAGGAGAGGTCGCGAAAATTGGCGTCGACCCGGCCGGAGAGGGGGAGGTCCTTGACCGCCACCCGCTGCTGGAGGCCCGGCAGGCGGGCGGTGAGGCCGAGATCGCCGATGTGGGTCAAAGTCAGCTTGGCGTTGGCGTCGCCCCCCGTGGGCTCCAGCCGGGCGTGGATCGTGCCGCGTTCGAAATGGACCACCGTCGTCCGCCCGTCCTCGCCGGGGAAACGGAGATCGCCTGGCCCGGGGGAGAGGTCGGCGACCACTTCGCCCATCCCCCTGGGGCTGCCGCTCGCCCGGGCGGTGCCCTCGACGTTGCCGGCGATCGTCAGGTCCGGCGGCAGGAGCGGCTTCAACAGGCTGAGCGGCAGCGAAGCGAGGGTCGCCTGTCCCGACCAGGCCCCCGCCTTCGCCCAGCTCCCCCCGGCGCACAGCCGGGCTGGGCCGGTCGCAGGAGCGGGAGGAGCGCCTTTGGCAGTACTGGTGCCGGCGGTTCCGGTCGTGCCGGGCGAGCGCCAGCAGAAACCGTCGAGGCGGGCGGTACCGGCGGAGGCGGCGAGGGTCGCCGCCTGCTCCAGGCTCCAGTCGCCGGCCGGGCTGCCGCGCAGGTCGAGCCGCTGGATCTGCCCCTGCCAGGCGAGCTGCGGTCCGACCTCCCCGGTCGCCGCACCGGCCAGGGTGAGGTCGAGCCGGGCCTTGGGATAGATCCCGAGATCGGTCAGGGAGGCGGCCAGGGTGTGGCGGTTCAGGGTGCCGCGGAGCTGGACGGTGGCGCCGCCGATCGTCTGGCCGCCGGCCTGGATCTGGCGGGCGGTCAGGTCGAGCTGGGTGATGCCGGCGGGCGCCAGGTCGACGTCGGCCTGGAGGGTTCCCTGGCCGACGCTCTGGGTGCCCGAGCGCAGGCCGTCGAAATGGGCGTTGGCGGTGACGTGCGGCGTGCGCAGGGGTCCGGCGAGATGGCCCTGCGCCCCGATGGCCCCGTTGGCCTGGGGCACCACCAGGCCGAGGTTCGGCAGGGTCAGATCCCAGGCGAGGTCGAAACGATCGCCGACCCGGCCCTTGGCGTCGACGTGGGCATCCCCCCAATGGGCATCGAGGTGGGAGATGTCGTAGTTTGTGCCCGTCAGGCGGACGGCGGCGTTGGCGGAAATCGGCTGCTGGCGCAGGGTGCCGGCGAGGCGGGGGAGGTCGACCGTGCCGACCGGCCCCTCCGGCCGCATCTCGCCCCGGGTCTTGAGCGCGAGGTCGAGCTTGCCGGGGAAGTCGGCCTTGACCGCGGCCGGATTGAGCCCCTGGCCCTGGAGGTCCAGGTCCCAGCGCACCCGCGGCGACCAGCCGACCATCCCCCGGCCGGTCAGGTGCCCCTCCAGGACGTCGCCGGCCAGCGAAGCCATGCGGAATTCGTTCGGCGTCCCCTCCCCGGCCACCACCCAGTGTCCGGATGGAATCTGCCCCCCGGGCGCTCCTGCCACGTCGGCGTCGACCCGGGCGTTGTAGCGGTCGGTCGTGCCCGACACGGCGGCCCGGCCGGCGGCGCTCCGCACCGTGGGTGTGCCGTGCAGAGGCCAGGCCACGTCCTGCCAGCTGGCGTTGGCGTCGAAGCCCAGGGGACCGTTCTTGGGGGTCCTGACCAGACCGGTCACGCTCGCCCGGGTCGGGGTGCCGGGGAGCGACAGGTCAGCCCGCTCGATCTTCCAGTTGTCTCCCTGCCGCACCACCCGGTAGACCGCGGCGAGCCGGCCGAAGGGGGCGAGGGTCGCCTCGACGGTGCCCGAGCTGTTGAGCGCCTCGACGGTGCCGTGGGCCTCGATCCGGGCGCGGCCGTCGGGACTCTCGAAGCTCGGCTTGGCGACCCGCGGCGGCCAGGCCAGGGCGTGCCAGGTGACGTCTATCTGGGTGTCGAGAGGGCTGGACGGCGGCGTTTTCCCGGGGGCCGGCGTTGGCGGCGTTGGCGGGCTGGTATAGCGTCCCGAGGCGCTGAGGCGGGTGGGCGTGCCGGGGAGGGTGACGTCGGCCTGGTCGATCCGCCAGGTCTCGCCGTCCTTCCCCTCCCGCGCCAGGCGGTAGCGCATGGCGAAGTCGCCGGCCGGGGCGAAGCGGCCGCGGACCGTGCCGTCGCTGGTGAAGGCGGGGAGGCTGCCGCGGAGGGTGACCTCGCCGGAGGCCGGGAGATCGGGGAGGTCGGCCTTCAGGACCTTCGGATTGACGTTCTGGAAGGCCACTCGGCCGTCGAAGCGCAGGTCGTAGAGCGGCTCCAGGAGCAGGGTGTTGACTTGCACCGGGAAGGGTGCGGTCACCGTCTGGGTCACCTGGAGCCGCTTGAGGGTTCCGCTGAGCGTGCCGTTGCCGGCGACCTCGGCCATCCCCGGGGGCCGCACCGACCAGTGCGCGGTGAGGTCCAGCGGATAGTCCCCCTGCGGCTGAAGCCTCCCGGTGACGTCGGCGTTCACCACTGGGGAGCGCACGGTCAGGTGGTCCAGGTGGAAGACGTTCGAGAGCTCCCGCGTGATCAGGTCGATGCTGTCGATTTTCACCACGTTCTTGCCGTCCTGGGAGTCGACGTCCAGCCCGCGCACCTTGGCGTCGCGCACCAGAATGTTGAAGCGCAGATTGACGTCGGGGAGCGGCGTCTTCTCCTGGGTCGGCGGCGCCTGCACGATGCGGATGCCATCGGCGTAGAGCTTCTCGACGTCCAGCCGGCGCGCCAGCAGCTCGCGCAACCGCCATTCGAGGTGGAGGTGGGCGACGTGGACCTCCATCGCCCCCGCTTTCTTATAGGTCAGGCCGCGGATGTCGAGCGGTCCGCGGATCGGGC
>DASQPA010000078.1:0-16438 GCA_035644215.1 Thermoanaerobaculia bacterium
CCGGCCGGCGCCTTCGCCAACATCATGGCTTCATGCCACTGACCGTGACTCTCGACCCCGATGTCGCCGAGCGCATCGAGCAGGAGGTCTACCGCGAAGGAAAGCCGGCTCAGGTCGTTGTCGACGAGGCCCTCGCCAAGCGGCACCTATCGGGCAGCAGCGGTGGGCGAGTAGGGTCTGTGCTCCGGCCTTCCGCCGCACTACCGGCATCGCGGCGAGCGGCGGAGCGCTGGCCCGCCGCTCGCGATCCCGGGCTCAGGATCAGTGGATGCAGCGGTTGCCGCCGAACGGCACCTATCGACCCCGGGGCGCCGTCCCCGTCGTCCCCGAGAAGCAGGCGGCGGCTCTCGCGCGCACCCAGACCCGCCGCGAGTCGCTCGCGCGGATGAAGGAACGCCCCGGGCGGCCGCGCTGAGGGCTGCAGCCGGTGTTCGGCGTCGTGCCGTGGATGATCGGCTGCATGGCGCCGATGGTCGGCGCGCAGGGTATCGGTCACCGGCTGCATGCCGCTGATGACCGGTGAGCAGAGTGTCGATCCCCGGCTGCATCCCGCCGATGACCGGCGAGCAGGGTGTCGATCACTGGCTGCATGCTGTCGATGATTGGCGAGCAGAGTGTCGGTCATCGGCTGCATGCTGTCGATGACCGGTGAGCAGGTTGTCGATCCCCGGCTGCATGCCGCCGATGACTGGCGAGCAGAGTGTCGGTCACTGGCTGCATGCTGTCGATGATTGGCGAGCAGGGTGCCGGTCCCCGGCTGCATGTCGCCGATGCCCGGCGAGCAGGGTGCCGATCACCGGATGTATACCGCCGACGACCGGCGGGCAGGGTGTCGGTCCTCGAATGTATGTCGCCGATGCCCGGCGGAGCCGCCCTCCTCGGCTGCGGCCCGCCCTCTGCGTCAACGTTCCGGTCTTGGGGTCCCCCACGGCCTCGGCTGTGCGCGCCCGCCGGAGCGGGCGCGGCGGGAAGCTCGCTATTGCGGCGTCAAGACGTAGATCCCGCCGCCGCCGATCGCGGCGTAGAGCGTGGCGGGCGACTGCCGAGAGAATTGCAGAGCAAACACGGTCCCGCTGGGAAGCCCGTCGTTGATCGCGGCCCAGGTGTCGCCGCCGTCACGGGTCTCGAAGACGCCTTCCCCACCTCCGGCGGCGATATGGAGCGGATCGAAGGGGTCGATCGCGGCGGTGAACAACGGACCGCCGGAGCCGACGACCGGGTGCTTCCAATGGCTGCCGCGGTCGGTGCTGAGAAAGAGGCCGCCCGTGAGCGGCACACGGCTGTCCTGGCGGTAGGTGACGACGACTTCCTGCGGGTTCCGCGGATCGATCACGATGGCGGTCGATTGCCCGGGGACTTCCAGCACGGTGGAAAAAGAGTCGGGCGGCTGGACGCTCATGATCGGCTCGAATCCGCTGTCGATGTATACGTTGTCGTCGAACCAGATGGTCGTCGCACTGCCGTCCAGCACGGCGGCGAAGGTCTCGGCGAAGTCGAACCCCGTGAATACCTCCCAGTTGGCCGTCGCGGGGTCCCATTTGAGCACCTCGGCCCCTTCGTTCACCAAGAGGGTCCCACCTACGACCGCGAGCTGGAGGCCCCCGTCCTGGCCGAGCGCATCCCAGTGCCCGCCGGCGTCCACGGTGCGGTACACCAATCCCGCGGAGGCGTACAACGTGGCCGGAGCGTCCAGATCGGGAACGAGAGCTGTCACCGCCTGGCCATCGAAGCCCTCGCCGGTCCAGGTCGCCCCGTCGTCCGCCGTCTTGACCAGACCGCCAGGGGACCCGTCGATGGGTCCAAGAAGTCCCGCATAGACCACCCCGGCCGTTTGCGGATCGAGTGCGATGGCGGCCACCCCCTGGGTCTGGATACCGGACGCCCTAGGAATCCAGCTCTTGCCACCGTCCGCGCTCTGGTACAAGCCTGCGGCGAGGCTGCGGTCGCCCACGTCGCGCGCCGCATAGAGGACGCCGGGCCGGATGGGGTCCGCGGCCAGAGACCGGACGTTCGGGGGCTGGTCGAGGCCAGCTCCTTGGACCACGCGCCAGGAGGTGCCGCCGTCGGTCGTCTTGAGGATCCGGCCCGCCACGTCCGGTCCGGGCGCCTCGAAGGAATAGAGCGTCCCCGCGTGCAGCGGATCCGCCACCAGATCGCCTAGCGCCACGCCGCGCAGGTTGTCCTGCAGCTGCACCCAGCTCGCGCCGCCGTCGGCACTGGTGTAGATCCTGGGCTGCCTGCTGGGACGATTGGCCTGACGGGCATAGGCATAGAGGTGCTTGTGCAGCACCCGGTCGACGGTCAGCAAGAGCACGTCGAACCCATTCATGCCGGCTGGAGACCAGTGACTTCCACCGTCGATGGTCCGGAAGACGCCATGCGCGAACGGACCGGCTCCTCCGAGTCCGAGGTAGGCCACCCGCGGCTGGCGGGGATCGACGACGAGGTTGAACGAGGCGACATCACCCGGCGCGCGGAGCCCGTTGCCGGCGTGCCAGGTCGCGCCCGCGTCGGAGGAGCCATAGACGTTGAAGCGAGAGGTCGGGCTGCTCGCGCCGAAATAGACCACCGCCGAATTGGAATCCGAGACGCCGAAGCCGTAGACGCCGGGGAAGGGTTGGAAGTCGAGGTCGATCCTTCTCCAATGGCGGGCCGCATCGAAGGACGCGAAGAGCCCGTAGCCAGACTGAGCGTAGACGGTCGCGGGGGCCGCGCGGGGGGATCGCACCGTGAACGCCCCCGGCACTGCGCCCGCGCTGGCGAGCTGCCAGGAGCGACCACCATCCACGCTCGCGTAGACGCCCGCCGTGCCGCCCGCATAAGCCGTGCGGCCGTCGCCGGCCACAGCGACGGAAGAGACGCTGCCGCCCGGTGGGCCAATCGGCTTCCAGCGGCCGGGTCCGGTGGCCGCGGCGGGCGCCGCCGCAACCGCGTATGAGGATGCGAGCACTGTCAGCACGAGGGCGGCACCGAAACGCACACGAGCTCTGAAGCCTTGCATAGCGGATCTCCTCGTCGAGTTCCCCGCGCATTCCCTGACTTCTGTGTTACTGCTCGATGAGTGTACGGAACCCTGGGCCGCAACGTCCAGCCCCGAAGCACGCGGGGCCTTCGGGGTGGTGACGGCGGCGGCCGCCGGGGTCGTGGACAGCTCAGGGGCGGGCGCGGGCGCCGGCCAGCCTACTGCTCTTGTTGTTACTAGCTATGGCATCTACCAGCGGCTCTTGATCCCCGTCCGGCCCTTCGCGAAGCCGGGAAATGGTAGAAGAACCGCGCGGGCAGTAGGAAGTCCAGCCAGGATCTCCCTTTCCTGCCGAAGGATTCGAGACCCTCCGCCTCGCGGGTGTCCTGATGATCGTACTCAATCTGGCGCAGGCTGTCGCCGAGGTCCGGCGTCGGATGCCTGAGATGATAGCGCGCGATGGCCGCCAAGGAGCTGTATGGAACGTAGAATTCCTCGCCCGTCTCTCCGTGATCCAGGTAGAGGAGGTGTTTCGTGGCCGCGGTGATCGCCACCTCACGCCGGCCCCTGAAGAAAGGGACGAAAATCCAGGCCCGCAGGAACAGGTGATTCCCGGAGAGCCCGGTCCTGAGGTTGCTGTACATGCGAAACGAAGGCCAGTCTTTGTAGCCGATGTAGGGTCCAAGCTCGTTCAACGAAAAGAGTAGCAAGAGGGCGACCTGCCCCGGGGAGAGCGGGAACGAGGGCGTGGACACGACCGCGGAAGCGCCCCCGGCGAGGAGGGCTCGGGTCAGGGCGAACACGACGTACGCCGAAAAGAGGGAGACGGCGGGGACGAGCAGCATCGAACCGCGACGAAGGAGCAGGGCGGAGGAGAAAAGCAGCAGACAGCCGACGGCAAACGCCAGGTGAGAACGCGACGCCGAGCCGAGATACGACGCCGTGCTACCCAGGACCTTGTCGTCGAAGAACCAGAGCGCCGAGGCGTACATGAGGGAGGAGAACTGCGCGATTCCCTGCAGACCGACGACGAAGAAAAACGACAGGAGGACCAAGATGGCGAGGAGCCGGGTGGCCGGAAAGAGCAAGCCGATACCGAGGAACGACTCGATGAGGATCGTGGCGTACGAAGAGCTGTGCTGAATCCACGGCGGGCTCGAGAATCCGAACACCTCCAGGACGCGATCGAAGAACGGCGGCGCGAAACTGACTCCGGTGCGCAAGAAGTCCTGGTTGAGCTTGTGCAGCACGGCGGCCAGGAACAGGAGGCTGACCGCAAGCCTCAGCAAGGGCAGGGCCGAACGCAGCCAGGCCTCCGGCTCGACCTGGAGGGTTGACTGCGCCAGGGAAAGCCGAGCGTAGGTCGAGAGGAGACAGAGGCCACAGATGAACTTGAAATATTCACTCGATTGGGCGCGCGGCAGCCTGTACCAGAACTGGACGATCTGCAGGGCGCACAGGGCCAGGAGCGACAGGGCGCAGGTCGGCCAGAAGACCACGGCGGTCGCGGCGCCGAACAGCAGGAGGCCGGTGGGGCTCCGACCACCCCCCTGGGGGGTCGACAGGTGAAAAAGGATGGCCAGGGCCCAGGACGTGGTAAAGACAGGAAACATGGCTTCCTCGTCCTGCTCCTCACTCCTTGAGAACCTTTTGGGGGGCGATGTTCGACGCCCGATGGGCGGGCAGCAGGGTCGCGAGGGTCGCCACGGTCGAGAGGAGTCCGATCGCCGCCACGAAGATCGCGGCGTCGGCCCCGTTGACGCCGAAGAGGAGGCTGCCCAGGAGGCGCGTCGTGGCACCGGCTCCGACGAGGCCGAGGACGACCCCGATTCCCACCAGCGCCATCCCCTGCCCGAGGACCAGCCCGATCACCTTCCCGGCGTGCGCCCCGAGCGCCATCCGGATGCCGATCTCGCGCCGGCGCTGCTCGACGTGGTGGCTCATCACTCCATAGATCCCCGCCGCTGCGAGCAACAGGCCCAGGAGCCCGAAGAGCGAGAGCAGAATCGCCCCCATGCGGGCCGACCAGAGGGAGTCGCGGAGGAGGTCCGCGAGCGTCGTGACGTCGGCGATGGGCAGGCCGAGATCGAGCGACTGGACCTCCCGGCGCACCGTCTCCAGGAGGGCGGACGGCGAGCCCGCGGTCCGCACGTAGAGGGTCGCGCCGGGAGCGAACCGCTGACGGATCGGGAGATAGGCGAAGAGCGTCGGGCCTTCGCCCAGGCTGCTGTATTTGCTGTTCCTGGCGACCCCCACCACCTCCACGGTCTGCTTGTCGTCGTCGAAGGTGAAGCGCTTGCCGAGGGGCTCTTCCCCCGCCCAGAAGCGCGCGGCCATGGTCTCGTTGACGATCGCGCTCCTCACGGAGCCGGCGCGATCCGTGCCGTTGAAGCCACGGCCGCGGACGACCGGGATGCCCACGGTCGCGAAGTAGCCGGGGCTCACCGACTGCGACTGGATGGAGATCAACCCGCCCGGGGACGGAGCCGCCTGCCCGGCGACGAGGATCGGCCGCTGGTGCAACGCTCCCTTGAGCACCTGCGCTTCGGCCACGGCGGCGGCACGGACGCCGGGGAGCGCCTGGACCCGCTCGACGACGCGCTGGTAGAACGCCTGGCCACGCGGCTCGTCGTAACCCTGGGCCCCGACGTTCCACGACATGGCGAGCAGGTGGTTCGCGGCGAAACCAGGATCGATCCGCTGGGCGTTCCACAGGCTGCGCAGGAAGTGCCCGGCAATCACCAGAGAGACGACGGAGAGGGCCACCTGGCCGACCACCAGGGCGTTGCGCAGCCGCCGGCCGCCGCGTGGCGTGGCGGCGCCTTCCCCCTTGAGCGCCGCGACGAGCGATGGGGAGAGCAGCTGGGTGAGGGGAGCCATGCCAAAGCCGATCCCCGTGGCGAGCGTGAGGGCGAGGGTGAAGAGAAGCGTCCGCGGGTCGAGGCTGACGTCTAACGAGGCAGGGAGGTTGGGGGGGCGCAGCGACCAGAGGAACGACCGCCCCCAGACGGCGAAAAGGAGTCCCAGCGCCCCTCCCAGGAACGCCAGGACGAGGCTCTCGGTCAGCAGCTGGCGGGCGAGGCGCCCCTGGCCCGCACCCAGGGCCAACCGGATGGAGACCTCCTTGCGGCGCGCCAGCGCCTGGGCGAGGAGGAGGTTCGCCACGTTGGCGGCGGCGATCAGCAGGAGGAGCCCGACGGTCGCGCTGAGGACGACCCCCGACAGGACGTAAGCCTTGCGTTCCCACGGCGAGATCGTCGACTGGGCGAGCGGCAGGAGAGAGATGCCGCGCCCCTTGTTGTCCCCCGGATACTCGCTCTCCAAGTGCCGGGCGATCGCGTTCATCTCCGCGTCCGCCGCGGCGAGGCTCACCCCCGGTGCCAGGCGCCCGACCAGCTTGAGGATCAGGGCGCTGCGATCGAGGAACCAAGAGCGCAGCGTCCCGAAGAGCACCTGGTCGTACATCATCATCGGCACGAAGACCTCGGGTGCGCGCAGCACCTCGGGACCGTGGAAACCGAGCGGGGCGATCCCCACCACCGTAAACGCCCGGCCGTTCAGGAGCAGGGTCCGACCGACCAGCCGCGGGTCGGCGCCGAAGCGCCGCTGCCAGAGCCCGTAGCCGAGGACGACGACGGGGTGGGAGCCCGGGGTCGCGTCTTCCTCCGGCCGGAAGGTCCGACCGAAGGCCGGCCGCACGCCGAGCACGTCGAAGTAGTTGCCGGAGACCAGGGCGCCGTCCACCTGGATCGGCTCGTCCGGCGTCGCCAGGTTGAACCGGGTGAGACGATACGCGAGGAGCCCGGCGAAGGTATGGGTGCTCTGCCGGTAATCGAGGAAGTTGGGGTAGGAGCTGTTCTGGGGGCCCGGCTCGGCGGCGTCGGCGGTGTAGACGGAGACCAGCTCGGCCGGCCGGGCGACGGGGGGGGATTGCAGGAAAACCGCCTTGACCAGGGCGAAGATGGCAGTGTTCGCGCCGATCCCCAGGACGAGCGAGAGCAGGGCCGCACCGGTCGAGATCGGGGTCTTGGCGAGCATCCGCAGGGCATAGCGCAGGTCGGCGAGCATCAGGCTTCCCCCGTCAGGCGGAAGCTCGACAGCTTCCGTTCCGGATCGGCGATCAGGGCAGCGAGGATCTCCTGGTAGCGAGCGAGCATCCGGTCCACGGTCGCGCGCTCGAAGACGTCGGTCCGGAACTTGACCATCGCCTCCAGACCCTCCCCCCCCTCGACCACCATCAACAGGAAATCGCGCACGGCGGTGCCGGACTCGATCGCGAGCGGGCGGACCTCGATGCCGGGGAGGCGGTCGACCGGGACCGGCGCGTTCTGCAGCACGAAAGCGACGGGGAAGGGCACGTTGTGGTCCCGCTCGTGGCCCGGCAGCAGCTCGGCGAGGACGCGCACGAAGGGGACGTCCGGATGGGCATAGGCGGCGAGCGTAACCTCCCTCACCTGACCGAGAAGAGCACGGACGTCGGGGTCGCCGGAGAGGTTCACGCGTAGCACGAGGGTGTTGAAGAAGAGACCGAGAAGGCTCTCCGTCTCGACGCGGGTGCGGTTCGCGATGGGAGTGGTCAGCAGGACGTCGTCCAGCCCGCTTTCGAGGTGAAGGAGGATCTCGAAACCGGCGAGCAGGGTCATGAACAGGCTCGCGCCCTCGCGCGCGGAAAAGGCCCGGAGGCGGTCGCACAGCTCTGCCGGCAGGGCTCGGGAGACGTGGCTGCCGTCGAGGCGCCGGACCGCCGGACGCGGCCGCGCGGACCGCAGCCAGAGGACCGGCAAAGGCCCCTGCAGGCAGTCCCGCCAGTAGCTCCTCTGGGCTTCGAGGGCGGGACCCTGGAGGTGGCGATGCTGCCAGGCGGCGTAGTCGGCATACTGGACGGCCGGCCTCGGCAGAGAGGCCTCCCGGCCCGCGATGAAGTCGCCATAGAGGGTGACGAGCTCGCGCAGCAGAAGACCCTGGGACCACCCATCGGTCAGGATGTGGTGCTGGACGACGAGGATGAGGTGCTCCCTGGCATCGGCGCGGAGCAGGGTCACCCGGAAGAGCGGGGTCCGCCCGAGATCGAAGACCTGGCGTCCGGCGCCAGCGGTCAAGGCCCGTGCCGTCGCTTCCCGGGTGGGGCGAGGGAGCGCGGAGAGATCGCAGAGCGACCAGGAGAGGTCGAGCTCCGGATGGATGACCTGAACCGGCTCGCCACCTTCTTCCGCGAAGGTGGTGCGCAGGATCTCGTGCCGGGCGACGAGCTCCCGGAAGCTCCGCTCGAGCACGCCCCCGTCGAGCTCCCCGGTCAGGCGGAAGGCGAGCAGCGAGTTGGCGACGGCGGTGCCGGAGGTCGCGCGGCGCTGCACCCAGTGGCGCTCCTGCGCGAACGACAGCGGGGGAGCCGGGTGGCGCGGAACGGGCAGGATCGGCGGCAGCTGCGGACCGCTCCGGTCGCCGGCGGCCGCCTCGACCGCGGTGGCGAAACCGGCCAGGGTCGGCGTCTCGAACAGCTGGCGCAAGGAGATCTCGACCCCCAGGGTCTGGCGGACCCGCGAGACGACCTGGGTGGCGAGCAGCGAATGCCCTCCCAAGTCGAAGAAGCTGTCCTCGGCCTCCACCCGGGCGAGGCCCAGGACGCTCGCCCAGATCCCGGCCAGGATCTCCGCCATGGGCGTCCGGGGTGCCGTCCCCGTGAGCGCCGACGGCTGGCGCCGGCCGGCTCCCGGCGCCAGCGGCGGCAGGGCCTTGCGGTCCACTTTGCCGTTGGCGGTCAAGGGCAGGGCGGTGAGCCAGACGAAGGCCGCCGGCACCGCGGCGGCCGGCAGCCGCTCGGCGAGGAACGCGCGCAGATCGGGGCGCCCGTCGCCTCCGCCGGCGGCCGGCACGACGTAGGCGGCGAGCGCGAGCTCGCCGCCCTCCCCGGGCTCCTGCGGCTCCCGGTGCCAGGGCACGACCGCGGCGGCAGCGACCCCCGGATGGCCCAGGAGGTGCGCCGCGATCTCTGCGGGCTCGACGCGGACGCCGCGGATCTTGACCTGCTGGTCGAGGCGGCCGAGAACTTCGAGGCTGCCGTCCGGCCGGTAGCGGCCGCGGTCGCCCATCCGGTAGAGCCGGTCGCCGGGATCGCCGGGATCGCCGGCCGCGGGGTTGGGGAGGAAGCTCCGCGCCTCCTCCTCCGGCGCGCCGAGATACCCCCGGGCGCTGAAGGGCGTGCGGACGTAGACCTCCCCCGGCTCGCCCACTCCGCACAGTCGGCCGCTCCCGGCGAGCACCAGGAGCTGGACCTCGGGGAGCGGCCAGCCGACGGGCTGCACGCCGGGAAAGGCCGGGCGCGGCACTCGGAAGGAGCTCTGGATCATCGTCGCTTCCGTCGCGCCGTAGAAGTTGACGATCGCACCGGAAGCGGGGAAGGCCTCCCGCCAACGCTCGACCAGGGCGCCCGAGAGCGGCTCGCCGGAGAGGAAGACGAAACGGAGCCCGGCGAGCGCCGCGGTCGCCGGGCGTTCGCTCACCCAAGCCTGGGCGACGGCGGGAACCGCGTGGAGGTAGGTGATGCCGGCGCGCTCCAACCCCTCGATGATCTCCCGCGGCCCGGCCTTCTCCTCGGGCAGGTGGAGGCACGCTCCGGCGGTCAGGGGGACGAAGAGGTCCCGGAGGGCGGCGTCGAAGCCGAGCGCGATCAGCAGGGCGCCACGGTCTTCCGGACCGAGGCCGAAATGCCGGCGCTCCCAGTCGACGAAATGCGCAAGGCCCTTGTGGAGCCCCACCACCCCCTTGGGGGCTCCGGTCGTGCCGGAGGTGAAGAAGAGATAGGCCGGATCGTCGCCGGCCAGGGGGGGCAGGCGCTCGCCGAGACCCGCGGCGACCGCGGGGGACGCCCCGCCCGGGCCGATCTCGCCGTACTCGGAGGAGATGGCGAGCCACTCGGGGCAGATCTCTGCGAGCCAGCGGTCCGCCTCGGGGAGCGCCCCGGCATGGAGCAGCCGCCGCGTGCCCGCTGCCGCGAGGAGGAGACGGCGGCGCGCGGCGGGGAGGGCGCGGTCGAGGGTGAGCAGCACGCCGCCGCTCCGGAGAACGGCGAGGATGGCGACGATCAGCCCGAATCCGCGCTCCCCCGACACCGCGACGACCTCGGCGCGGGCGACCCCCCAGGCGACGAGCCGGCGCGCCGCCGCTTCGACCCGGGCCGCCAGCTCGCCGTAGCTCCAGGCGCGGTCCTCCTGGCGGATCGCCGAGCGTTCCGGAGCTTCGGCCGCGGTGGCGAGCACGAGCTCGACCACCGGCGCAAAGGCGGGCGTCGGTAGGGGCAGAGCCGGATCGGGCAGCACCTGCCGGGCCGCAGCCGTCACCAGCGAATGCGCGCCGACCGGCAGGTCCGGCCGGGCGGCGAGCGCCGCCAGGAGTTGCGTGAGCTGCTCAAGCATCCCCTCCATCCGTGCCGCCTGGAAGCGGGCACGCCGGTAGACGAGCTGCAGCCCGACCCCCTCCTTCCCCTCGGACAGATAGAGCGTCAGCGGGAACTTCGCCTGCGGCGCCGCGAGATCCAGCGGCTCGAAGGTCAGCGGCGTGGGCCGGTCGTCGTCGGCGGAGACGTTGAGATGGTTGAACAGGACCTCGAAGATCGGGTGACGGCCCAGGCTCCGCTCCGGCTGCACCTCCTCGACCAGCCGCTCGAAGGGCAGGTCCTGGTGGGCGTACGCCTCCAGGGTGACCTCCCGCACGCGCTCCAGCAGACCGTGGAACGAGGGCTCTCCAGAGAAGTCGGGGCGCAGGGCGAGGGTGTTGACGAAGAACCCGACCAGACCCTCGATCTCCAGGCGGTTGCGGTTGGCGATCGCCATCCCCAGGATCAGGTCGTCCTGTCCGGCGAGCCGCGCGAGCAGGAGACCGAAGCCGGCGACGAGCGTCATGGCGAGGGTCCCACCCTGCGCGCGCCCCACGGCGCGCAGGGCCGCGGTCAGCGCGGGGTCGAGGTGGCGCGCGGCCAGGCCGCCGCGGAGATCGGCGGCGGCGGCCGGGCCGTCGGCCGGCAGCTCGAGCCGCGGGAGCACGCCGCTGAAGCGCCGGTGGGCATAGGCGAGGTGCTCCGCGAGCCGCGGACCGGCGAGCCAGCGCCGCTGCCAGACGGCGAAGTCGGCGTAGCGGACCGGGAGCTCCGGCAGGAGCGGCGCCCGCCCCTCCGTGCGGGCGCCGTAGAGCTCACCGACCTCGCGCAGCAGGATGTCCATCGACCCGTCGTCGCCGACGATGTGGTGCAGGGTGAAAAGGAGGATCTGATCGCCGGCGTCCAGGCGCAGGAGGAGGGGGCGCAACAGGGGGCCGCGGCGCAAGTCGAAGGGGCGCCCGGTCTCCTCGTGGGCGAGGTGCCGGGCGACCGCGAGCCGGCGGCCGGCGGCGAGGCCGCGCAGGTCGACCACGGGCAGGCCGACCGCGAGCGCCGGCGCGATTCGCTGGACCGGCTGCCCATCGACCGCCACGAAGCGGGTGCGCAGCGCGGAGTGGCGCTCGATCACCCGGTCGACGGCCCAGGCGAGGGCGCCGGCGTCGAGCGGCCGGCGGGAGCGCACGGCGACGGGGATGTTGTAGGCGCTGCCGCCGGGCTCGAGCTGATCGAGGAACCAGAGCCGCTGCTGGGCGAAGGAGAGCGGCAGATCGTCCCCCGGAGCGACCGGCACGATCTCCGGCGCCTCCGGAACCCCCGCCAGGCCGCCGCCCAAGAGGGCCTCGACCTCCCGCGCCAGCCCCGCCACCGTCGGGTGGCGGAAGAGGGAGAGGAGCGGGATCTCGATCCGGAAGCTCCGCCGCGCCCGGGAGATCAGTTTGGTGGCGAGGAGAGAGTGGCCGCCCAGAGCGAAGAAGTCGTCGTGGACGCCCACCCGCTCGCGCCCCAGCACCTCGGCCCAGAGGCCGGCGAGGATCTCCTCGACCGGGCCGCGCGGCGCCACGGCGCCCGCCACGGTCTCCCCCTCCGGCGCCGGCAGCGCCCGGCGGTCGACTTTGCCATTGCGGTTCAAGGGGAGGGCCGGCAGCAGCACCAGGCTCGACGGCACCATGTAGGCCGGCAGGGCCGCCTCGAGATGCCGGGAGAGCTCGGCCGCGGTGGGGGAGGCGCCCTCGCGCGGCACGACGTAGGCGACGAGCCGCCGCTCGCCGGAGGCGGCGACGGCCGCCACGACCACGGCGTCGCGCACCTCCGGATGGGCGCCGAGGACCGCCTCGATCTCCCCCAGCTCGATGCGGAAACCGCGGATCTTCACCTGATGGTCGGCGCGGCCGAGGAACTCGATCTCGCCATCCGGGCGGAAGCGCGCGCGGTCGCCGGTCCGGTAGAGACGCGACCCCGCCGGACCGGTGAACGGATCGGGCACGAAGACCTCGGCCGTCCGCGCCGAATCACCCAGATAGCCCCGCCCCACGACGGGGCCGCCGACAGAGAGCTCCCCCACTGCGCCCACCGCCGCGAGACGCAGCTCCCGGTCGACGACGTAGAGGCCCGCGTTGTCGAGCGGCCGCCCGATCGGAACCACCGTCGCGAAGCCGGACGTCTCTTCCAACCGGTACAAGCTGACGTCGTCGGAGCACTCCGCGGGTCCATAGGCGTTGAGCAGGGAGACTTCCGGACGGGTGGAACGCCACCTCGCCGCGAGCTCCGGCGGCAACGCCTCGCCGGTCGCGATCAGCCAGCGCAGCCCGGGAGCCACCCGGGGTTCGGTGTCGAGCAGGGTGGAGAGCAGCGACGGGACGATCTCGAGCACCGTCACCTGCCCGTCGGCGAGCGCCGCGGCGAGACGCTCGGGGTCGCGCATCAGGTCGTCGCCGAACACCTGGACCCGGCCGCCCACGAGCAGCGCCGCGAGCATCTGCCAGACCGCGATGTCGAAGCTCTGTGAGGCGGTCTGGGCGACGCGGTCGCCCGCCGTCAGACCGAGATCGCGGATCAGGACCAGCAGGTGGTTCAACCATCCCAGGTGGTGGATCATCACCCCCTTGGGAGTCCCCGTCGAGCCGGAGGTGAAGATCACGTAGGCGAGCTGGTCGGGGCCGACCCATCCTCTCGTCGCGGGCCCGCTCTCCGCTCCCGCCGCGAGCGCGGCGCCGAGATCCAGCAGCTGTGCCGGATCTCCCGGCTCGACCATCGCCGGGAGAAGCTCGCCCCCGGCGGCCAGCGGAGCGAGCAGCCACCCCGCGCCGCTCTGCAAGAGCACCTGTCGCGCGCGCGCCGGCGGCTGCGCCGGATCGAGCGCCAGGAAGGCTCCTCCCGCTTTGAGAACCCCCAGCACCGCGGCCAGGAGATCCGTTCCCCGCTCGGCCCGGATCGTCACCAGACGCTCGGGGCCGACGCCGCGCTCGCCGAGCGCGCGGGCCAGGCGGTCCGAGCGCCGGTCGAGCTCGCGGTAGGTGAGGGAGCCTCCTCCCTCCTCGCCCACCGCCACGGCGTCGGCCGAGCGCGCCGCCGCCCGCCGGAAGGCGGCGACGAAGTCCTCCGACTGCCCGATCTCGGCCGCCGTGTCGTTCCACTCCGCGAGCAGCTGGTGGCGCTGCGCCGGGGACAGCAGCGGCAGGTCGGCCACCGGTCGCCGCGGCTGCTCGATCGCCGCCGACAGGAGGCTGGCGAGGGCGCCGAGCAGGCGCTCGACCGTCGTGCGGTCGAACAGGTCCAGGTTGTACTCGCAGGCGCCCTCGAGCCCCAGAGGCATCTCGCGCAGCCACAGGTCGAAGTCGAATTTGGCGCGGCCCGGCTCGACGTCGAGGTGGACCAGCGTCAGCCCCGGGAGCTCGAGCCTGCCGGCGGGAGCGTTCTGGAGGGCGAACATCACCTGGAAGAGCGGCGAGTAGGCCAGGCTGCGCTGCGGCTGCAGCGCCTCGACCAGCCGTTCGAACGGCAGATCCTGATGGGCATAGCCGCCCAGGGCCACCTCCCGCACCTGCTCCAGCAGCGCCGCGAACTCCGGTCCCGCCGCGAGCGAAATGCGGAGCGCCAGGGTGTTGACGAAGAACCCGATCAGCTCCTCGATCTCGCGGTAGGTACGGTTGGCGACCGGCGTGCCGATCACCACGTCCTCTTGTCCCGCGAGGCGCCCGAGCACGGCGGAGAAGGCGGCGAGCAGCACCATGAACGTCGTCGCCCGATGCTCGCGGCCGAGGAGCGCCACGCCGCGCGCGATCTCGGCGGAGAGCCGCACCGGCAGGTGCGCCCCGCGCGGGCTCTGCAGCGCCGGACGGGGACGGTCGAGCGGCAGCTCGAGGAGCGCCGGCGCCCCGGCGAGCCGCTCCCGCCAAGAGTCGAGCTGCTCGGCGAGGAGGGAGCCCGACAGCCGTTCGCGCTGCCACAGCGCGTAGTCCGCGTACTGGACCGGCAGCTCGGGCAGCGGCGACGGCCGGCCCGCGGCGAACGCGGCGTAGAGCACCGCCACCTCGCGAATCAAAACCCCCGTCGACCAGTCGTCCGCGACCACGTGGTGCAGGGTGAAGAGGACGGCGTGCCGGTGCGGCGAGAGCCGCAGCAGGACGGTTCTCATGAGGGGCCCGCGCAGGAGGTCGAAGGGCCGCGTCGAGTCCTCGGCGATCACCCGCCGCATCTCGCCCTCGCGCTGCGCGGCCGGCAGCTCCTCCAGATCGACCAGGAGGGAGACCAGGCGCACCTCCGCCGCGATCACCTGGACCGGCTGCCCGGCCACCACCTTGAAGGTGGTGCGCAGCGTGTCGTGACGGCGGATCACCGCGCGGAGGCTGCGGAAGAGGGCCGCGACGTCGAGCGCCCCTTCGAGGAGCACCGCGGCGGGGAGGTTGTAGGCCGTGCTGCCCGGCTCGAGCTGATCGAGGAACCAGAGGCGCTCCTGGGCGAAAGAAAGGGCCAGGTCGCCGCCGCGCGCGCGGCGCGGGATCCCCTGGCGCCCGGCGGGCTCGGCGGTGAGCCCGGGGGCGACCACGGCGGCGAGGTCGGCCACCGTGGCGGCCTCGAAGAGCTTGCCGAGCGGCACCTCGACGCCGAACGTCGCGCGCACCCGCGACAGCAGCTGGGTGCCGAGGAGCGAGTGCCCGCCGAGCTCGAAGAAGTCGTCGGTCGCCCCCACCCGGTCGAGGCCGAGGACGTCGCCCCAGATCGCCGCCATGCGCTCCTCGAGCTCCCCGCGCGGCGCCACGTAGGGGGTCGTGAGGTCGGGCCGGGCGTGCCGGCCCGCCGCCGGGCGGAGCGCCTCGGCGAGCCCTTCCGCGGTGATCGAGCGCGCCCGCGCCAGGACCTCGGGCAACGGTTGCACCGAGACGGCGACCTGCGGCGGCCGGTGGCCGGCCCCATTGCCGGCGAGAATCCAGCCGAACGCCTCGACCGCCTTCTCCGGCTCCATGCTCGAAAGCATCTCTGCCATCAATGGCCGCGGCAGCACCGATGCCGCCGCCGATGCCGCCGATGCCGCCGATGCCGCCGGGGCGCGGCCGCGCTCCGCACGCCCGCGGAGGGTCGCGGCGACGTCCACCCGCTTGAGCGTGAACCCCTCGACCCAGACCCTCTCCAGCCCCGTCTCGTCGAGCATCGCGACGTCGAAGGAAAGGGTTTCCAAGGACTCCTGGACGCGCAGCCGGGTGTGGCTGTAGATCCGCGACGGCAGCGGCCCCTGCATGCGCAGGAGTTTGTAGGAGAGTGGCAGGTAGTAGTGGCCCGCGGTGCCCGGCACGTAGTACTCGGCGAAGCTGGTCGCCGCGTCGAGCAGCGCCGGATGAAGGGCGAAGCCCGGGATGTCACCTGCGAACTCTGGCGCCAGCTCGAGCAGACCGACGAGCTCGCCGTCTCGCCGGTAGACCTTTTTCAGCACTTCCCAACGCGGACCGAGGCCGGCCTGCTTCAGATCCTCCCGGAAGTCCTCGCCGAGCACCTCCTCCTCCCAGCCGGCGAACGACGAGACGTCGAGCCGGACCCGCTCCTCACGCGTCGCCGCGGCCGCCTTGCCCCTGCCCACCTGCCCGGTCACATGCTCCTGCCAACCGCCGCCGTCCCGGCTGCGCGCCGTGAAATGGTGGTAGCCATCGCCGTTCCCGCGCAGCACGACCTGGAGCTCGCGGCTCTCGCCATCGATGACCTGGAGAGGGGTGACGAACTGTACGTCGTGCAGCTCGATCGCGCCGGCCGTCCCGGTCAGGCCGCGGTAGGCGGCGCCCGCCATCTCCAGGTAGGCCGTGCCCGGCACTACCGGGTGGCCGCCCAGCCGGTGCTCGTCCAGGACCCAGGTGCCGCCGGGAGAGAGGTGGCCGACGAAGACCCCCGCTCCATCCCCGTCCACCCCGCGTTCGCGGAGCAGCGGATGGGAGAACGGCTCGCGGCCCGTGACCTCGGTGTCCTGCGCCTCCGCCGCCGCGTGCCAGCGCGCCGCCATGCCCACGCCGCGCCAGGCGTCCCAGTTGATCGAGACCACCGGCAGCGCCCCCTGGGACGACTGGGCGAAGGCGTCGAGAAAGGCGTTGGCCGCCGCGTAGTCGAACTGGCCCGGGCCG
>DASQPA010000079.1:0-8994 GCA_035644215.1 Thermoanaerobaculia bacterium
CGCCGCCTACGAGCTCGTGCTCGATGGCGAGTCGTACCGTAGGCGCCAGAAACCCGGTTTGAAGAGGGGACAACCGTGAACATCTCGCCCTGCCCGGCTGGGGGGCCGGCCCTCCGGCGGGCTTCGCCCACCTCCTGGCCGGCCCCCCAGCCGGGCAGGGACCCACCATCCACCCCATGCATAGGGAGTCGACGAGCTATCGAGAAGTTGTGACAACATCAACCAGGGTGGTCCCATGCTGGTGGCTAACACCTGGTCCCTTCCGCGTGGCTAGTGACACCTCGCAAAGGCCGGCCCATCGCCCTTCGGGCGCAGGGGAGACCGTGAGCGCCGTGAACCCTTCAGCTGCCGAAGGCCCCCTGGGGCCCAACAGCGAGATCCCCGATCCCCTGGGCGGGATTGGTCCTTGGCACGTGGGCGGTTGGGCGCTCCCGTCCACTACCCTGTCGATCGCGTCTGCCGCGGTGTTGGCTCTGGTCGCGATCTACCTGCAACGCAGCCCGGAGTTGCGCGCCCTCTTCCTCCTGCCAGCTCCCTGGGGGCTCGTGACCGCGGCGGCGGCGGCCGGCCTCGCCGGTTGCGTGGTCTGGAAGGGTCGCGCTCGTCCAGGTCCGCTTTCCCCTCGCCTCTGGGCGCTGTTTCTCGCCGTCTTGAGCTCCAGCCTGGCGATCACCCTCCTGGCACAGGGAGGCAGCCCCGGCCATCCCCGGCTCCACGCGGTGGCGGTCGGTGCGCTGGGTGCCGCCCTCGCCCTCCTGCCCCGCCTGGGGAGGCTGCGGCCCACCAGCCGATGGCTCCTCAGCCTGGCGCCTGTCTCCCTGGTGATAACCCTTCTCCTGGCCGTGCCAGCGGCGAATGCAGTGGAATCGCGGGTCCTGGCCGGGCAGCGGAACCGCGTGGCGGCGCGGGTCGGGGAGCTCCGACAATGGGCCGAGATCGTACGGGCGGTGGCCGGCCATGACTGGCCGCGACTGGCGGACCATGTTACGGCCTCCGCTCACGAGGTGGAGAAATTGCAGGCTCTGCGCCCGGGAGAGGTGGCGCACGACCGCGACCTCTGGCGGGTCGCCGCCGTTCTCGGCCAGGAGGAGCAACTCGCGCAAGGGTTCGTGGACCTCCAGTCGGCGGTGGTCGAGGCGTTCGATCCGGGCCACACGCCCAAGGTGTCGAGCTTCAAGGAACCTTCTCTCTATTGGGACCATCCGCGAGAGGCACCGGGCACCTGGCGGGAGAGCGGATCGTTCGCCGGCTTGAGCGGGATCGTCGGGTCCTATCACCGAGAGGTCGGCCGCCTGCTCGCCGAGATCACCGTGATACAGCCGGCCGAGAGCCCGGCCTTGGCCGCCCTGGCAGGCCGTCTGGAAGCCGGCAGGGCGCAAGCTGCAGCCCACCTGCAGACGATGCTCGGAACCTGGAGCGATGCCTGGGTGGTCTTCGAGGTTCCGGGTCACGACGCGCTGGTTGCCGGCGACCGCCAGCCGCTCGCCGAAGTGCTGCGCTCACCGCTGCTCGCGATCCCAACGGGATCTCTTACCGCCGGAGACCTTTACCGGTTGAGCCGTCTGCCGCTAGGTGCGGCGGCCGACCTGGCCCGGCGGTCCCCGGGCTGTCACGCGCACTCGTACCGCGAGGGAGAGCGCCAATATTTCCGGGTCGACTGCTATTCCTACGCACCTCGCTCGGTGGATGCCGACGCCGAGTTGAGCGTCGAGCTGCGCCTGGTCTATCAGTCGGCCTCTCCAGGGGCTCTGGGCGACGGCGACCTCCCCGCGGAGGTGTTCTATCTCTTCCTCCTCCCCTCTGTGGTGAGCGGCGAGCAGTTCCGCCAGGATGTGATGGCGGCGCTCGCCCAGGAGGCGACCCGCCGTGGCGATGTCTCCCTCGTCAACCAAGGTCGCGCTGGAACGACAGCCACGGGATTTCAACTGGTGGCTGCCGACGGCAGCCGGGCGGAGGCGTTGCGGCCGCAGTTGCGGCCCCTCGTGAAGGGCAAGGATGCCGTCGAGGTTCGGGTTCTCTGGGATCCCCCGCCGCTGTTCTTGATCAACGCTGCTCCCTCAAAGCGACAACCCCTGGTACTACGAGGCCGGAGATGAACGAAGACAAGGACCCGACCTCCGAAATCAATTGGAACAGCGGCGGCCGGCCGGCGTCGTCCGGAGCACCGCGACAACCCGATCCTGCCCCTGCGGCCACTACGCCACCACCGGCTGGTGCCACACAGGCGGAGTCCGCGGAGATGCTCCGGCCGGAATTGCGTACGCCTCGTGAGAGCGTCCTTGAGCCTCAACCCACTGCGCAGGTCCGCGCCAGGGTGAGGGAGGACGATCACCTGCCCCTCAAGTTCGGCATCGTCGGCGGCAAGGGCGTCGGCAAGAGCTACCTGCTTCAGTCTCTCGTCTACCAAAGCTATGGCGAGCACGCCGGCGCGCTCACCCCGTACCTCGACAGAAGCAAGGTTTCCTTGTCCGCCGGCGCCTTCCGAGATGCCGAGGAACAGGACCGCGAGAACGTCGTGGCCTTCGTCCGGAACTACGAAGCGTGGCAGCGATTGGGGCAGACTCTGCTTCTCAACCAGCGTTGGTACCGGCTGGAGCTGCCTTTCCGGACGGGTATTTTGGGAAGGAACCGCTCCACGGTGGAAATCGAGCTCTTCGACGGCTCGGGGGAGGGCCTTTTTGAGCCTCCGAGAAGCAAGAACGCCGCCACCTGGCGCGAAGCCTACCTCGATGCCGGCGTGATGGTCTTCTGTCTGCCCCTGTGGGTGGCTTTTCCCAGTACAGACATTTCCGACCAGGATGTGGAGAAACGCGACGAGGCGCTGCAGGGGTTCGCTCAGACGGTGGAGAACTTCCGAGATTTGCGGCGCCTCAACCGGCAGAACCGACCCGTACGGACCATCCTCGCCCTCACGATGGCGGACGATTCGCGAAGCTCTCTTGCCAATCTTAGGGGGCGGTGGGTCGAGCCCTACATGCGGACACCCGGCCGCTACCTGCGCAAGCTCCGCACGCAAGGCGGCGTCATGCGTTATCTGAACAATGCGCGACAAGTCTCGGACTTTCTGGCCGAAGCCTTCGCGGGTGCACGGCAGGGGGTCAGCGGCATCCCCAAGCAGCTCAACTTCAACGGCGGCGCGCCGTGGATCGTTCCGATGAGCGCTATCGAAGGGAAGGTGCTCGACCGGTTCGAGAAGGAAAAGGCCAGTTGGGTGGAACGACGGAAATTCGGTGACCCGGTGCCGGTCCACGTCGAGCTTCCCTTGCTCATGGCGTTCTGCGAGTACCACAACGCTTTGCTGTAGAGGCCGCCGTGGACAACACCCAGAGAATCCCGATCTCGAGTTCGCTTTTCCGAGGCCATGCCGAGAAGGGTGTCGGCGAAGGTACTGGCTATCGGATTGCGCAAGGCGAGCAGTACCTGGCGGTCGAGGAAGAGCTGAATGACGCCTCCCTCCTCTCCGCTGTCCGGCCCTGGATGAGCTTCGACGCGGATCCTGCCGACCACCGCACGTTGGGCGAGCGGCTGGAGGGCTGGTCGTGCTTCTGCCACGCCGGGCGGCTCTTCGTCGTACGTCTGGCGGCGGCTGGGACCTTCGACCGGCGCGCCGCCTACTTCGCCCACGGCCGAGCGTGGAGGCTGGACGAGCTTCCGGCTGGTTGCGACCCCGGCCTCCACCTCGGCCAGCCGGCAGCCTTCGATGCGCCTTGGCCCGACGGTGCACAGGGAGAGCGTTGGGAACCCCCGGCGCCGCAACTCAACACCCGTCCCGTCGCGGCCGAGCCTCTGGTCGCGGCGCGGCTTCTCGGCCATCTCTTTCAGGCCTTCGCCGGGGGCTATCCGGTGCTATACGCCGTACCGGTCGCAGAATTTGTCTCCGGCGGCCCCATGGCTTCCCTCGTCGCCTTCAGTCGTGCCGGGCTGCCCGCGGACCTTCGGGACCGCTGCCGCCTGCGGGTGTACACCCGGCTGCCCGATCTCTTCTTGCGGCACCTGGAGGCCGATCTTCTGGCGCTGCCCTTGGAGGCGGCGGGGGCCGCCCTCGCCGTGGCGCGGTCGGCCGTCCTGCTCAACCGCGCAGGGGAGGTGATGGCGGGTCCCCCTCTCGATTCTCAGGCCCAACGCTACGCCGAAGCGGTCGTCGAGCGCGCCCTCGCCCTGCCGGCGGCGCTGCCGCTCTTCGCCACGCGCTACGGGCGGCAGTTTGGCGTGGAGGGGCTTTCGGACATGGCCGGCGTCCGCGGAGTACAGATCGTCTACAACCTGGCCTTCGCCCTGCCCGCGAAGGCGGCGGTGCGGGAGCAAATGGTTGCGAGGTACTTGCCCGAGGCGGCGCGCACTTTGGGGCCGGGGCTGCGGTGGCGGCGGCTGGTCGGGGAAGACTGGGGCCAATTGCCCGCGGTCGCTCTACGCGGGCTCCTCCTCGACGGCTTGGCGAGCTCGCCGGGCGAGCAGGAGCTGTGGTCCGAGGTAGCGGTCGAGGTGGGGCGCCAGGGGCAGGTGATCGACGCCGAGGTGGCTGCCTGGTGGGTGGCCAGCGACCCCGGCCGCCTCGACCGGCTCCTGGCGCTTCTCAGCTGCGATCCGCCGATCCTCTCGACAGCGTGTGCGATGCGCTGTCTCGATGGGGTGGCGGCCGGCGAGCTGGCGCGGCGGGCGCGCCAGCCGGAGGTCTTCCAGGCGCTTGCCGAGGCGACGTCTAAAGGGTTCCTCACGGCCGGTTGGGCGTTGGACTACGTTGGAGAGGTGCCGAAGGACGAGCTGCCAGAGGCTGGCGAGCGGTTGGTCGCGCAGAAGAGCGCCTGGGAGAATTGGGGCGACGCCCCAGGATTGTGGCTGAACCGCCTGCTCGCAGCGCAGTCGTTTTCAGGAGACACTTCGGCGCTCCTCGCGCTGGGGGAGGCTCTCCCGAGTGACGCGGGTCTCTCAGCCCTGCACCGCGAACTCGACCGGCGGGCGGTGGAAGCGCTCGAGGAGACCACGGCGGCGCTCCTTCGGGCCGGTTGGTGGTTCGTCTGGTTCCGGCGGCGGACCGAGGTGTCCGAGGAGACGCTGCGAATGGCGCTCGCCTGGCTCGGCTCGCCGGTGTGGAGCGAAGAGGGTGTCGAAGCCACCCGCGAGGAGTGGACCCTGGCGCTCCAGAGTCTGCCTTCCCACGGCCTCGCGGGGGTTGAAGTGCGCGGGCTCTGTGGCGGGGGTGAGGCGCCCCGGAGGTGGCCTCGGATCCCGCCGTTCGAGCGGGATCAACTCCGGGATGCGGGAGGTCTGTGTGCCGATTTCGCAGGGCTGGCGGAGATCGCGGCGATGGCGCGTCGAGAAGGTTGGGTGACCGAGCCCGAGGAGCCCCTCTTCCGCGGGGCGGATTCGGTTCTGCGAGAAGGCCTCACGAAGGCCGTGCTCCACTGGCTTCGCGACCCGTTGCCCGCCGAGCTCCCGACCCTCGACCTCCAGACCTCTCGCATTCTCTGGCAGCGTGCGGGGCACCTCCAGGATCGGGCGCTCCAGGCCCGCGTGCGGGCCGTGACGGCCCGGTTGGAGCGCAATGCCACGGAGGCGCTCGATGCGGCAGCGGATCCGAACCTCTTCGGCCGCCAAGACTTCCACAACGAGCTGGCGGTCTGGATGAGCGGCCCGCAAACTCTCGAGCGGCTCGGCGCAGAGGTCTGGCGGACGATCGAATCCCGGATCGGTGACGGGCCGCCGCATCAGGTGACCGGGATCTCGCGAACTATGGCGCGCCAGCTGATCCAGAGAGGCTGGGTGAAGGTGGCTGAGTTTCTCGTCCCCGGAATCCTGGCAGAGAGCCAACAGGACGATCTGGCCAGCCAGGCGATCCGTGCCATGTTAGCCGGGGACAGCGACGATCCCTGCTGGGGCGAGATGGCGAGAGCGGCCGCGGCATCGGCGCGCGCTGTACTCGGTGAGGCGGTGGAGCACCCCGTGACGATCCTGGCTCGCCGTATGCGGGTGGGCGATTCCCCTGTAGACGAATGGGACGAAACCGTCTGCGAGCGCAGTTGGCAGATCTTTCTCGCCGCGGCGTCTCGGGGCAATCCGTGGCTCCTGAAGTCGACACAGGGTGTGCTGCCGGCTTTCGACCTGGGTCTCTGTCTGTCGCCAGGCGGAACTCTGGGTGGCATGGCTCTCCAATTGGTCGGGAGCCCTGCAAGCCGTAGCTATCGGGGTACGCAAGAGTGGTGGCAGGGTCTTCTATGTGGCCTGTCCAACGCCTTCCGCCGCGATGGACAGCGAAGCGCCGACGATCGGGTGGACGTTGCCCTGACGCTCCTCAGCCGAGTTGCCGCAGATCTTGAATCCTTAGAGCAAACCGCATTCGACGATGCCCTCCGAGTGGCCGAAGACCTGCCGGATCGGCCGTCTTTCTCATCGCTGGGAGCACAAACGCAATGAACGGACTGGTGACTTTCTACCGTGATCGAAAGGTTGGCGCGACCTACGAGGTCCACCTCCGCGTGGCGCAAGGCCCGGAGACGATCGTCTTTGTCTATGGCGCACAACGCATTCGTTCCACTGCCCTGAAGGATCGAGAGATCAACGAGAAGCAGCTAAGTGAGACGCTCACGGACATCCGAATGGACGTCCAGCAAGCGGGAGGAGGAGTGATCGCGGTCGCAACAGGGGAGGCCGAGAAGCGAATCAAGGTCGAGACCGTGAAGTCGGCCGGCTTTGAGCCGCCTACGATTTTTCTCGCACTTGCCCCGGGCGCCGCGCCACGAGCGTTGGACGTGGAGAAGGAGATCCTCCTCTCCTTCGGTGCTCGGCTTTTGATTCCAGGGGATGCCGCCACGCAGAAGCAGCTTGAGAGCTTCGTTCAATACCTCGGGTATCTGCCGCTCGATCTCGAAATGCTGGTGCTCGACGCGATTCGGCGGCCGAGTCTCGATACCCGGCTGATGGAGGTGGAGACAAGGACGTTCGGCAAGAGAGAGACAGGCCGTATCCGGCCCCTCTGGGCGCTAAAGATACGCGCGGTTGGGCGCGGCGTCGTGAGAGCTCTGCAGCCGGCGGTTCTTATGCTGCTGCTCGCCGGGCTTGCGGTCAACGGCTGGTGGACGCACGAGCTGGTAGGTGAGAAGAAAGAGCAGGACTCGCCTCCGGTGGCAACACCAACGCCGCGAACCGGCCCTCCGCAGAATCCGTCCCCACCGGCACCGAGGGTTACCGAACCGCACAGCCTCTCGTCCTCGGTGATCGAGTTAGTCGAAGCGGTGCGGAAGAAGAGCAAAACGAACGCAACGATGGGAAAGCTCTACCAAGTTCAGTTCAAACCTGTCGAGGCAGTGTTGGCAACGGGCGATCTTTCCAAATTCCAGACCAAGGATTCGCAGACTTTCTACTGGGGCCTCATCAAGCTTCAGGCGCTTCAGCTTGAGCCAAATGCCGACCCTGCCATGCTTGACAAGTTCGATAGCTTCAAGCCTACCAAGGAGGAGTTCCGTAAGATAGGTAACGCCCGGTGGTCGGCCGATGTGGATGGTTACTACTTGCTTGCAGCGGCCGCGTGCAGTCTGGGCTATCTGACGCCTTCAGGTCCCGGGCTGCCGACCAGTGGAAAGTCCCCTACCATTGATCCTGCGGTCGAATTCGTTCCTGGCGGAAAGTGTACAGATTATCCCTTCGCCAAGAGCGGCCCCGGGCTGCAGAAACTGGCCCGTTACGTAGAAACTCTGCCGGGCACGAAACCATGATGCACCTCGAAGCCCTGACCGGTCCTGATCTCAACCTCACCTCGGCGCCCTTACCGCTCGCCGCCGCGACGCCTGTTTGCACGGTTCGTCTGCGCTCGCTCCCGGGAGCCTCCTCGGTCCACCTCGTGGTGCGGGAGGAGGACGCCGTCCGCCTACGGGCGGAGGTGCCCGTGCGCTCCGGAGAGGTGGTCACCGTCCACTTGGAACTCGACGCCGAGGGCACCGTGCATGCCTGGAGCCCCGAGGTACCGGTGCTCACGCTTCCCGTCGAAGACCGCTGGTCGCCGCTGGCGCCGATCCGGCCCGCCTCGGATGGCCGTGCTTTCGACCTGGCACTGGTCATCGACGGCACCCTGCGCGCCTATCGCAAGGACCCAGAGAGGGGCCGGGTGCCAGTGCCGCTCTTTCTGGAAAGAGCGCTCTGGGAGCCGCACGTCGAGCGGCTGGTCGACTTCGAGTCCGCGCTCCTCGACGGCTGCGACGGCCGGGTGGCGGTGGTGGCGTTCGGCGACGAGCAGACCTCCAAGGTCTCCGCCCAGAGTCTGACGCCGCACTACCACCTTTACCCGGTGGAGCCAGCCTTCGGCTCCATGGCGCCCGAGCGGGTTCTGGACGAGCTCCTCGCCCTGCCGCCCACGCCGGGCGGGGACTTCGTGGATGCCCTTGCCGACGCTCTCGATGCCTGCCGCCATCTCGGTTGGCGACCGGAGGCGCGCAAAATTCTGGTGATTGCCGGTAGCTCTCCGGGTGCCTCGCTGCTGCATCCCGTGCGCAAGGGCGGCGACGCCCGGGCGCGAGAGCGCGACGTCGACTGCGAGAGCTTGGCCTTGCACGAAAAGGGTGTGGAGCTCGCCACGCTCTTCTATGAGCCGGAAGGCTCCGGCCTGGGCGAGTCTGACTTTGAGCGCGAGCTGCTCGACCATGCGCGAGCCCAGTACCGCCGTCTGGCCTCCTTGCACGAGTGGGCTTGGAGCACCCCTCGCTTCGATCCTCAGGTGGCTGCGGCGAGCGTGCGGGAGAGCCGGCCGGTTCTCGGCCGCGAGTCGACCTGGGGCGAGCTCCTCACGGTGACTCCTTCCGCCTAGCTAGTTCCTGTCCAGAAATCGTCGATCTTCCCGGGGAATTCCGGAGCATTGAAAGAACAACGAAGATAGCTCTACCCAGGCACCGCTCGGCGGGGCGGCAATAGCACGGTAGTTGGGCATTTGGGTCTTCCTGAGCTTTCCTGTGGGCAAGCGATGCCACGCCGCTGCTGCCAGCGGCTCGACCTTTGAAGCAGAGACAG
>DASQPA010000080.1:0-3564 GCA_035644215.1 Thermoanaerobaculia bacterium
CCCCTGCACCCCCTCTTACTCCCCCCTCTTTGTCTCCCCCCGCACCGAGTGCCGCGGCGTCCCGGAAGGCCGCCGCCCCGCCCGGCCGGCGGCGTTCCTCCCCGGGGTACAATCCTCGTTCCCATGCCGCCGAAGATCTTCGTCAGCTACAGCCACCAGGACGAGGGCTGGAAGGAGCGCGTCGTCGGCCACTTGCAGATCCTCGAGTTGGAGGACGTGCTGGAGGTCTGGGAGGACCGGCGAATCGCAGCTGGAGACGATTGGCGACCGGAGATCGAGGCGGCCCTCGACGGCGCGGCCGTCGCCCTGCTCTTGATCTCCCGTCCCTTCCTGACCTCCCGCTTCGTCCGCGGCACCGAGATCCCGCGTCTACTCGAGCGGCGGAAGGCTGAGGGTGTGCGGGTGATTCCCATCTTCGTCCACCCGTGCCCCTGGCAGGCCGTCCCCTGGCTCGCCGCCATCGAGGGCCGGCCAAAAAACGGCCAAGCGCTCTCGAAGCTCCGCAAGGCTCAGGCGGAACAGCACCTGGCGGATCTGGCGCTGGAGATCCGGGATCTTCTCCGTCCGGAAGCGGCTCCCTCTCCCGCAGTCGCCCCCACTACCCCCGCCGCCACCGAGGGGACCGGGCGGGGGGTCCCCGGGCGGGGGGTCCCTCCCCCCTGGGAGGGGGAGGGTAGGATCAGGGGGGAGGCAAGGAGGGGGGCGGTCCGCACCGGGCGGGACCCCGACGCCCCGATCCACCTCGACCTCGGCCGCCTCCCCACCTCCGGCCCGCTCTTCGTCGGCCGCGAGGCGGAGCTTGCTCATCTCGATGCCGCCTGGGAGTCGCCGGCCACCCACGTGCTCATCTTCGTGGCCTTCGGCGGGGTCGGCAAGTCGACCCTGGCAGCCCGCTGGCTCGATCGCATGGCCGCCGACGGCTGGCGCGGCGCCCGGCGGGTGCTCGACTGGTCCTTCTACAGCCAAGGCACCGAGGAGCGCGTCACCTCGGCGGACCGGTTTCTCGACCACGCCCTCGGCTTCTTCGGTGATCCTGACCCCACGAAGGGCGCGCCGCGGGACCGCGGGTTGCGGCTGGCCGAGCTGATCCGCCGGGAGAAAACCCTGCTTGTGCTCGACGGCGTCGAGCCCCTCCAGCATCCGCCGGGTCCCCTCGCCGGCCGACTCAAGGACCCGGGCCTCGCTGCCCTCTTGAAGTCTCTGGCCGGGGGCAACCCCGGCCTCTGCGTCGTCACCACCCGGGAGAGGATCGCTGACCTGGAGAACTTCCCGAAGACCGCGCCGCAGGTGGACCTGGAGACCTTGTCCCCCGAGGCCGGAGCAGAACTGCTACGGCAGCTCGGCGTGAAAGGGAAGGACTCCGACTTGCTGGCTGCTTCGGTTGAATTCGGCGGCCACGCTCTGGCCTTGTCTCTTCTCGGTACCTACCTACGCGACGTCTGCAATGGCGATGTCCGTCGGCGTAAGGAGGTGCCGCTGCTGGATGAAGGTGCAGACGAGGACGGCCATGCCCGGCGCGTCCTCACTTCCTATGCTGCCTGGCTCCAGGAACCCGAGCTGGAAGTGCTGCGCCTTTTGGGATTCTTCGATCGGGTGGCAGCTCCGGATCTCATCGCGGCTCTGCGAGCGGAGCCCGCGATCTCGGGCTTGACCGAGCACATCGGCCCCCAGGAGGAAGCACGCTTCCAGAAGGCTGTCTCCCGTCTCCGCAAGGCGCGGCTGTTGGAGGAAGCCGAAAAGCCGGGCGCCCTCGACGCCCACCCTCTGGTGCGGGTCTACTTCCAGGAAGAACTGGAGAGGGAGCAGCCCCTGGCGTGGCAGGAGGGAAACCTGCGCCTCTACGTGCATCTGAAGGAGGCTGCGCCGGATCTTCCCGAGACGCTGGAGGCGATGGAGCCGCTCTTCACCGCGGTGATCCACGGCTGCCGGGCTGAGCGGCAGCAGGAGGCATACTACGAAGTCTACAGGCGGCGGATCCAGCGGGTCGCTGAATTTTACAGCCTCAAGAAGCTTGGTGCCTTCGGCTCGGACCTGGCGGCGCTGGCGGGCTTCTTCGATCGCCCCTGGGACCAGCCCTCGGCTCGGCTACCAGCGGCGGCTCAGGCGAACATCCTAAACATAGCCGCCTACGAACTACGTGCGCTGGGACGGTTGGCTGAGGCGAGCCAACCGATTCAGACCGCGTTGGAAAAGTATAGCGCTCTGAACGATTGGAAGAACGCTGCTCAGGTCGCCAGCAACCTTAGCGAGCTGACCCTGACCTTGGGGGAGGTTGTGCCGGCCGTGTCCTTCGGGGAGCAGAGCGTCGCTCTGGCCGACCGCAGCGGCGACGCCTTCCAGCGGATGGGCAGCCGGACGACGCTGGCCGGTGCCCTGCATCAGGCGGACCGGTGGGAGGAGAGCGGGGAGGCCTTCCGCGAGGCCGAGGCGATGCAGGCAGAGCGGCAGCCCGGGTACCCCCGGCTCTATTCGCAGCAAGGCTATATATACTGCAACTTGCTGCTGAGCCTCGCGGAGCCGGAGGACGGGGCCGGACTGGACGGCCTCGCCGCGGCCCCGGAGGAGGCGCAGCGTTTCCGCCAGGGGTACCGGGAGGTGCAGGAGCGGGCGGAGGAGGCACTTGGCATCGTCCTACAAGGCTCCAAGAGACCCCTCGACATCGCCCTTAACCATCTGAGCCTAGGTCGCGCGCATCTCGGCCTGGCCCTGACGGCCCCTGTGCCTGCGACTCCCGGCGAGAAGGTCGAGGCGGACTTCGCCCAGGCCGCAGGGCACCTGGACCGTGCCGTGGAGGGGCTACGGCAGGCGGGAGATGAGGAGTACGTCGCCCGTGGCCTCCTGGCGCGGTCCACCTTGCACCGCCTGCGGGCGAACCGGGCCGCTGCCGCGGCGGACCTCTCCGAGGCCCTGGAGATCGCCGACCGGGGCGGGATGCGCATCTTCGCCTGCGACGCCCACCTGGAGTGGGCGCGCCTCGAGCTCCAGCGGGGCGACACCGCAGCGGCCGGCAAGCACGTGGCGGCAGCGCGGAACCTCGTGGACGAGACGGGGTACCGGCGGCGCGAGCGGGAGGTGGTTTGGCTGGAGGAGCGGGTGGGCCGGACCTCCGCCCGGAGATAAATCTCCGGGCTATGCGTTGCGCCGGATGAGTCCGGCTTCGCGCCAAGGGTAGGCGGTTCCATTATCGCAAAGCTGGATTTATCCAGCGCAACGCATAGCCCGGGCATTCATGCCCGGGTGGGGCCGCGCCGGCCACGGACGGTCCAGCCAAACGGAGATGCCCCCCTCCTAGCCTCCCCCCTGATCCAACCGCCGCCCTCCCAGGGGGGAGGGACCCACCGCCCGGACCGCTCTACGGCCAAGGGTAGCGCCGTTGGGGATCACCCCCCTCCTGGCCTCCCCCCATCCCCACCCACCCGCCCGCCCAGGGGGGAGGGACGCGATAGGGGGCGGTGAAGGAATGCCGGGGCAGGGCAGGCACAGGGGCTCTGCCCCTACGCTGCCCTGCCTCGGACCGTTCGTGCCGGTCCCCCCCACCCGCCGGTGAGGGTCCCGCACCTCCCC
>DASQPA010000081.1:0-19589 GCA_035644215.1 Thermoanaerobaculia bacterium
AGGTGCCGGGCAGGCCGGCCGGCTGGACCAGGGGGAAGGCGTCGCGGAAGGTGCCGAGCCCCGTCCCGGTCAGGGGGAAATGGCGCCAGAGCTCGACGGTCGCCGCCCAGGCCCGCCGGCGCACCTGCCAGCTGACGTCGCTCGGCAGGGTGCGGACGAGGCGCGACAGCCCCTCCTCGATGCCGATCGCCGCCGCCACCGCGACCCCCACCACGGCGGCCGCCGCGCCGAGCGGCGCCAAGTCCCAGCGGCGGTAGTGGATGGCGAGGAGCGTCCCCTGGAGGCCGGCGGCGGCGATGGCGGCGAGCAGGCCGCCGCGCGAGGCGGAGAGGGCGAGGCCGGCGAAGAGCACGATCCAGACCAGGACCGGCGGCGCCACGGTGAGCACCCGGCGCTCGAGCGAAGAGTCGCCGCGCGCCCGCCGCACCGTCCAGAAGGCCCAGGCGAAGGCGAGCGGCAGGGCGAGCTCCAGGTAGACCGCCAAGTGGTTGGGGTTGAAGAACGTGCCGCGCAGGCGGGCGGCGGTGATCGGCACCTCGATCCCCCACAGGGTCTTCTCCCCGGACAGGGCGGCCCGGGCGCCGAAAAAGATCTGGAAGAACGCCGAGAGGAGGAGGGTGGCGCCGAGCACCCGCCGGCTGCGCCGGTGCTGGCCGGCGGCGGCGCCGGCCACCAGGCAGGCGGCCGCGGCGGCCCAGGTGAGGGCGGCGGTGCGGGTGGCGGCGACCGCCACGGTCAGGCGGGGGAAGCCCGCCGGCTCCGGGGCGAGGAGGGCGGCGGCCTGCCGGTAGAGCGCGGCGTGGCGCGGCGAGAGGAGGGCGACGAGCGGCGCCGGCCAGGGCAGCGACTGCACCAGGCCGAGGAGGGCGATGCCGGCGAGCGCCGCGGCGGGGAGGGCCACCGGCCGCAGGCGGGAGAGGTCGTCGACCGCCATGAAGGCCAGGGCCAGGACGAGGAACGACAGCACCTGGAGGCTCATCTCCGCCCACGGGGTGACGCCGCCGAAGGCGAGCGGCGCCCAGAGGAGGAGGACGACGACCAGGCCGATGAGGAAGAGGTCGATCTGGCGTATCATGGCGCGGCTCCCCAGACTTTCGACGTTCCCGGTGCTGGCGCGAGAAGAGACATGCGACTCTACCAAAGAGCTGGCCTCACTTTGTTCCTCGGTCTGTGTGCCGGGGGCACCGCTCGGGCTCAATTCGACCAGTATATGACCCCGGGCGGTCCCGTGGGGCGGCCGGAGGATGCCCGGGGCAAGCTCGCCAAGGAGGTGGCCGGCGCCCGCTACCACCTGGGAGCCCTCCGCATCGCCCCCTCGATCGGGTTCAAGGACGTCGCCTACGTCAAGACCCTGCTCGCCACCGGCCAGCCGGCGCCGAGCGATTTCACCGCCACTCTGGGCGGCGGCCTGCGCCTCTACCTGCCGACCGGGTCCAAAACCACCTGGACCGCCTACGCCCTGCCCGAGTACGTCTGGTGGCAGAAGCTGGCCGACCGCCGGCGCTTCAACCAGCGGCTGGGCGGCGGCTTCCACGCCTTCGGCAACCGGGTGACCCTGGAGGCGACCGCCGGCCGCGACGAGGCCCAGCGCATCCTCACCCCCGACCTGCCGCGCCTCGCCAACTCGCGGGAGGACCATGCCGGCTTCAACGCCGAGCTCCAGGTCACCCCCCGGTTCTCCCTCTTCGCCAACGGCCAGGCGCTGCGCCAGAAAAGCCTCGCCGACCGCAACGACCCCGAGGCGCCGCTCCTGGCTCTCCTCGACCGCCACGAGCAGATCGGGCGGCTGGGCGTCCACTGGCGGCCGTTCACCGGCCTGATCCTGGGGGTGGGAGTGGAGCGTTCGCGGGTGGACTTCAGCCGCCAGGGGCACTCGGGGGAGCCCGACCGCTCGAACGCCGGCACGGCGCCGGTCTTCGAGGCCGCCTACGACCACAACCGGATCTTCTGGAACCTGGACCTCGCCGCCCGCTCGCTGGAGGCGACCCAGGGGTCGGACTTCGTGCGCTACCACAAGGTCACCGGCCAGGCGAGCCTCGCCTACCGCACCGCGGCCGGGCCGGAGCTCTTCTTCTACGGCCACCGGAACCTCATCTACTCGATCTTCCCCCTCTACCCCTACCTCGACGAGGAGCGGGTCGGCGCCTCCCTCCACTTCCGCCTCGGCCACCGCAGCCACGGCAACCTCTACGCCGAGCGCGGGACCGACGGCTACACCGCCAGTGTCGCCGGGGCGCCCAACCGGAAGGACGACGTCACCTCCTTCGGCGGCGCGCTCCAGGTCGACCTCGGGCATGCCGTGAGCGTCACCCTGAGCGGCGTGCGCAGCCGCTTCCTCTCGAACCTCCCCGGCGAGGACCGCAGCTTCACCTCCCTGGGCGTCACCGTGGCCCTGGCGGGGAGCCCCTGAGCGGGAGAGGGGCCGGGGGCGCCGGGGGTGAGGGCCGCTTTACCGCCGGCCGCCACTTTTGGTATCATGTGAGGCGGTAAGGTTCTGACAGTGAAGAGGATAGCCGTCTACCTAAGTCTCCTGGGACTTCTGCTCGCGCTGGTTCCGCCCGCCTTCGCCCAAGCGGGCGCCTATCGGATCGGTCCGCGCGACCTGATCGAGCTGCGGGTCTTCGAGGTGCCGGAGCTCAACCTCCAGCGCCGCGTCGCCGAGGATGGGACGATCAACCTGCCGCTCCTGGGCGACGTCGCGGTCGCCGGCCAAACCGAGGCCGAGGCGACGCAGAACCTGAAGGCCCACCTCGAATCGAAGCTCCTCCAGCACGCCTCGGTCGACTTCAAGGTGCTCGAGTTCCGCGCCCGGCCGATCTCGGTGATCGGCGCCGTCAAGCAGCCTGGGAACCTGGGCTTCTCCGGCCGCTGGACCCTGCTCGAGGCGCTGACCGCGGCCGGCGGCCTGGCGGAGAACCACGGCAACGTCCTCTACGTCCTGCGCCGCGCCGACAACGGCCTCTCGGACCAGATCGCGGTCGACCTGGACGACCTCCTGGTGCGCGCCGATCCGCGGGTCAACCTCCCCCTCCTCGCCAACGACCTGGTGAACATCCCCACCGCGGTCGAGGTCACCGTCTACTGCCTGGGCGAGGTGGCGCACCCCGGAGCGCTGGTGTTCAAGAGCACCGAGCGCATCACCCTGCTCGCCGCCATCTCCCGCGCCGGCGGGCTGACCGACCGCGCCGCCAAGAAGATCCTCATCAAGCGGGCGGCGACGACGTCCGTCCCGGCGGCGGAAATTGAAGCTGACTACAAGCGCATCCTGGCCGGCAAGGCGCCCGACGTCGAGTTGCGCCAGGGGGACGTCATCGTCATCAAGGAGTCGTTCTTTTGAAGAGCCCCCTCTTGAAGACCACCGAGCCCCTCCCCGACGAGGCCAATCCGTTCCCGGACGAGCCCGAGTCCGATTTCAACCTCGCCGAATACCTGGTGGTGGTGCGCCGCCACTGGAAGCTGGTCACCGCCGCCTGCCTGGCGACGGTCGCCGCGGCGGCCGTCCACTACTCGGTCACCCCCAAGATGTACATGGCGACGTCGCTGATCCAGATCGAGCGCCGGAGCCTGGCGCCGGTGCTCTCGAACCAGGCCCCCTGGCTCGACAGCTACTTCGACATGGAGTACTACCCCACCCAGTACAAGCTGCTGGAGAGCCGCGGCCTGGCGGAGCGGGTGGTCAAGAGCCTCGACTTGACCGAGGACCCGGCCTGGAACCCCAGCCGGGCGGCGGCGCGGGACGCCAAGCGGGGCCCCTCCGCCGAGGACGACCAGGCGACCCTGGGCATCCTCGCCGAGCAGCTGCGCGGCGGTCTCGGCGTCGAGCCGGTGCGCAACACCCAGCTGGTCGAGATCTCCTACCGTTCCAGGAACTCGGAGTTCGCCGCCAAGGCCGCCAACGCCTTCGCCGAGTCGTTCATCGACATGGGAATCGAGAACCGCTACACCTCGGCGGGGAAGGCCTCGACCTTCCTCTCGACCCAGATCGAGACCCTGAAGCACGAGATCGACGACAAGGAGGCGAAGCTCCAGGCGTTCAGCCGGAGGAAGGACATCGTCACCCTGGAGCCCGGCTCGAACGTCACCCTGCAGCGCCTGGAGGCCCTGAACGGCAACTACATCGAGGCCAAGAAGAACCGCATTGAGAAAGAGGCCTCCTACCATGAGCTGCTCTCCGCCCCCAAGGAGACGGTGGCCGACTCCCTGGCCCCCGGGGTGGTGGGCGACATGCGCACGGAGCAGATGAAGCGCGAGCGCGAGTACGAGGCCAAGCTCAAGATCTTCAAGCCGGACTTCCCGGACATGCTGGCGCGCAAGGCGGAGATCGAGCAGGGCAAGCAGCACCTCGCCTCGACCATCGCCGAGGTCGTCGAGACGGCCAAGAAGAGCGCCTACGGGGCCTACCAGACGGCGCTCCTCCAGGAGCAGCAGCTGGAGGCCGAGATCAACAAGCTCAAGTCGGCGGCCATGGACCAGAACTCGGAGGCGGTCGAGTACAACAACCTGGGCGTCGAGATCAAGACCCGCCGCGACCTCCTGAACGAGCTGATGCGCAAGCATTCGGAAAACGACGTGCAGGCGCGCCTCCAGGACACCCGCGACTCGAACGTCCACATCGTCGACCATGCCCTGGTGCCCGGCGGCCCCTTCCAGCCCTCGCTGCGCAAGGACCTCTCCTACGGCCTGCTCCTGGGACTCCTGATCGGCGTCGGCTGCTCGCTCCTCATCGAGTTCATGGACCGCACCATGAAGTCGCCGGAGGAGGTCGAAAAGCGGCTCGCCCTCCCCACCCTGGCGGTCATCCAGGACATCTACGAGGCCGGCCGGCTCTACGGCTACGAGCGCTACGGCTATGGCGCCTACGGCAACTACGGCGAGCCGCCGGCGCGGGTGCGCCCGGCCCGCGGCAAGAGCGCGCCGGGCGAATGGCTGGAGAAGAAGAAGGCGCCGGCTGCCAATGCCCCGACGCAGATCGAGCTCGTCCCCCACGAGCGGCCGCGCACCCCGATCTCCGAGGCCTACCGGTCGCTGCGCACGGCGCTCCTCCTCTCCTCCGCCCACGAGCTGAAGGTCATCGCCGTGACCTCGGCGGTGGCGGGCGAGGGCAAGACGGCGACCGCCTCGAACCTCGCGGTCGTTTTGGCGCAGCTCGGCCGGCCGGTCCTCATCGTCGACTGCGACCTGCGCAAGCCGCGCCTCCACCAGGTCTTCCAGGTGTCGAACCAGGTCGGCCTGGTGAGCCATCTGACGGCGACCGCCGATTCCGAAGGGGTCTTCCTCCCCACCCCGGTGCCCAACCTGTGGGTCACGCCGTCGGGGCCGATCCCGCCCAACCCCTCGGAGCTCCTCTCCTCCGACCGCATGCAGGAGTTCCTGAAGACGGTGCGCGGGCGCTTCGCCTACGTCATCGTCGACACGCCGCCCGCCCTGGCGGTCACCGACGCCACCCTGGTCGGCGTGCTCGTCGACGGCATGGTCCTCACTCTTAGGAGCGGCAAAGTGACGCGCGAGGAGGCCCGCCTCTGCCGCGACCGCCTGCTGCAGACCGACATCAAGATCCTGGGCGCCGTGCTCAACCGCTACCAGTCGACCCAGGCCGGCATGTACAAGCGCTACCGCTCCTATGAGCTGTACGCCGCCTCCCCCGCCGCCGCCGCCGCCGCCGCTGTAGAAGGCGCTCCGAAAGCCGGTTCGGCCGCCTGATGATCGACCTCCACTGCCACATCCTGCCGGGCATCGACGACGGCGCCCGCAGCCTGGCCGACGCGGTCGCCATGTGCCGGGCGGCGGCGGCCGCCGGCTGCGAGGCCATGGTGGCGACCCCGCACCAGCGGCGCGGCCTGTGGTGGAACGGCGACCCGCACGAGATCGCAGCGCTCTGCCAGGAGCTCGCGGCGCAGGTCGAAGGCGAGATCCGCCTCTTCTCCGGCGGGGAGATCCACGTCGACTCGGAGATCCTGGCGGAGGTGAACCGCCTCGGGGCCGGGGAGGCGGCGGAGATCCTCCCCCTCGCCGGGTCGCGCTACCTGCTGCTCGAATTCGACGCCAACGGGACCTCTCCGGCGGCGGCCGATCTCGTCCACGAGATCGTGGTGGCGGGGTTCCGGCCGGTCCTCGCCCATCCCGAGCTCATCCCCTTCCTCGCCGAGGACGATGCCGTGGTGGCCCACCTGGTGGGGCTCGGCGCCACCGCCCAGGTGACCGCGATGAGCGTCACCGGCGACTTCGGGCGGCGCGCCCAGAGCGCCACCCACCGGCTGATCGACGCCGGCCTCGCCCATTTCGTGGCCAGCGATGCCCACGACCTGGTCCGCCGGCCGCCCGGCCTCGACAAGGCCTTCCGCACCCTGCGCGAGCGCTGGGGCGAAGAGCTGGCCCTCCGGCTCACCACCGACAACCCGCGGGCGGTGCTCGACGACCGGCCGTTGCCGGACCCGCCGCCGCGCCGGGCGCCGGTGTCGCTCGCCGAACGGCTGACGGGGCGCGCCCGGTCATGACGAGAAGAGAGCTCGCCCGGGCGCTCGCCGGGCTCGGCGGCTTCCTCCTGCTCGCCGCCGGCCCCGCCTCGCCGGCAACCCCGGCGACCGCCGCCCCCCCATCGGCGGCCCCCCCGGCCGCCACGGTCACCGGCGCGGGCACCCCCGATCCGTTCTATCTCGGCCTGCTGCGCGACGGCCGGATCGCCTACGACCGCGCCGACTATCCGACCGCCGCCAAGGACCTGCGCCTCGCCTGTTTCGGCCTGCTGAACGAGCCGCCGGCGCTGACCGACTGCCTGGTCCGCCTCGCCGTGGCCCAGGGGGCGGGCAACGACGCCGAGGGGTTCCGCGAGACCTTCCGCCGCATCGCTGAGGTCGAGGACCGCTTCGGCGCCTACGCCAAGGCCCCGCTGCCGCCCGAGATCCGCACCGCCTTCGAGCAGCGCCTGGTGGTGCTGATCCCCGCCGCGACCCTGGAGACGATCCCGGTCTGGAAGCCGCTGCTCCTGACCAAGGCCGAGGTGCAGATCGCCGCCCTGCCGGCCAAGGAGCGGCGCAAGGAGCTCGATGCGCGCCTCGCCAAGGAGCCCAGGAGCCTGACCTGGAACCTGCTCGCCGCCGAGCTCGACCTGGAGGAGGGGAAGGCCGCTCCCGCCATCACCCATGCCGAGCAGGCCGCCGCCACCGCGCCCCAGGACCCGCGGGCGACCTGCCTGCGCGGCCTGGCCCGCGCCTACGGGAGGCGCTGCCAGGAGGCGCTGGTCGACCTCGAACCCTGCCCGTTCGCCGCCCGCGAGCTGCGCTACGCCACCGCCCTCCTCGGCTGCCGGGTGGAGGTCGGCGCCTGGCGCAAGGCCGAGGAGCAGGTGCGCTCACTCACCCCGGAGCAGAAGGACGATCGGCGGATCGCCGCCTTGATCCAGCAGGTGACCCAGCACGCGAGCGCTCCCACCGCGTCCGCCCCGCCGGCCGACAAAACGGTGCCGCCGGCCGGCCGGCCGGCCGAGCGACCGGTGGTCTCGACACCCGCGCCCCCCAAAACGCCGGCGGCCGCCCCCCCGTCCGTACCGGCCCCGAAGCCGGCGCCGGAGAAGACCCCAACGGAGAAGCCCGCCCCCACGCCGCGCCCCCTGTCGACCGCCGAGCGGGAGGCCCTGGAACGGGCGCGCCGGCTGCTCGCGGCGGAGGTCTCCAGCAAGGACCTGAAGGAGGCCCTGCGGCTGGCGCGCGAGGTGGCGGACGCGCACCCCGAGTCGAAGGAGGCGCAGTACCTGGCCGGCGAGGCGGCCTACCGCAACTCGCGCTGGGCGGACGCCGTCGCCGCCTTCCGGCGCGGCGGCGAGCCGGGGGACGACCACCCCGAGCTGCTCTTCTACCTCGCGGTTTCGCTCTACGAGGCGGGAGACCGGCCGGCGGCGGCAACGGCCCTCAAGCGCTCGCTGCCCAAGCTGCAGAAAACCCCTTATATCGAATCGTATGTACGGCGAATTCTCGGGCCGGACGCCGCACCTTGAAACGGCACCCTACAATGGCACCGCAGCCGCCGGTAGCCGCCGGGCGTTACTTGGCATAGAATAGAAGAGTTCCTGAGCAGGTAACACAGAGAGGCCGATATGAGAGCACGCCACATCTGGATCACCGCTTTCTTCCTGGTAGCCACCCGCGCCGCCGCCCAGTCGTCGATCACGGTCGAGCAGGCTCCCTGCTTCCCCGCCGGCGAGAATCAGGTCGTCCACGGCACGGCCGCGGGCGAAGCCGCCGGTGGCGCGGCCCGGCTCTACTTCCGCTGGGAGGAGCGCGGTGGCTTCTACTGGGTGGAGATGGAGCACGACGGCCCCGGCCGCTTCTGGGCGGTGCCGCCGAAGCCGGAGAAGCGCAACCTGCAGATCGAGTACTACGGCGCTCTGCTCGACGCCGGGGGGCACGAGATCTCCCGCTCGCAGCCGCGCAAGGTGGCGGTGAAGAGCGACTGCCACGTCGAGCTGACCCCCCAGCAGAAAGGCGTCGCCCAGAACCTGACCGTCGGCGAGACCTCCGCCGCCCAGGCCAAGGGCGAGGTCATGGGGTTCCTCTGCGACGGCGTGGTGACCCGCGTCAACCCCAACAACGTCCGCCGTTCGGATGACTTCTGCCGCGTCTGCGTGGTCGCCTGGTGGAAGAAGGGCGACGTGCTGCTCCCGGCCCTGGCCGCCGGCGGCATCACGACGGTCATCCTCGACCAGCCGGAACCCTCCCCCTCCCGGCCGCCCCTCTGACCTGAGCGCCGCCGAGCCGTGTCGTTCCCGGCCTCGGGTCGAAAGCTGCGAAGCCGCTGCCGGTGGGTGACGGCCCTAGGGCTGCTGCTCGCCGCCGCCGGTGTCGATCCCCTCCTTTCCGCCAGCCCTCCTCCCCACCCCGCCAACCCGGCGGAGCCGTCGCAGCCGTCTCGCCATGCCGAGACGATCTACGTCCGCGAGGCCGGAGTGCTGGTCGAGATGCCGCCGCCGCGGCGGCTCGAGAAGCTGCGGCGCGCGTGGCGCCCCGGTGACTTCCAGCTGCTCGTCGACGGCCAGCCCCGCGAGGTGGTGGCCGCCGGGTCGGTCACGTCCAATCCGTCCGGTACCGCCGCGGGCTGGGAGATCGTCCTCTATTTCGATTCCGAGCTGACCCCGACCGCGGCGCTGGCCGACGCGGCGCGGCTGCTGGCCCGGCTGGCGGCGCGCCTCGCCGCCCTGGGGAGCGTCGAGATCGTGCTCGCCGATCCCGCGCCGCGGACCGTGTTCGCCCCCAGCCGGGACGCGGCGCGCGGGTCGGCGGCGCTCAAGGAGCTGGCGGGAGCGGTCGAGGGCCGCGCCGCCGACTTCCCCGCCCGGCGCCTGCCGGACCTCGTCCGCCGCCAGTGCGACCGCCTGATCGCCTTTGCCGGCCGGAGCCACGACAGCCGCCCGCAGGTCCTCTTCTGGGTGGGCGCCGCCGACCTGCCGATCTCGCCCGCCGAGCAGACCGCGCTTTCCGGTGCGACCGCCGCGGAGGGGCCGCCACCGGTTCCCGGCCCGCTCGCCGCCGCGTTCGTCGCGACCGCGCAGGCGCTCGCGGCCGCCGGCTGGGTGACCTTCCCCATCGCCGTACGCCCCCTGCCGCCGCCCCCCCCGAGCCGCGCATCGCCGGGGACGAGGCGATGCAGCGGCCGCCCTACAACTCGACGTTCCAGGAGGGCCACCCCTTCTCCGGGATCCCCCAGGACCCTAAGAAGAAGGCGCACCGCGCCGCCGTCAGCCTGGCCCTCGACGCCGGCCTCCTGCCGCAGCTCGCCCCGCTCTACGTGCTGGCCGCCGCCACCGCCGGCCAGGTCCTCCAGGCGGAGATCCAATTCGACGACGCCCTGGACAGCCTGGGCCGGCGCTGGCAGCTCTGGTTCCGTCCCCCGGTGCCGGCGGACGGCCGCCTCCATCGCCTCGCGGTGAGCCTCGACGGCCAGCGGGTCCGGGCGCCCGCCTGGCTGCGCGGCCTTCCCACGGCGCCGTGAGATCTCCGCGTGTCGCATAGGTATCCATCCACCGCACACCCGGCTTCGCCGGTTCTCTGGTAGCATGGTGCAGCAACTTTCCCCTGAGGGACCGGCATGGTAGATCCCGAGCTGATCGCATACCTCGATCAACGTTTTCGTGAAAACGCAGAGCAGGCGACCGCGTTGCACGAGGAGACCACGCAGCAGATTGCCGTGTTGCGCGAGGAGACCGCCCAGCAGTTCGCTGCAGTCCGCGAGGAGACCGCCCAGCAGTTCACCGCGGTGCGCGAGGAGACCGCCCAGCAGATCAACGCGTTGCGAGTGGAAACTACCCAGCAGATCAACGTGTTGCGCGAGGAGACCGCCCAGCAGTTCGCCGCGGTGCGCGAAGAGGCGGCGACGTTCCGCGAGGAGACCACCCAGCGATTCCAGCAAGTGGAAGATACCGGCCGGCAGACGCTCGTCCTGGTCGAGGGGCTCCGCAGCCAGATCGACCTGCTTGCCGAGGGGTTTGGAGGGCTCAACGAAAGGCTGGATCGCATGGGGAACGAGATCACTCAGCTTCCCGGCCAGATCAAGGCATGGGTCGAACCCCATCTCAGGAATCTGGACAGCCGCGTTCGGGTCCTGGAGAGCCGGGCCGAGCCGCCTCCGCAGCCTCGCCCCCAGGCCTAGAGCGGTCTCACCGCCGCCGGCCGTCCCGTAAAACTCCGCGGCCCGCACCTTGTTTTCTGGCGAATGGGCATTTCCTCGCCGTCAACCGTCGTCCCTATCTCCAACACCGAGACCGCAAGCCGCTGCCGACCGTCTCTCTTCGTACCCCACAGGAATCCTCTGCCCCATGACCAAGACTCTGCCTTTCCCCACCCCCGAGCCGGAGAGCTCCCGCGCCAAGGGCGCTGCCGACCACCTGATCGCGCCCCATGGCGGGACGCTCGTCGACCTCCTCGTCTCCCCCGAGCGTTCGGCCGAGCTCAAGGCCGCTTCCCGTGACTGGCCCTCCTGGGATCTGACGCCGCGCCAGTTCTGTGACCTGGAGCTTTTGCTCAACGGCAGCTTCTCTCCCCTCACCGGTTTCCTCGGCCGGGCCGACCACGATGCGGTGTGCGCCGAGATGCGCCTCGCGGACGGCACCCTGTGGCCGATCCCCATTACTCTCGACCTGCCGCGCGAGCTGGCCGGGAAGCTCACCGCCGGCAAGAGCGTCCTCGCTCTGCGCGATCCGGAGGGGGTGATGCTCGCCGCCCTTCACGTCGAGGAGATGTGGGAGCCCGATCTCGCGGCCTCCGCCCAGGCCGTTTTCGGCTCGACCGATCTGAAGCACCCCGGCGTCGCCCATCTCCTGCAGCGCACCCATCCGGTCTTCGTCGCCGGGCGGCTCGAGGGGCTGCAGCTGCCGGTTCACTACGATTTCCGCGCCCTGCGTCTGACCCCGGCCGAGGTGCGCGCCGAATTCGCCCGCGAGGGCTGGCGGCGGGTGGTCGCCTTCCAGACCCGGAACCCCATGCACCGCGCCCACTGCGAGCTCACCCTGCGCGCCGCCAAGGAGGCGCAGGCGAACCTCCTCATCCACCCCACCGTGGGGATGACCAAGCCGGGCGACCTCGATCACTACACGCGCGTCCGCTGCTACCAGGCGGTCCTCCCCCGTTTCCCGCAGCACACGGCGAAGCTCGCCCTCCTGGGGCTCGCCATGCGCATGGGCGGCCCGCGCGAGTGCCTGCTCCACGCCATCATCCGCAAGAACCACGGCTGCACCCACTTCATCGTCGGCCGCGACCACGCCGGCCCGGGCAACGACTCCAAGGGCAAGCCGTTCTACGGCCCCTACGATGCGCAGGAAATGCTGCGCTCGGTCGAGTCGGAGCTGGGGGTTACGATGGTGCCGTTCAAGCAGCTGGTCTACGTCGAGGAGCTCGACACCTACTATCCGGTGGACGAGGTGCCGGAGGGCCGGCGGACGCTCGACATCTCGGGCACCGAGCTGCGCCAGCGCCTGGCCGAGGGGCGGGAGATCCCGACCTGGTTTTCGTTCCCCGAGGTCGCCGAGGAGCTCCGCCGCACCCACCCGCCGCGCCACCAGCAGGGCTTCACGGTCTTCCTCACCGGCCTCTCTGGCGCCGGCAAGTCGACCATCGCGAGCGCCCTCCTCGTCAAGTTCATGGAGACCGGCGGCCGGCCGGTCACTCTGCTCGACGGCGACATCGTCCGCAAGAACCTCTCCTCCGAGCTCAACTTCTCGAAGGAGCACCGGGACATCAACATCCGGCGCATCGGCTACGTCGCCGCCGAGATCACCAAGAACGGCGGCATTGCGATCTGCGCTCCCATCGCCCCTTATGACAGCGTGCGCAAAGAGGTGCGCGCGACGATCGAGCCGGGCGGCGGCTTCGTGCTGGTCTACATCGCGACCCCCATCGCAACCTGCGAGGAGCGCGACCGGAAGGGGCTCTACGCCAAGGCGCGGGCCGGCCTGATCAAGGAGTTCACCGGCATCTCCGACCCCTACGAGGAGCCCAAGGACGCCGACCTGGTGCTCGACACCACCGCCCTCTCCCCCGAGGAGTCGGCGCAGGAGATCCTCCTCTACCTGGAGCGCCAGGGCTACGTCGGCGCCAGCATGGCGGCGCAGGTCTGACGCGGATGCCCTACGACGACGAGCTGGCGCGCATCGCGGCCGCCCTGGCCGAGGCGCGCCAGGTCCTCGCCGGCTTCACCCCCGGCGAGGTCGAGGCGCGGATGAAGAGCGGCGACGACCCGGTGACCGCGGCTGACACTCTGGTCGACGCGGTCTTGAAGCGGCTCCTGCCGCAAGGCGACGAGGGGTGGCTCTCCGAGGAGACCCACGACGACCGCTCCCGCCTCGGCAAGCGCCGGGTCTGGGTGGTCGATCCGCTCGACGGCACCCGCGAGTTCGTCATGGGGCTCCCCGAGTGGTCGGTGTCGGTCGGCCTGGTCGAGGACGGCCAGGCCGTGGCCGGCGGCATCTGCAACCCGGCCCGGGGGGAGACCTTCCTCGGCGCGCGGGGGCACGGGGTGACCTTGAACGGCGTGCCGGTCCAGATGAGCCAGCGCCCCGCGCTCGCCGGGGCAGAGGTGCTGGCCAGCCGTAGCGAGGTGAAGCGCGGGCAGTGGGAGGTCTTCCGCGACCGCCCGTTTCAGATCGTCGCCATGGGCTCGGTGGCCTACAAGCTGGCGCGGGTGGCCGCGGGGCTCTCCGACGCCACCTGGACCCTCGTCCCTAAGCACGAGTGGGACGTGGCGGCGGGCGTCGCCCTGGTGCTCGCCGGAGGCGGCCGGATCGTCGCCGGCAGCCCCGACGAGGAGCGCTTCAACCGCCCCGAGCCGCTCCTGACGCGGTTGATCGCGGCCCCGCTGCAGCTGCTGCCGGAGATCGAGCGGGAGATCGCGGCACGGGGTTGAGGGGGGAGCCAGAAAACCAGCTAGCTGGTATCATGGCTCTATGAAGACGACGCTCGACCTGCCCGATGACCTGGTGCGCGCGGTAAAGATCCGCGCGGTCCAAGAGAACCGGAGACTGAAGGATACGATGGCCGAGCTCCTGAGGCGCGGCCTGGCTCAGGAGGGTGGTAGGCCCGCGACGATCCGCCATCGCGTCCAGCTGCCGCTCATTCAGTGCGCTCACAAGGCCCGTCCGGATGAGGAGATGACTCCGGAGCGGGTGGCGGAGGTGCTGCTCGAAGAGGAGGCAGCGGCACATCGTGGTCCTCTGCGATAGCAACATCTGGCTGGCCCTCGCGATCTCCCAGCACGATCACCACGCCGCCGCGCGCGAGTGGCTGGACACGATCGAGGAGCCTGCGTCGGTTCTGTTCTGCCGCGCTACGCAGCAATCCTTTCTCAGGCTGCTCACCAATGCCTCGGTTCTTCGCCCGTATGGCAACCCGCCGCTGACGAACCGCCAGGCGTGGTCCGCCTTCGAGGCGCTCCTCGCCGACGATCGGGTCGACTTCAAGGCGGACGAGCCTCCAGGAGTGGAACCCCTGTGGCGGGAGCTCGCGGTACGCGGGACTGCCTCGCCCAAGCTCTGGATGGATGCCTATCTGGCCGCCTTCGCTCTGGCTGGCCGATATCGGATGGTGACGACAGACGCGGCGTTTCGCCAGTTCCGAGGGCTGGATCTCCTGATCCTTGGGCAAGGTGCGGCCTGAAGATGTTGGAACTGCTACGCATACCCTGCCCCCTGCTCGGAACACGGCGCATTCGCGCCCGACAGCAGCAACCGTAAGCGGTGAACAACCGAGGCCGGCGAGCCTGCAGCGGGTAGCCCGCGCGGGTTCGCCGGTCCTCGGCGTCCAGAGGGCAGGCGTTCCCCTCTCGAGCGGAACCTCGGCTCAGGAACTCGTCAGAGGCCAAGGGATCCTGGGATTCTGTCCGCCCCGAAGGGGCGCGGGTCGGTAGCCCGGGGTGACAACCCCAGGAAGGTGGCGGATGAAGGAACCCCAGCCCCGAAGGGGCGACGGTAAGCCGGCCCTACCGTCGTCCCTTCGGGGCAGGCGCCGGCGGCGCGGGATCTCCTTGGCTCTCGCCACTTCAGACTGCGTCTATGGACACCACGTGGGGCCGTCGAGGCACAGAAACCGCGGATGGAGACACGACCGGCGGCCGCGGAGACACCAAACCCCCGCTTGTAGACACTACGAAGGGTCGCGGAGACACAAGAGACCCAGCTGGAGACACAAAGAAGGCCGGCGTAGACATAAGACTCCAGGCTGTAGACACTACGGGAGGCCGTGGAGACACTACGGAACCGTCTGTAGACAGGAGCGAGAGCCGTGGAGACACCAGAATCGCGGCCGTAGACACTAGAGTCGAGTTTCCAGTGTCTGCAGAGAGATCCCTCATGTCTCCACACTGAATCCTGGTGTCTCCAGACGGTTCTGTAGTGTCTACGGCTGACCTTCTTGTGTCTCCAAGGCCTCCCGTAATGTCTACGGGCCGAGGTCTTGTGTCTCCCGCCCCTTCCGTAGCGTCTACAGCCGGCTGTCTTATGTCTCCAAGGCCCGCCGTAATGTCTCCAGCCGCGGATTGGACCTCTCGACCCAGGTTTCTTATGTCTCCACGCGGCCGCCCCGGCCGTCCCCGTCCTATGCCGGCTCCGCCAGCAGCTCTTCGCTCTCCGCCCCTTCCATCGCCAGCAGGCTCTCGCCGATGGCGGCGGTCAGGCCGAGGATCGTGGGATCTTTGAACAGAGTCTGGAGGGAGAGCTCGACGCCCAGAGTCGAGTGGAGACGGGAGAGGACTTTGGTGGCGAGGAGGGAGTGGCCGCCCAGGTCCCAGAAGCTGTCGTTGATGCCCACCCGGTTCGCCCCCAGGACCTGGGCCCAGATCCCGGCCACCTCCTCTTCGAGCGGCGTGCGCGGCGCGACGTAGGCGGCGTCCTCCCCGCTGCGGGGGTCGGGGAGAGGGAGGGCGCGGCGGTCGACCTTGCCGGTGGCGGCGACCGGAAGGGCGGCCAGGGGGACGAAGTGCGCGGGGATCATGTAGACCGGGAGACGCTCGGCGAGGAAACGGCGCAGCTCGGCGGGAGCGGCGTCCGCCCCGGGCGCGGCGACGACGTAGGCCACCAGGCGGCGCAGGCCGGCGATCTCGGGGGCCTCGACCGCCACCGCCCGCACCGCCTCGTGGAGGGCGAGGGCGGCCTCGATCTCCCCCAGCTCGACCCGGAAGCCGCGGACCTTGACCTGAAAATCGACGCGGCCGAGGAATTCGATCTCGCCCGCGGGCTGGAGGCGCGCCAGGTCGCCGGTCTTGTAGAGGCGCCCGCCGGGCTCTCCCCTGCCGGCGAAGGGGTCGGGCAGGAAGCGCTCCGCGGTGGTCCCCGGCCGGTTGAGGTAGCCGCGGGCGAGCTGGGCGCCGCCGACGTAGACCTCCCCCGCCACGCCAATCGGCACCGGCTCCAGCTCCGCGTCGAGCAGGTGGACGCGTGTGCGGGGGACCGGGCGGCCGACCGGCGGCAGGGCGGGCCAGCCGGCGGGCGGGCCGGACAGGCGGTGGGCGGTGACCACGTGGGCCTCCGACGGGCCGAAGTGGTTCTCCAGCCGGCAGCCGGGGAGCCGGGCGAACCAGCCGGCGAGGAGCTCGCTCACCCGGAGAGCCTCGCCCGCCGTGACCACCTCGCGGAGGGCCGCGGGCGCCGCTCCCCACGCCGCCGCCATCTCGACCAGGTTGTGGAGGCCGACGAAGGGAAGGTCCAGGCGCTCGACCTCGTGCCGTTCGAGCGTCCGCAGGAGAGCCGCGGCGTCGCGGCGGTCCGGATCGGAGAGCAAGACCACGATGCCGCCCACCGCCCAGGTCGAGAACATCTCCTGGAAGCAGACGTCGAAGGAGAGCGGCGAGAACTGGAGGGTGCGCGCGCCCTCCCAGGGGGAGCGCCGGCGCTGCCAGTCGACGAGGCTGGCGATCGCCCGGTGGGGCATGGCGATTCCCTTGGGTTGACCCGTGGAGCCCGAGGTGTAGATGAGGTAGGCGAGATCGGCCCCCACGGGCGGCGGGGTGGGCGCCGCGCCGGGATCGCCCCCGGCGGGGCTCGACCCGAGGGCGAGGGGCAGGTCGTCCACCACCACGACCTCCTCCCCCAGCTCCGGCAGCTGGGAGAGCGAGACGGTGTCGGCGACCAGCAGGGCCGGACGAGTGTCGGCGACCATGTAGCCCAGGCGCTCGGCCGGATAGGAAGGGTCGAGCGGCAGGAGGACGCCGCCGGCCTTCAGGATCGCGAGCAACCCCTCGATCAGAGCGAAGGAACGCTGGACCGAGATCCCCACCACCACCTCCGGCCCCACCCCGCGGCGGCGCAGGAGATGGGCCAGCCGGTTGGACCGGCGGTCGAGGGCGGCGTAGGAGAGGTGACCGGCGCCGAAGACGAGGGCGGTGCGGTCGGGGGTCTCCAGGGCCTGCGCCGTGAAGGGGTCGTGGAGAAGCTCACGATCACCGGGGGCGGAAACGGCCGGGGCCGCCGTGTCGTTCCACTCGACGAGGAGCTGGGCGCGCTCGGCGGCGGAGAGGAGCGGCAGCGCGATCACCCGCCGGCCGGGGTCGGCGACCGCCGCCGCCAGGAGGCGCTCGAAGTGGTCGAAGAGGCGGGCCGCAGTGGCGCGATCGAAGCGATCGGCGCCGTACTCCAGCGCCGCCTCCAGCCCCTCGTCGCCCAGGCGCAGGGCGAGGAGGAGATCGAACTTCGCCGTGCTCCCCACCGACTCCTCGGGGATCAGCCGGAGGTCAGGGAAGGCCGCGGCGTGCGGCGCGTTCTGAAGGACGAACATCACCTGGAAGAGCGGCGAATGGCTGAGCGTCCGCTCGGGCTCCAGGGCTTCGACCAGCTTCTCGAAGGGCAGGTCCTGGTGGGCGTGGCCGTCCAGGGCCACCTCGCGCACCCGGCCGACCAGGCGCGCGAAGCTCGGGGCGCCGGAGAGGTCGCAGCGCAGCACCAGGGTGTTGACGAAGAAGCCGATCAGGTCCTCCAGCTCGCGATGGGTGCGGCCGGCGATGGGCGTGCCGATCGCGAGGTCGTCCTGCCGGCTGGCGCGGGAGAGGAGGGTCGCGAAGGCGGCGAGGAGCACCATGAAGGGGGTCGCCCCCAGCTCGCGCCCGGTGGCCTCGACCGCCTTGCCGAGGGAGGACGGCAGGCGCCGGTAGAGCGCCCCGCCGCGGTAGCTCTGCACCGCCGGGCGCGGGCGGTCGGCGGGGAGGTCGAGGGCGGCCGGGACGCCGGCCAGCCGGCCGCGCCAGTGCTCGACCTCGCGTTCGAGCACCGGGCCGCGGAGCCAGCCGCGCTGCCAGAGGGCGAAGTCGGCGTACTGGAGCGCCAGCTCGGGGAGCGGCGCCCGGCGAGGGCCAGGATCGGCGAGGGCCGCCGCGTAGAGCGCCGCCAGCTCCTGCAGGAGGACGCCCATCGACCAGCCGTCGGCGACGATGTGATGGAGGGAGAGGAAGAGGGCGTGCTCCTCCGCGGTGAGGCGGATGAGCGTCGCGCGCAGGAGCGGCCCGCGGGCGAGATCGAACGGCCGGGCCGCCTCGGCGGCGGCGAGGCGACGAAGCTCGACGCTGCGCAGCCACTCCGGCAAGGCCTCGAGGTCGACCTGGCACAGCCGGCCAGGATCGGAGAGGATCGAGGCATCGGCGGGTGCGGCGGGCGCGGCGGGCGCGATCTGCTGGATCGGCTCGCCGCCGGTGGCATCGCCGGGAACGAAGGTGGTGCGCAGCGCCTCGTGGCGGCGGACGATCTCCGCCAGGGCCTGACCCAGGGCGGCGACCGCAAGGGCGCCCTCCACTCGGTAGGCCAGGGGGATGTTGTAGAGCGCCGAGCCGGGCTCCAGGCGATCGATGAACCAGAGCCGCTGCTGGGCGAAGGAGAGCGGCAGCGGCATCCCGTCCCGGCGCGCGATGCGGACGAGGGGGGGACGACTCGATGGATCGGGCGTGTCGGCGGCCGATCGCTCGGCGGCGATCCGCCGGGCAAGACCGCCGACCGTCGGCGCCTCGAAGAGGGCGCGCACCGGAAGCTCGACCGCCAGGGCCTGGCGGACCCGCGACACCACCTGGGTGGCGAGGAGCGAGTGACCGCCCAGGGCGAAGAAGTCGTCCTCGATCCCTACCCGCTCCTGCCCGAGGACCGCGCCGAAGATCCCGGCGAGCAGCTCCTCGAGCGGAGTGCGGGGGGCCACGGACTCGGCGGTCCCGGCGATCACCCGCTCGGGGGCGGGCAGGGCCTTGCGGTCCACCTTGCCGTTCCCGGTCAGCGGCAGGGCCGGGAGGAACACCCAGTCCTGCGGCACCATGAGGGCCGGCAGGAGCCGCGTCAGATCGGCGGAGAGATCGGCGGAGAGATCGGCGATCGCCGGGGCGGTGTCCGGCGCCGGCACCACGTAGGCGACGAGCCGGCGGTCGCCGGGACGGTCCTCGCGCACCAGCACCACGGCCTCGCGCACCGCGGGGTGCCTGGCGAGGGTCGCCTCGATCTCCCCCGGCTCCACCCGCATGCCGCGCAGCTTGACCTGGTGGTCGAGGCGGCCCAGGAAGTCGAGCGCGCCGTCGGTCCGCCGGCGGACCCGGTCGCCCGAGCGGTACATCCGCGCCCCCGGCGCCCCGCGGAGCGCCCCCCAGGGATCGGGCAGGAAGCGCTCGGCCGTCCGGTCGGGGCGGTCCAGGTAGCCGCGGGCGAGCCCTGCCCCGGCGATGCAGAGCTCCCCGGGCATCCCGGGCGGAAGCAGGTTCAGGTGAGAGTCGACGATATAAAGAGAGGTGTTGTCGATCGCCCGGCCGATCGCGGGTAAGCCAGAGTCGGCCGGCGATATCAGCGGCACCGGCCCCGCCGTCGCCACGACGCTGTACTCCGACGGGCCGTAGGCATTGACCAGGGGGAAGCCGAGGTCCGGGTGGGGCCGGCGGCGCAGCCGATCGCCGCCGACGCTCAGCCGGCGCAGGGCGTGCCGGGTCCCCGGGGGGAACCCCGCTGCGAGGAGCGGCTCGGCGAGCGGGGTGGGCAGGAAGCTGACGGTGATGCCCTCCTCCACCCACCAGCGCGCCAGGCGGTGCGGCGAGAGCCGCGCCTCCGCGTCCGCGAAGTGGAGGCAGCCGCCGGCCGCGAGGAGCGGCCAGACCTCCCA
>DASQPA010000082.1:0-22501 GCA_035644215.1 Thermoanaerobaculia bacterium
CGGGCACTTGCACCCACCTGGCGGGAGCGACCACCGTGCAGGCCGCCCTCGACCGCCTCTGCCGAAACACCTCGATCGCCTACGTCGGCGGCGACGGCCAGGAGGCCGGCCCCGGCGAGATGCTGCCCGAGCCCCTGGAGGTCCGGGTCGCCAACGGCAGGTCGCCCCAGCCCAACGCCACGGTGCGGTTCCGGATCGTCGAGGGTGGCGGCAGCCTGGCGAGCACCCGCGGCGGTACAGGGACGACGAGTCTCGGGACGGCGACGGAGCTCACCGTCATCACGGACGCCACCGGCCTCGCCTTCTGCTTCTGGACCCTGGGCGGCAGCCCAGCGGACCGCCGCCTGCGCGTCGAGGCAGTCCTGCTCGACGCCGGCACGCCGCTCCCCGGCCAGGTGGTGCACTTCAACGCCGACCAGCTCCTTGCCTACCAGGTCGCCTACGACCCGGGCACTTGCACCCACCTGGCAGGAACGACCACGGTCCAGGCCGCCCTCGACCGCCTCTGCCGAAACACCTCGATCGCCTACGTCGGCGGCGACGGCCAGGAGGCCGGCCCCGGCGAGCTGCTTCCCGAGCCCCTGGAGGTCCGGGTCGCCAACGGCCGCTCGCCCCAGCCCAACGCCACGGTGCGGTTCCGGATCGTCGAGGGTGGCGGCAGCCTGGCGAGCAGCCGCGGCGGTACAGGGACGACGACGAGTCTCGGGACGACGACGAGTCTCGGGACGGCGACGGAGCTCCGGACGGTCGCGGATCTCGGCCCGGTGACGGAGCTCACCGTCACCACGGACGCCACCGGTCTCGCCTTCTGCTTCTGGACCCTGGGCGGCAGCCCAGCGGACCGCCGCCTGCGCGTCGAGGCGGTCCTGCTCGACGCCGGCACACCGCTCCCCGGCCAGGTGGTGCACTTCAACGCCGACCAGCTCCTCGCCCGGCAGGTCGCCTACGACCCGGGCGCCTGCACCCACCTCGCCGGCAGGACCACCGTCCAGGCCGCCCTCGACCGCCTCTGCGCCAACGTCGCGATCGCCTACGTTGGCGGCGACGGCCAGGAGACCGACCCCGGCGAGGTGCTGCCTCAGCTCTTGGAGGTCCGCGTCGGTAACGGCAGCTCGCCCCAGGCCGGCGCCAAGGTCCTGTTCACCGTCAGGAGTGGCAACGGCAAGCTGAGCCAGAACCGCCTGGTCCCGCCCGAAGCCAAGGCCACGCTATCCCTTACCACGGGCCCAGACGGCATCGCCGGCTGCTACTGGCGCCTGGATGGGCAGAACCCGAGCCAGCAAGTGGAGGCCGTGCTGTCGGGCAACCTCCCCGGCCAGGTGGTGCACTTCAACGCCAGCTTCCGCGAGCTCGGCAGGGAGCCCGGGCTCCACGTCCAGAGAGTCGTCAGCCTGCTGGACAAGAACACTTTGAACAACGACTCGCCGGTGTTCCTCTCGCGCTTCCTGTCGGGGCTCCAGGTGGTCTGCGACGGCAACGTGGCAAGCTTCTTTACGCCGCGGCCCAGGCAGGTCCCTCCCAACACGCTCCCGGCCCCGGCCCGGCCCAACGTCGAGCTCTTCCTCTACATGCCCTACCTCCAGCAGGACCGAGATGTGACGGGGAGGCTCCTCCCCCCGGACGTCGTCGGCTTCCAGCCCCTGCTCCTCGCCAGCTGGACCTCGGCCGCCGGACCGGCGATCCAGTGGGAGCCCACCGACGTGAGCAAGCGTTGGCTGCAGGCCGTCTTCCAGCGGTTCACTACGGCCGAGCCCCAGCGGAGCCCCGATCGCCTCCTGGTGCAGTTGATCCTCAAGGGCAATTTCATCTGGAGCGCCGAGAACCCCGAGCTGTTGCTCGACGGCGAGACCTTGGGCCAACCCGGCTCCGCCGGACAGGTGGACCTGATCGGTCTGCGCCTGCCCTCCACCGGCAACGGCCGGCGGGGCGGCGACTTCGAGACGTGGTTCTGGCTCGTCCCCGATCCCGCGCAAGTCAGCCCGCTGCCGCCGGCCAACCCCCTGCCGCAGACCGCGGTCGCGGACCGGGTGGTGCCGCCGGCCCCCAGTCCGGCCCCCGCCGGGCCGTCCGCCACAGTCGCCCAGCCCGCCCAGCCCGCTCCCGTACCCACCCAGCCCGCTCCCCTGCCGGCCGACAAGCCGGTGGCTCCGGCCGCCGCCGAGCCGCAGCTCGCCGACGTCCCCGGCATCGGCAAGGCCTACAGCGCCCGGCTGAACGAGAACGGCATCACCAAGGTCTCCGAGCTCGCCGCCCTCACTCCCACTCAGCTGTCGAAAATGATCGGCGTCTCCCAGGACAAGGCCGCGGAGCTCATCCAGAACGCCCAGCACCTGCTCTCCCCCTAAGGACGGCGGCGGCCGCTCGTGGCGGCGGGGAAGCCGTCGTCATCGCCATCCTGGCCAGCGGTGCGATATCATTCTGAGGACCGATTCCACGGCCGAACTGGAAAGGGGACCGCCATGAGCAGATCTCCGCGTCTCACTGGGTCCACCCTGGCCCTGCTCTTCGTCTGCGCCCTCTCCGCCGGGGGCCAGGCGCTCCCTCCGGCGCTTCCTCCGGCGCTCCCTGCGGCGCCCAGCTTCGGCGAACGGATCGACGTGCGGGTGGTCAACGTGGAGGCGGTGGTCACCGACCGGGAGGGCGGCCGGGTGCGGGGTTTGACCGCCGCCGACTTCCGGCTCCTCGTCGGCGACAAGGAAATGCCGATCAGCTATTTCACCGAGATCGCCGATGGCAAGGCCGCCGCTCCGGCTCCGGGGGCGCCGCCGACGGCGTCGCCGCTCGCCGCGGGCGAGACCGTGGGCACGAGCTACCTGGTGTTCGTCGACAACAGCTTCGTGCTCGCCGCCCATCGCAACATCGTGCTCGACCGGCTCGCCGCGGACCTCGCCCGCCTGGGGCCTGAGGACCGGATGGCGATCGTCGCCTTCGACGGCCGCAGGCTCTCGGCGCTCTCGCCGTGGAGCGGCGACCGCGCCGCCCTCGCCGCCGCCTTCAGCCAGGCCCGGAACCTTCCCACCCTCGGCCCGCGGGCCTACACCGAGCGCGCCGGGGTGGCGCGCGAGCAGCAGTTCAACCGCGACCTCCAGGACCAGGCGAGCAGCTTTCCCTCGATCGGCGACAGCCGCAACGGCGGGCGGCAGCCCGGGACGGGCACCCCGGTGACGAGCGGCGCCTCGATCCTGCGGCTGGGCGAGTCTCCCGGCGCCAGCACCGCGCCGGCCCTGCGTGGCCGGCCCGGTCACTGCGTGTTGGACTTCCCGATCAGCCAGATCCAGTGCGTCGAGCTCGAGGAGGCGATCGCCGCCGCGGCCTCGGCGCTCACCGGCTTTCCCACCCCGGGCGGGCGCAAGGTCATGCTCCTCCTCGCCGGCGGCTGGCCCTATGGCGCCGGGCCGCATCTCTACCAGCCGCTGGTCGAGACCGCCAACCAGCTCGGCTACACCCTCTATCCGGTGGACGTCCCGGGGATCGATCCCGGGACAGGAGTGGTCGACGCCTCCCTCACCCGGCCTGCCACCGGGTTCGTCAACGGGCGCTGGGAGCGGGAATCGAAGGATGCCCTGGAGGTCCTGGCCATCGCCACCGGCGGCAAGGCGATCTTGAACTCCGCCCGCCTGGACGCCCTGCCGCGGACCGCCGCCGACACCCGTTCCTACTACTGGCTCGGTTTCGCCCCGGTGTGGAAAGCCGACAACCGCCATCATGAGATCAAGCTCACGGTCCGGCGTCCCGGGCTCGCCGTGCGGGCGCGGAGCAGCTTCACCGACCTCTCCCAGCGCGCCGCCGACGGCATGCGGGCGGCGAGCCTGGTGCTCCTCGGCGGGGCGGGGGAGGACCGGCGGCTGCGCATCGAGACCGGCGAGCCGGCCAAGGCGGGGCTGGGCGTGGTCGAGGTGCCGGTCACCCTGGTGGTGCCGCTCGAAGCGCTGACCCTGGCGGACGGGGCGCAGGGCTACGTGGCCGAGGCCATGATGTCGCTCGCCGTCCAGGACGCCTCGGGCGGCAGCGCCGACTTCCCCGACATCCCCCTGCGCTTCAACCTGCCGGGCGCGCCGCCTCCCGGCAGCTTCGCGCGCTACCGCACCAAGCTCAAGCTGCGCAAGGGCGGGCAGCGCCTGGTCGTCATGGTCCGCGACGCGACGACCGGCGCCGCGCTCTGGGACGAGCGTAAGCTCGATCTGTAGGCAGGAGCGAGATTTTTCCCTGGGAACGCCGGCGTCCCCGCCGGCCACCCCCTCTTCTGCGCTAGGATTCCGGCCGACCCTTGGGGTCTGTCCGCTTCCTGGAGGAGGTCGCGCATGAGAGGGTGGCTGTCTTCGTCCCTGGCTGGGGTAACTCTTCTAGCCTTCGGCCTGACCGCTGCGGCACTGGCCCAGCCGGCGGCCCCGGTTCCGGCCACGTCTCCGGCATCGGCCCCCCCGGCGACCACCGCCTACGCGCCCGACCGGCCGGAGGCGGGGAGCGTCGAGAAGATCCGCGACTACACGACCGCGCCCGAGTTCCTGCCCGAGTCGGTCGCCTATGTCCCGGATTCCGACGCCGTCCCCTCGCCGACCAAGGTCCTCGGGCATCTGGTGGGAGCGCCGGACGAGCTGACGCGGACGGCCCAGATCGGCGACTACTTCCGGAAGCTTGCCGCCGCGACCGACCGGGTCAAGGTGGAGACGATCGGCACCAGCGAGGAGGGGCGGGAGATCCTCCTCGTCCTGGTCTCCGACGCCGCCAATCTGAAAGACGTCGAGCGCTACAAGTACATCACCTCCCGCCTCGCCGACCCGCGGCGCACCTCGCGCGAGGAGGCGCGCGGCCTGGCGGCGGACGGCAAGGTCTTCTACTACCTGACCGGCGGCATCCACTCGACGGAGACCGGCAGCCCCGAGATGCTGATGGAGCTCGCCTATCGGCTGGCGGTCTCGGAGAAGCCGGAGATCAAGGCGATCCGCGAGCAGGCGATCGTCCTCATCACCCCGGTGGTCGAGGTCGACGGCCGCGACCGCCAGGTCGACTGGTACTACCGCCACGTGCGGGGGAGAGAGCTCCCCTGGGAGGACCTCCAGGAGATCCTCTCGCCCCCCTACTGGGGCCACTATGCGATGCACGACAACAACCGCGACGCCATGCAGCGCGCCCTCGCCCTGTCGCGCGCCGTGGACGACGCCTTCTGGGCCTATCACCCGCAGGTGATGCACGACCTCCACGAGTCGGTCCCGCTGCTCTACGTGATGACCGGCTACGGACCGTACAACACCGCCATCGACCCGGTGACGATCAACGAGTGGACCCAGATGGCCCACCACGAGGCCGGCGAGCTGGCGGCCCAGGGCCTCCCCGGGGTCTGGGTGTGGGGCTTCTACGACGGCTGGTGGCCCGGCTACATGGTCTCGGTGGCGAGCCTCCACCATTCGGTCGGCCGCTTCTACGAGACCTTCGGCAACGGCTCGGCCGGCACCTTCGACAGGAAGCTCGACAAGCAGCGCTACGCCGGCCACCCGGTGACCGACGTCCAGTGGTATCGCCCCTGGCCGCCCAAGAAGCGGCTGCGCTGGTCGCTGCGCAACAACACCAACTACATGGAGGCCGGCGTTCTGGAGGGGCTCTCCTACGCCACCGCCCACCGCCAGGAGCTGCTCTACGACTTCTGGGTGAAGGGCGACCGCACGCTCGCCAAGGGGCGCACCGAGTCTCCCTACGGCTGGGTCTTCCCGCCCGAGCAGTGCGACGGCGCGCGCCTCGCCTACCTGGTCAACCAGCTGCGCGCCCAGCACGTCGAGGTCCAGCGCCTCACCCAGCCGGCCCGCCTGGGCGGCAAGAGCTTCCCGGCGGGGAGCTACGTCGTGCGCACCGACCAGCCCTACGGCAATGCCGCCAGGACGCTCCTCGAAATCCAGAAGTTTCCCGAGGACGAGCCCAACCCCCCCTACGAGGACGTGGCCTGGACCTGGCCGCTCCTCTACGGGGTGGAGGGGAGCCGGATCGACGAGCGGGCGTTGTTCGACGCCGCGATGGAACCGGTCGGCGAGGACCTGGTGCCGCACGGCCGGGTGGACGGGGCGGCAGGGGCAGGAGCAGGGACCGGGGAGACCTACCTCGTCCGCGACACCGGGCAGAACGCCCTCCTGCGCGCCCGGATCCTCTTGGGCAGCCACCAGGTGGACGCCGCCGAGGTCCCGTTCGAGGCCCCCTTCCAGGGGAAGACGGTAACCTACCCGGCGGGGAGCTGGATCGTCCAGGCGCCGCGCCAGGCGGTCGAGGAGGTGGCGGCGGCGACCGGGCTCGACTTCACGGCCGGAGCGCCGCCGAGCGACCTCCGCCGGCACGTCGTCGACCTGCCGCGGCTGGCCGTCCTCCACACCTGGATCGACACCCAGGACACCGGCTGGGTGCGCTACACCCTGGACCAGGAGAAGGTCCCCTACACCCTGATCGCGCCCGACGACGTGAAGCGCGGCGGCCTCGCCGAGCGCTTCGACGTCATCCTCTTCCCCAACAGCCGCGGCGAGTTCGCCGACCTGGTGCAGGGCATCGATCCGCGCTTCGGGCCGCTCGACTACGTCAAGAGTCCGGAGTTCCCCAGCCTGGGCATTCCGGACAGCTCGCCGGACATCACCGGCGGCATGGGCTTCGCCGGCCTGCAGCACCTCGAGGAGTTCGTCCAGGGCGGCGGCGTCCTGGTCACCTTCGGGAACGCCGGCACCGTGGCCGTGGACGGCGGGATGTTGCGGCGGGTGGAGCGCGCGGCCGGCGGCTTCAACACTCCCGGCTCGGTGGTCCAGGCCAAGGTGCTCCAGCCGCGCCACCCGATCGTCTACGGCTACGAGGAGCTGCCGCGGATCTTCCGCGGCAACGGCCCGATCTGGGACGTGGCCGACGAGGACCGCGGCCTCGCCGTCCTGCAGTTCGGCACCAAGGAGGTGCCGGCGCCCGAGGAGGAGGAGAAAGCCAAGGAGCCGGCGAAGGCCGGCGCCGGCGCGGCGGCAGCTGCGCACAATGAGATCGAGGTCGAGGACGCCGACGCCCAGGCCAAGCCGGCGAAGAAGCCGGAGCCGCCGCGCTCCAAAGAAAAGCGCGATCTCCTCGTCTCGGGCTTCGTCAAGGGCAAGGACGCGGTCGACGGCAAGCCGGCGATCCTCGACGTGCCGGTGGGGAAGGGGCGGGTGATCCTCTTTGCCTTCAACCCCCTCCACCGCTACTTGAACCACGCCGATTTCCGGTTCGCCTACAACGTGATCCTCAACTGGAACGACCTGCCGAGGTAACAGACCGCGGCGATCCACCTCATGAGGTCTGGTAGAGCGCGCCTCCTCTCCCTGCGGTTTTCGGCCCTGCTCCTCCTGCTGCTCGGCGGGGGGAGCGGTGCGCTCCCTCTTCCCCAGCCGCCGCCGCCCGCTCGCCCCGGGCTCGACCTCGTTCCGACCGATCGCATCCTGGTCCTCGCGCCGCATCCGGACGACGAGGTCCTGGGTTGCGGGGGGCTCCTCCAGCGTGCCGTCTCGCTCCACCTGCCGGTCGAGGTCGCCTTCCTCACCTATGGCGACTCCAACGAGGGATCGTTCCTGGCCTACCGGCTGCACCCGGTGCTCCGCTCTTCCTCGGTCGAGAAGATGGGGGAGATGCGGCGGCGGGAGGCCTTGGCCGCCGATGCGCTCCTCGGGGTGCCGGCCGATCGGCTGACCTTCCTCGGCTATCCGGATCTGGGGACCCTGGAGATCTGGCAGTCGCACTGGGCAGCGCGGCCGCCGGGCCACGGTCCGCTCACCCGGGCGCGCGCCGTCCCTTATCCCACGGCCCTGCGCCCCGGCGCTCCGTACAAGGGGGAGGAGATCCTGACCGACCTGGAAACGGTCCTCGCCCGCTTCCGTCCCACCCGGATCTGCGTCTCCCACCCGGCTGATCGCCATCCGGACCATGTCGCGCTCTACCTCTTCACCCGCGTCGCCCTGTGGAACCTGGCGGGGCGGGTCCAGGCGACCCTCTACCCGTACCTCCTCCACTTCCCGGGCTGGCCGGCGCGGGGGTATCAACCGGCGGTGCCGGAAGGCGCCCCGGCGGCGCTCGGCACCGCGGTCGCCTGGCAGAGCTGGGGACTGACGCCGGCGGAGGTCGAGGCCAAGCGGCGAGCCCTGATCGCCCACCGCAGCCAGTGGCACTCGGGCGCCCACCGCCTGCTTCCTTTCGCTCGCGCCACCGAGCTGACCGGCGATTTCCCCCCGCTCACCCTGCCGGCGGGGGAGGGCGCGGCGCTCTCCGTGACCGGGGAGGGCGGTCTGCGCCTGCGGCTCACCCGCGCGGGCGACCGGCTGCGGGTGGAGCTGCCACCCATCCCACGCCTCTCGCTCTTCGCCTTCGGCTATCGCCGCGATCGGCCCTTCGGCGGGATCCCCAAGATCGAGATCCGGGTGGAGGCCCGGAGCGTCGCCGTGCTCGACCAGGGGAAGGTCCTCGAAAAGCCGGGGGTGACCGTGGAGCGCCAGACCGACCGCCTCGTCCTCGGCTTCCCCCTCGCCCTGCTGGGCGACCCCGAGCGGCTCCTCCTCGCCGCCCGTCCGCCCTTCGGGAAGGGTCCCTCGGTTCGGCTACCCTGGCGGGTGATCGAGTTGGGCGGCGGGTGAAAGGGCTGTTCCGGCGTAGAACCGGGCCACTCGATTCCGGTTGGGGGGCTTTCGCTCGGAAATGGGCGTCTTGGACTCCGAGAGCCACGCCTCCGGTTTGGATCTGCCCATTTCTCGGTCGATCTGCCCGCTCCGGCTTTGGATCTCCCCATTTCTCGTTTCGGTTGCCCCACTTTTGGCGCGTAGCTCCCCATCTTTTCGTAGAATCCCCCTACTTTGGTTTGCAATCCCCCCATTTCTGGCGCCGGTTTCCCCATTTCCAATCTGTAGCTGCCCATCTTTCGCCGGATCTTCCCATGTCTGTTCCGTAGCTCCCCCATTCTGTGGTGGAGCTCTCCTTAATCCGATGTGCGGCTTCCATTTCCGTCGAAGAGTGGGGCCGTGCCCCTGTGCCTGCCCTGCTGGGCACGGTGCCAGCCTACTGGGCGCGCGGCGTATCGGCCCGGCCTGCCCACAATGATACCCTGCCTGCCCGGAACGTTTGCGCCTGTCTACGTGTCTGCGGAGGGACACATGAACGAGGAGACGACGGGCAGAGCCCGTCCCTACAACCCGGACACGAAACACCGGCGGTCGATACGGCTGAAGGGCTACGACTACTCCCAGGCCGGGGCCTATTTCGTCACCCTCTGTGCGCAGGACCGGGCCTGTCTGTTCGGAGAGATCATCGAGATCGAATCGCGGCGCAGCGAGGCGGGACAGATGATTGAGGCGGTGTGGAACGAGATGACGGATCACTATCCCGGGGTCGAGACCGACGCGTTCGTGGTGATGCCCAACCATATCCACGGGATCATCGTTCTGGCCGGCCCCGTCCCGGACGGCGAGAGCGTTGGACAACCGCCTGCCGGGCTCACCCTTGCGGAGGTCGTGCACCGGTTCAAGACGATGACCACGAAGCGCTACACGGACGGCGTGAAACAGGCGGGCTGGCCGCCCTACCGCGGCCGGCTGTGGCAGCGCAACTACTTCGAACACGTCATTCGCGACGAGAAAACCCTGGAGGTCATTCGGCAATATATCGCCGACAATCCGGGACGGTGGAGTAGGGACGCGGAAAACCCGGCGGCCCTCGTCCCGGAGCGCGAGCGGACGTGGTTGGAGACCTGAGCGGGAAGATCGACAGCAGGGCAGCGTAGGGGCTGTGCCCCTGTGCCTGCCCTGCTGGGCACATGCCTTCCCTGTTCGACCCCGCCGGGGCCGGGTTGTCGGGGACCGGACATCGGGGCGGGGGCCGGAATACCGGGGTGGCGAGGTTCGTGGTGGGGCAGGGCAGGCACAGGGGCACGGCCCCTACACTGCCCTGCCCGGAACGTTTGCGCCTTCGCCTACGCGGGTTGTCGGGGACCGGACGTCGGGGCGGGTGGTCGGAATGCCGGGGTGGCGAGGTTCGTAGTGGGGCAGGGCAGGCACAGGGGCACGGCCCCTACGCTGCCCTGCCCGGAACGTTTGCGCCTCCGCCGGGGCAACGCCTCGGACCGTTGCCCTACGCGTCCTTGCGCTCCAAAACTAGCAGGACCACGTCCCGGAACGCCCCCCGCTTCCAATAGCGCTTGGGCAGGCGGCCGGCCTCGCGGTAGCCGTTATTCTTGAGCATGCGGATCGAGCCGACGTTTTCGGCCATCACCTCCGAGATGAGGAGCCGCAGGCCGAGCACCTCGAAGGCGTAGCGGGTGCGCACTCTCGCGGCGTCCGAGCCGTAGCCCTGGCCCCAGAGGTCGCGCCGGCCGAGGATCGTGCCGGTCATGGCGAAGCCGTTTCTCCAGTCGATGCGGTGGAGGCCGGAGAAGCCGATATGCTCGCCGTCGAGCGTTTCGACGGCGAAGTGGGCATCGGTGTCGGCGGCGTTGGCGGCAGCGCCACCGCGGGTGACGCGGTCGAAGAACTCCTCTTCGGCGAGGCGGGCGAGCGGCGAGTCGCCGACCAGGGTCCAGGCCGTCACTTCCGGATCGTTGATCCAGAGGAGCGCGTTCTCCAGGTGCCGCGCCTTGTCGAGCGGCACCAGCCGGACCTTCTCGCCTTCCCAGCCGTGGGCCATGTCCGTTCTCACTTCAGGGACGGTCGATCCCCATCTCCTGGAAGAGCCCCCGCGCCGCTTCGCCGTGCAGGGTGTCGAGAATCCAGAAGAGGTAGCGGGTGTCGACGCTGACGTTGCGCGCCACCTGGGGATCGTAGCCGAAGTCGTTGGCGACATTCTCCCAGACGCGGTCGAAGTTGACCCCCACCAGCTCGCCGCGGCCGTTCAGGACCGGGCTGCCGGAATTGCCGCCGGTGGTGTCGGCATCGGCCAGGAAGTTGACCGGCACGTCGTGGAGACGCGGATCGGCCCAGCGGCTCTTCGCGGCCTGAGGGGCGGCGCGGAGCAGCTCGGCCGGGGCGTGGAACGGCTCCTCTCCGGTATGCTTCTCGGCCACCCCGGAGACGGTCGTCTGCGGCTGCATCAAGACCGCGTCGCGCGGGCTGTAGCCCTGGACGTGGGCGAGGCTCACCCGCAGGGTGCCGTTGGCGTCCGGCGCCACGGGCTTGCCGGCATGCGCGATCACCGCCCGCCGCCAGGCCGGCCGCAGGCGCGAGATCGCCCCCTTGTTGCGGTCCTCCTGCTCTTTCAGCCGCAGCAGCTCGCGGTCGAGAGCGAAGGCGAAGTCGAGGAGCGGGTCCTTCCGGGCACGGAGCACCGCCTCCGGCTCGTCGAGCATCTTCATCCGCTCGGTGAGATCGGTGACGCGGGTGCCGGAAAGGACCCGGTGGGCCACCGCGGCAGTGCCGGCACTGCCGGCGAGGTCCTTGGCCCCGCTCAGGAGCTGGGCGACCGCCGGGACCGCGTGCTCCGGCGGCAGGGCGGCGAGACGGGCGAGGAGGTCGGCGAGGAGCGCCTCCTCGGTCGGCGGGTGCATCCGCTTCTGATCGAGCCGGACGCGCTCGGCCAGGCGCTCGTGGTTCCGGTCCTGGTATTCGGGCTCGCGCTCGAGGTCGGGCTTGGCCCGTTCGCCGGCCCAGCGGACGAGGGTCAGGGCGAGATCCAGCGGCTTCGGCCCGGCGCGCATCTGTTCGAGGAGGAAATCGTGTTCCCAACTCGCCCGGCGCCTCTCGACGAGGGCGGCGAGCTCGGCTTGGGCGGCGACCGCCATCTGCTGGTCGGGACGCTTCCCGGCCCAGGTGAGGACCTCCCGCTCGCCTGCCTCCTTCTGGTCGAGCAGCCGGCCGCGCGCGATCCCCGCCACCTGGCCACGGTCGTTCTTCTCCCGGTTGGCAAGGCTCTTGATGCGGTCGGCGAGGGCGATCCGCGCTGCTGCGTCGCGCGCCGCGGCCGTCTCCATGAGGTCGATCCAGGCGCGGTAGAGCGCGGCATGTTGGGGGAAGAAGAGCTCGGCGCGCTCGCGCATCTCGGCGGCGGTGAGCGACCGGAAGGTGGTCCCGGGGTAGCCGGCGAGCATCACGAAGTCGCCGGGCGCGACCCCCTGCTTCGCCATCGGAAAGAAGTGCTGCGGCTGATAGGGGACGTTCGCCACCGAACGCGGGGCGGGCTGGCCGTCGGGGCCGGCGTAAATCCGCAGCAGGGCGAAGTCGCCGGTATGGCGCGGCCAGCTCCAGTTGTCGACCTCGCCGCCATACTCGCCGACCGCGCGGGGCGGCGCATAGACCAGCCGCAGGTCGGGGTACTCCAGGTTCTCGAAGCGGAGATAGCGCACCCCGCCGTCGAAGGCCGCCACCTCGCAGCGCCGATGGGGCCGGGCCTCGCAGGCCGCCACCAGCTCCTTCTGCCGGCGCTCGATGGCGCGATAGCGCGCCAGGTCGTCCGCCCCGGCCGGCACGGCGGCGAGGATGTCGGCGGTGACGTCGCTCACCTGGTGGGGGACGGTCGCCCGCGCCCCCTCTCCGGCCAGCTCCTCGGCCCGGGAAGCGGCGAGGAAGCCGTGGGTGATGAGGTCGCGCTCCGGGGTCGAGTGCTTCTGGAGGATGCCGAAGGCGCAGTGATGGTTGGTGATGACCAGCCCCGCGGCCGAGACGATCCCGGCCGAGCAGCCGTCGACCTTGACCGCCGCTGCGAGGAGGCCGGCGCCGTCGCGGCTCCACAGCTCCCCGGGCGGCAGCGTGAGCCCCTGCTCCCGGAGCCATTGCGGATCGTGTTCGAGCAACTGCTCCGGCGTCCACTTCCCTTCCACGGCGTAGGCCCCCCCTGCGTTGAGCGCGCAGAGCAGCGCGCCGATCCCGATTCCCACGAGCGAGTTTTTCATGGGCCGGTAGTGTAGCCGAAGAAGGACCCCTGGTCGTACGAGCCCCAGGCTGGTAGACTTTCGCCACACAAATGACGTGCAAGGAGGTCGAGGATGGCGAGCTGCGCCTATTGCAAAGCGACCCTTGTGTTCGGTGGCAAGCAGGAGGGAAATCTCCGATTCTGTAACGAGCGCTGCCTGATCCGCGGCCGGCTCCTCGTGTGTTCCCAGAGTCTGCCGCAGAGGGGAACGTCGACGCCTTCGTGCAGAAGCTCCACATGGGCACCTGCCCGAAATGCCAGGGGTCGGGGCCCGTCGACGTCTTCACCGCCCACCAGGTCTGGTCGGCGCTGTTCCTGACCTCGTGGAAGAGCACGCCCCAAGTCTCCTGCAAGAGCTGCGGCACGAAGAGCCAGGTCCAGGCGCTCCTGTTCAGCCTCGTGCTTGGGTGGTGGGGCTTCCCTTGGGGGCTGATCATGACCCCCGTGCAGATCGTCCGCAACGTTCGCGGCATGCTGCGGACCCCCGACCCCCTCCGCGCCTCGCCGGAGCTCGAACGGCTGGCGCGGGTCCAGCTTGCCTCGCAGCAGGCCGCCTGAAGGTGGTGTCGCCTCGGGGCCTCAGGAGCCGGCCTGGAGGAGCTTCCGGAAGCTGGGATCGTTGCGGATGGGGTCCCAGGCCGGGTCGAGCTGGATCCAGGGGACCGAGAGGAGCGCGGGGTGGGAGAGCAGGTAGGCGAGCTGCTCGCTTGCCGCCTTGCCGTCGCCCAGGAGGGCGTAGGTCTGGGCGAGCTCGAGACGCCTCTGGGTGCCGCCGATGGCGTCGCTCTCGATCGGATTCAACCGCACGCCGAGCCGGCCCTCGCGGAGGGCCTCCGCGCGCCGTCCGAGGCCGGCGAAGACGATCCCCAGCGCGCTGTGCAGGCGCGCATCTCCGGGCTGCGCCAGAAGCTTCCGCTCGAGGATCTGCCGGGCTTCCTCGAAGGCGGCGCGAGCGGGTTGCGGCTCGCCGCGCAGGCGCAGCAGCTCGCCCATCAGCAGAGCTTTGGGATAGACGAAGTCGGCATCGGAGAAGGAGACGAGGGGGATCGCCTGCAGCTGCTTCAGGGCCTTGTCGTAGCTGCGCTCGAAGGTGTCGAGGGAAAAGGCGGCGAGGGCCATGTAGGGATCGTCTGCGGGGGGAGCGGCGGCGAGGATCTCCCGCGCCTCGGCGACCGAGCCCCTCCACAGCAGCCGGTTGGACGACTTCTGCAGGTAGCCGATGAGCTGGTCCGGGTCGACGGCGATCGAGGTGTCCAGGTAGCGCTCGGCCCGGTCGTAGTGGCGCAGCAGCATCTCGATCTCGCCCATGCTGAGCGCCAGGTTGGGATTGCGCGGGTCGAGCGCGAAGGCCTTCTCGAGCTCGGCGATCGACTCCTCGAAGCGCCCCTGCCGCCGCCTGATGTAGCCCATGGCCTCGGCGACCTCCCCCCGCTTCGAGGGGGCGGCCGCGGCGATCGTGAGCTCGCGGATGGCCGCGTCGTAGGAGCGCGCGCTCCAATAGAGATAGTACCCCTTGGCGATGTGGGCGTCGGGGAGCTGCGGCGCGAGCGACAGGGAGCGGTCGACCGCGAGCTTGGCTCGATCGAGGAACCGGTGCGACGGATCGAACCCGCCCTGGAAGATCGAGGCGTCGGTGAGCGCCAGGCCGGCCCACGCCTCGGCGAACCCGGGGTCGAGCGCGACGGCCCTCTCGAAGGCCTGCGACGCTTTGATCCCGGCCTCCTGCGAATAGAGCGTCGCGAAGCCGGTCAGGTGGACGCGGCCGCGCAGGTAGGCCTGGTAGGCCTCGAGGTTCGCCGTCGGCCGGCTGCCCAGGAACTGCCGCTCGGGCTGCAGCAGGTGGATGTTCAGCTGCGCGGTCACCCGCTCGGCGATGTCGGACTGGACCTTGAAGATCTCGTCCGCGGTGCGGTCGTAGCGTTCCGCCCAGAGGTGGGTGTCGTCGGCGACCCGGATGAGCTGCGGGGTGACGCGGACGTGGCTCGGGCCGCGTGACCCGAGGGGGGGGTGCTCCCAGCGCACGCTCCCTTCGAGCACGTAATCGACCCCCAGCTCGCGGCCGATCTCGCGGATGCTCTTGCGCACCTTCTCGTACTGCAGGGCGCTGGTGCGGGAGATGACCGCCAGGCCGTGAATGGACGCCAGGCGGCTGGTGATCTCCTCGGTGATGCCGCTCGCGAAGTAGGCGTCCTCCGGGGGGCCCAGGTTCTCGAAGGGGAGGACCGCGATGCGCCGGCTGTCGAAGCCGGAGGGCGATGCGCCCGGCGAGGCGGAAACGAGACCGCGCCGCAGGAAATAGGCGCCGCCCAAGGCGAGGAGGCAGAGGAGGAGGAGCAGGGCGACGACCGCGCGGACCGGCGGCCGGCGTGCCGGCCGCGTGGGCCGCGTCGGCGAAACGGCGGGCGGCGGCACCCCGGGGCCCAAGGTGACCTCCTGGCTGCTTTCGAGGAGCGGTGTCAAGGCGGCGATCAGCTCCTGGGCGCTCGCGTAGCGCCGGCCGGGATCCTTGGTCAGGCAGCCGGCGATCACCCGCTCCAGCGCCTGGGAGACGGCCGGCACCAGGCGGCTCGGCGGCTCGGGCTCGCTGTGGAGCAGAGCGTGAAGGATCGCCTGCGGGTGGTCGCCCGAGAACGGCTTCCTCCCGGTCACCATCTCGTAGAGGAGGACCCCGAGCGACCAGAGGTCGGTCCGGAAGTCGACCGCCTTGCCGTCCGCCTGCTCGGGGGACATGTAGGTGGGCGTGCCCATCGAGGCGCCGGTGCGGGTCAGGCCCACCTGGCCGGCGAGCTTGGCGAGCCCGAAGTCGACGATCTTGGCCTCGCCGCGCAGGGTGACGATGATGTTGGCCGGCTTGACGTCCCGGTGGATGATCCCCGATTCGTGGGCGCGGGCGAGCCCCCGCGCCACCTGGAGGGCGATGTCGATCGCTTCGACCGGGGGGAGCGGCCCGCGGAAGATGCGGTCCTCCAGGGTCTCGCCATCGTAGAAGGCCATGGCGAGGTAGAGCTGCCCCTCCAGGGTCTCGTCGACCTCGAAGATGGTGCAGATGTTGGGATGGTCCAGGGCGGAGGCCGCCCGCGCCTCGTGCAGGAAGCGCTCCTTGGCGGCCGGGTTGCGGGTCAGCTCGGCGGCGAGGAACTTGAGAGCGACGGTCCGGTGGAGCTTCGCGTCCTCGGCCTTGTAGACCACTCCCATCCCGCCGCCGCCCAGGTGCTCCAGGATGCGGTAATGGGAGACGACCCGCCCGATCAACCGGGGACGTCTGTTGCGGACCACCACCATCGGTCTATCCTGGCGCGGTGTGACCCGAGGGGCGTGGGGAAGGGATTGCCGACAGGGTCCTGAGCCCTATCGTTCCACCCAGTAATTGGGCGCCTCTTTGGTGATCACCACGTCGTGCGCGTGGCTCTCCTTCAACCCGGCGGGGGAGATGCGGACGAATTGCGCCTTGGTGCGCAGCTCCGCGATCGAGGCGCAGCCGGCGAGCCCCATCCCGGAGCGCAGGCCGCCGGTCAGCTGCGGCAGCATCTGGTGGACGGTTCCCTTGTACGGCACCATGCCCTCGATGCCCTCCGGCACCAGCTTCGAGAGGCTGCCGCTGCTCTCCTCCTGGAAGTAGCGTTCGGCGCTGCCCTTGGCCATGGCCGACAGCGACCCCATCCCGCGGTAGGCCTTGTAGGTCCGCCCCTGGTAGAGGATGGTCTCCCCCGGGCTCTCCTCGGTGCCGGCGAAGAGCGAGCCGATCATGATCGAGTGGGCGCCGGCGGCGATCGCCTTCGACAGGTCGCCCGAGAACTTGATGCCGCCGTCGGCGATCACCGGCACCCCGTGCTCGGCGGCCGCCCGGGCGCAATCCAGAACCGCGGTGATCTGCGGCAGGCCCGCCCCGGTGACGATGCGGGTGGTGCAGATGCTCCCCGGCCCGATACCGACCTTGACCGCGTCGGCGCCGCGCTCGATGAGCGCCAGGGTCCCCTCGCGGGTGGCGACGTTGCCGACCACCAGCTGGACCTCGGGGAAGCGCTCGCGCAGCCGGGCGGCCGCCTGGAGCACCCCCTCGCTGTGGGCGTGCGAGGAGTCGAGGACCAGGAGGTCGGCCTTGGCCCGGACGAGGGCCGCCGCGCGCTCCAGGAAATCGCCCGACGCCCCGACCGCTCCCCCCACCCGCAGGCGACCGAGCTCGTCCTTGCAGGCGCTGGGGTACTGCATCATCTTCTGGATGTCCTTGACCGTGATCAGGCCCTTCAGGTTGCCCTGGGCGTCGACCACCAGGAGCTTCTCGATCCGGTGCTTGTGGAGGGAGGCCTTGGCCTGTTCGAGGGTCGTCCCCTCCGCCACCGTGATGAGGTTCTCCTTGGTCATCAGGTCGCCGATCCGCCGGTTCAGGTCGTCCTCGAAGCGGAGGTCGCGGTTGGTGAGGATGCCGACCAGGTGCCCCTCCTCCGAGGTCACCGGCACGCCCGAGATCTTGTAGCGCGCCATCACCGCCAGCGCCTCGCGGATGCTCTGGTCGGGGCGCATGGTCACCGGGTCGACGATCATCCCCGCCTCACTCCGCTTGACCTTGTCGACCTCCTCGGCCTGGGCCTCGATGGGCAGGTTCTTGTGGACGATGCCGATTCCCCCCTCCTGGGCGAGCGCGATGGCCAGGCGCGACTCGGTCACCGTGTCCATCGCCGCCGAGAGGATCGGGATGTTCATGGCGATGCCGCGGCTGAGTTGGGTTCTAAGGTCCACCTCGTTGGGGTGGACATGGGAGAAGCCGGGGACGATCGAGACGTCGTCGAAGGTCAGGGCGAGGCGCGGTTCCGTGTCGTTCATTACGCCGATGGGGTCCTCGTGCGAGGGGGTACAGGCATTTGAATGGACCGAGAGGATATCACGGCGGGGGGGCCCTCACCCCCGCCCGACGAACACCGACGGACACGGACGAACAAGGACGAGCCCGAACAGCCCGGAACCTCGTCCGTGTTCGTCCGTGGAGCGTCCGTGTCCGTCCGTGTTGAAACCCTACCCTACCCTACCCCACCGTCACCGCCGCCCCGTGGCACTTCTTGTACTTCTTGCCGGAGCCGCAGGGGCAGGGGTCATTGCGCCCCACCTTGTCCTTGGCGACCGCCTGCGGCGGCTTGCTGGCGCCCTGCGACTCGGGGGAGGGGCCGGAGAGCTGGATCTTCGGCGCCGCCACCCTTTCCCGGCGGCGGCGCTGCTCGGCCATCTGCTCCTCGGTCATCGGCTCGTAGCGGAAGAGGCGCTCGATGATGTCGTTCTCCACCCGCTCGCGCATCGCCTCGAAGAGCTCATAGCTCTCCTTCTTGTACTCCTGGAGCGGATCGCGCTGGCCGTAGCCGCGCAGGCCGATGCCCTCCTTCAGGTGGTCGAGGGCCAGCAGGTGGTCCTTCCAGGCGATGTCCACGGCGTGGAGCATGATCGCCCGCTCGAAGCTGCGGATGATCTCGGGCTCGTGCCGGGTCTCCTTGTCGGCGTAGCGCGCCTCCAGCGTCTCGTTCAACCGGGTGCGCAGCTCCTCCAGGCCCATCTGCTCCAAGTCGCCCGGGAGCTCCTGGCCGCCGAGGTTGAAATAGGCGAGGAGCTCGGTGCGCAGGCCGGAGAAGTCCCAATCGCCCGGATCGTCCTTGTCCGGACAGTGGGCGGTGAGCAGGGAGTCGACGATGTCCGAGGTGATCCCCATGACGTAGTCGCGCCCCTCCCGCCCCTCCAGCGTGTCCTTGCGCAGTTGGTAGATCGCCTCCCGCTGCTTGTTCATCACGTCGTCGTATTCGAGCAGGTGCTTGCGGGTCTCGAAGTTCCTCCCCTCGACCTGCTTCTGGGCCCGCTCGATCGCCTTGCTCACCATGTTGTGCTCGATCGGCTCGCCCTCCTCCATGCCCAGCCGGCCCATGATCCCCTTGATGCGGTCGGAGCCGAAGATGCGCATGAGGTCGTCTTCGAGCGACAGGTAGAAGCGCGAGGAGCCGGGATCGCCCTGGCGGCCGGAGCGGCCGCGCAGCTGGTTGTCGATGCGCCGCGACTCGTGGCGCTCGGTGCCCAGGATGTGGAGGCCGCCGGCGGCGAGCACCTCTTCGCGCTCGCCGATGCACGACTCGGTGTAGCGGGCGAGGGCCGCCTGGTAGGCCTCCGGCTCGGCCTCGGGGTTGGCCTCCGACCGGGCCAGCCCCTCGGGGTTGCCGCCGAGCACGATGTCGGTGCCGCGCCCGGCCATGTTGGTGGCGATGGTCACCGCCCCCTTGCGGCCGGCCTGGGCGACGATCGACGCCTCGCGCTCGTGGAACTTGGCGTTCAAGACCACGTGCGGCACGCGGGGCGGCCGGTTGAGCATCTTCGACACCATCTCGCTCTTCTCGATCGAGACGGTGCCGACGAGGACCGGTTGGCCGCGCTGGTGGCAGTCGCGGATCTCCTCGACCACGGCGGTCCACTTCTCCGGTGCGGTGCGGTAGACGAGGTCGGCGCGGTCGTCGCGGATCATCGGCCGGTTGGTGGGGATGACCGTGACGTCCAGCTTGTAGATCTCCCCGAACTCCGAGGCCTCGGTGTCGGCGGTGCCGGTCATGCCGGCGAGCTTCTTGTACATCCGGAAGTAGTTCTGGAAGGTGATCGTGGCGAGCGTCTGGTTTTCGCGCTCGATCTTCACCCCCTCCTTGGCCTCGACCGCCTGGTGCAGGCCGTCCGACCAGCGCCGGCCCTCCATCATGCGGCCGGTGAACTCGTCGACGATCACCACCTTGCCGTCCCTGATCAGGTACTCGACGTCGCGCTTGTAGAGGTGGTGGGCGCGCAAGCCCTGGTTGACCCCGTGCAGGACTTCCATGTTCTCCGATTCGTAGAGGTTGCGGATGCCGAGCAGCTGCTCGACCCGCTCCACCCCCTGGTCGGTGAGCGAGACCGAGTGCCCCTTCTCGTCGACCAGGAAGTCGCCCGTCGTGTGCTTGCTGCCGTCCTTCTCCTCGATCTCCTCGCCGCGGTTCAAGCGGGGGATGACGCGGTCGATGGCGTAGTACTTGTCGACCGACTCCTCGGAGGGACCCGAGATGATGAGCGGGGTGCGCGCCTCGTCGATCAAGATCGAGTCGACCTCGTCGACAATGGCGTAGTGGTGGCCGCGCTGGACCATCGACTCCAGGTCGAACTTCATGTTGTCGCGCAGGTAGTCGAAGCCCAGCTCGTTGTTGGTGCCGTAGGTGACGTCGGCTAAGTAGGAGGCCTTGCGCACGTCGTCCGGCAGGTCGTGCTGGATGACCCCGACCGAGAGGCCCAGGAAGCGGTAGATGCGGCCCATCCAATCCGAGTCGCGGCGCGCCAGGTAGTCGTTGACGGTGACGACGTGCACACCCTTGCCGGCCAGGGCGTTCAGGTAGACCGGCAGGGTGGCCATCAAGGTCTTGCCCTCGCCGGTCTTCATCTCCGCGATGCGGCCGCGATGGAGGACGACGCCGCCCATCAGCTGGACGTCGAAGGGGCGCATGCCGAGCGTACGGAGGGCTCCCTCGCGGGCCACGGCGAAGGCCGGGATGAGGAGGTCGTCGATCTCGGCGCCGTTGTCGAGCTGGCGGCGGAATTCCGCCGTCTTCTCGCGCAGCGCGGCGTCCGACAGGGCCTGGATCTCCGGCTCGAAGGCGTTGATCGCCGCCACCAGGGGCTGAATCTTCTTGACGTCGCGCTCGTGCTGACTGCCGAAAATCGAGGTAAGGACTTTGTTGATCATAAGTCTCGTCGGGTCAGAGGCCAGGTCAGGGAACGATCGAGGTACGGGGCCGCAACTGGGGGCCGGTCGGGCCATCCCCGCGGAGGAATTCAACCTTCAGTGTAGCAGAAAGATTCCCCCGAGCCGGCTGGTAGGGGCAGGCCCCCGTGCCTGCCCTGCCGTCCGGGGCGGCGGCCCCTAATACGCCGCGCCGGCGTCGTCGAGGATGTAGCCCAGCGGATTGACCGGCTCGCCGTCCAGCCGCACCTCGTAGTGGAGGTGGTAGCCGGTCGAGCGTCCGGTATTGCCGACGAGGCCGAGGACGTCGCCCCGCTTCAGCCGCTGGCCGGGCCGGACGTCGACCCGCGACATGTGGCCGTAGCGGGTGACCAGGCCGTAGCCATGCGCCAGGTAGACGGCGCGGCCGAGGCCGGTGACCTCGCCGGCGCGCATCACGATGCCGTCGGCGCTGGCGCGGACCGGCTGGCCCGGGGGCGCCGCGATGTCCACCCCCTGGTGGATGCCGCGCTCGCCGGTCATCGGATCGGAGCGGTAGCCGAAGCTGCTGGTCAGGATCCCCTTGACCGGCGCGATGGCAGGAGTGGAGGAGATCCAGCGCACCCGCTCCTCCAGCTTGGTCCCCACCGTGTCGAGCCGGCCGGAGAGCTGCCGGGCGCGGGCCTCCATGGCGACCAGGTCGGGGGCGCTCGCCTCGTCCAGGGTCGTGCCGCCCACGCCGGCCTCGCCGTTCGCCGCCACGTCGCCGCCCACCCCGAGGTTCTCGACGCCGGCGACGATGGCCAGCTGCCGGGTGCGGTCCTCGTAGTCCACCAGCCGCTGCTGCAGCTTCTTGATACCGCTCTCGAACGACTGGTTGACCTCGCGCAGCTTCTCGTTCTCGCGCTTCAGGCGGGCGAGCTCGTCAGGATTCAAGCCGGTACGGAAGTGGAACCAGAGGACGAAGACGGCAGCAAGGGTAAGAGTGAGGAAGGCTCCGGCGGCGAGGCCGATCTGCAGATTCGTGACCCGCCATTTGCGCAGCTTGGCGCGGGCGTGCGGGACGAAGATGACGGTGTGGTGCGGTCGGGCCATAGTAACTTTTGCAAACGAAGAGTCGACCGGACTCCATGCCTACTACCGAACGGGCAGACGCCAACACGTTGTAGGGGGGCTATTCTATGAGCCGAGTTGACCCTGTCAAGCCCTGCGAAGCAATTTGTCGAAATTACCTTCCGTGATCCCCAAAAGAGTCGCTAAATATGACTCTCCGCCATAGGAATGGCTCGAAAGAGGTTGAATCCAAAGAAGTTGCGGCAAGACTAACGAACCGATAGGTGGCTGGAGAAGACCTGGCGCACGAGGATACGGAGGTCGGCGAGCCGTTCGGGCCGGGGCTCGCCCTTGGCCGCCTCGACGATCAGGACGTGCGGCAGGTCCGGGGTGTCCGCATAGACCTCGTGCCGTTCGAGGCCCTGGAAGAACGGCAGCTCGCTGACCCCATGGGTGCACCAGCGGAGGGGGGAGAAGCCGCCGGCGGCGAGCGCCTCCTCCAGGAGACAACGGTCCCAGAGGAAGCGGTGCCCCCAGGCATAGAAGCCGCGGTTGACCGCCAGGGCCGAGCGCATCCGCCCCTCCCGGCTGAAGCGCCGGTCGTAGACGGCGGCGAGCACCCATTCGAGATTGGGGGTGGAGAGTCGCAGCCAGCCGTCCGGACCAAGGGCGCGGTGGGCCTCCAGAAGGAAGTCGAGCGCCTGCTCGACCGCCAGGTGCTCCAGGAAGTGCTCGGCGAAAACGGCGCGGCAGTCCGTGAACTCCAACCCCCGGGTCACGTCGGCCACCACGTCGACCCCGGGGAGCGGCTGGAGGTCGATGTTGACCCAGCCCGGGAGCGGCGAACGGCCGCAGCCGACATGGAGGAGGGGGCGGGGG